>NZ_JABMCN010000202.1:0-8262 GCF_013179515.1 Pseudomonas sp. CM27
GCCGCTACCCCATCGTGCAGACCGCCATGGGCTGGGTGTCGGACGCCAACCTGGTCATCGCCACCACCCAGGCCGGCGGTTTCGGCTTCCTGGCCGGGGCGACCCTGGCCGCCGATGCGCTGGAGGGCCAGATCCGCAAGGTGATCGAGGCCACCGGCGGCAGCAACTTCGGCCTGAACTTCCACATGTTCCAGGACAACGCCGCGCAGTGCGTCGACCTGGCCATTGCCTACCGCCTGCGCGCCGTCAGTTATGGTCGCGGGCCGGATGCGCAGACCATCGCCCGCTTCAAGGCCGCCGGGGTGCTGTGCATCCCCACCGTGGGTGCGCTCAAGCATGCCCTGAAGGCCGAGCAGCTGGGCGCCGACCTGATCACCCTGCAAGCGGGCGAGGGCGGTGGCCATACCGGCGGCGTACCGGGCACGATCCTGCTGCCGCAGGTGCTGGCGGCGGTGCGCGTGCCGGTGATCGCCGCTGGCGGGCACTCCACCGGGCGCGGCCTGGCGGCGGTGCTGGCTGCCGGGGGCAGTGGCATCGCCATGGGCACGCGGTTCTTGATGACCCGCGAATCACCCACCCCCGCCGCCACCCTGGCGCGCTACCTGAAGGTGGCTGACCCGCAGCAGGTGCGGGTCACCACCGCAGTGGACGGCATGCGCCACCGCATGATCGAAAACCGCTTCATCAACCGCCTGGAACAAGCCGGGCCGTTCGCCCGCCTGCGCATTGCCCTGGGCAGCGCCTGGCAGTGGAAGCAACAGACCGGCATGAGCCTGGCGCACATGGCTACGGTGTTCCTGCGCGCCCTGCGTGAAGACCCGGCGGCGCTGGCGCAGGTGGTGATGGCCGCCAACCAGCCGGTGCTGCTGCAACGCTCGATGGTCGACGGCCTGCCGGACGACGGCATCCTGCCCAGCGGCCAGGTGGCAGCAGCCATCAGCGACCTGTTGACCTGCCGCGAGGTCATCGAAGGCATCGCCGCCGAAGCCGCGCAGTGCCTCGATGCCTTGCTTGCACGCTGCCCGGAGCACACACCGGCAGCCGTTGCCGACCGACTGGCCCTCACTGGAGAACGTTCATGACTTGCGCCTTTACCACCCAGATCGACCAGGGGATCGCGGAGCTTGTGATCGACAAACCGCCGGTCAACGCCCTGGACAGCCAGCAATGGCACGCCCTGGCCGCGCACATCAATGCCCTTGGCAGCAACCCCGAGGTGCGGGTGATCGTGATCCGTGCCGAAGGGCGGGGGTTCTGCGCCGGTGTCGACATCAAGGAGCTGGATGCACACCCGGAACGCATCGTTACGGTCAATGCCGGCAACTACGAAACTTTCAAGGCCGTGCACCGTAGCCCGGTGCCGGTGATCGTCGCCGTGCACGGCTTTGTGCTGGGCGGTGGCATCGGTATCACTGGCGCTGCCGATATCGTCGTTGCCGCCGATTGCGCGACCTTTGCCTTGCCCGAGGTTGACCGCGGTGCCATGGGCGGCGGTGCGCACCTGCAGCGGCTGTTCCCGGTACAGAAGGTGCGCTACCTGTTCTTCACCGGTGCCAGCATCGGCGCGCCAGAGGCCCAGGCCTACGGCTTTATCGAGCGGGTGGTGCCCAGGGCGCAGCTGCGCGAAACGGCGTTGGAGATTGCCGCCCGCATCGCCGCCAAGAGCCCGGCCATGATCCGCCTGGCCAAGGAAGCCCTGAACGGCATCGAGGACGGCAACCTGGAAGACAAATACCGCTGGGAGCAGGGCTTCACCCTGCAGGCCTACACCAGCCCCGACTCGGCTGAAACCCGTCGGGCGTTCGTCGAAAAACGCGACGCGAAGTTCTGAGGGCACGCCATGCAACTGACCTATACCCCCCAACAGCAAGCCTTCCGCGCCGAAGTGCGCGCCTGGCTGGCGCACAATATGCCGCGTGAACCGCTGGCCAGCTATGACACCCGCGAAGGCTTCGAGCAGCACCGTGCCTGGGAGGCCAGGCTGTTCGAAAGCCGCTGGTCGATGGTGATGTGGCCCGCCGAGCTGGGCGGGCGCGGCTGCGACCTGATCGAATGGCTGATCTTCGAGGAGGAGTACTACGGCGCTGGCGCACCCATGCGGGTCAACCAGAACGGCCAGCTGCTGCTCGGCCCCACGCTGATGGAATTTGGCACGCCCGAACAGAAGCGCAGGTTTCTGCCGCGCATGGCGGCAAGCCTGGACATGTGGGCGCAGGGTTGGTCCGAGCCCAATGCCGGCTCCGACATGGCGGCAATCACCAGCAAGGCGCTGCTGGACGGCGACCATTACGTGATCAATGGCCAGAAGACCTGGTCGACGCGTGCCACCTTTGCCGACTGGCTGTTCGGCCTGTTCCGCAGCGAGCCGGGCTCGGCCCGCCACCATGGCTTGTCGTTCCTGATGGTGCCGCTGAACGCACCGGGCGTGACCATTCGCCCGATCAAGGCGCTGAACGGCAAGGATGCCTTCGCCGAGGTGTTCTTCGACGATGTACGGGTGCCGGTGGCCAACCGCATTGGTGCCGAAGGGCAGGGCTGGCATGTGGCGATGGCCACCGCCGGGTTCGAGCGCGGGCTGCTGTTGCGCTCGCCGGCGCGCTTCCAGCACACCGCCCGCAAGCTGGTGCAGCTGTTCAAGGCCAGCCCGCACAGCGCAGCACGCGACCCGGGGCTGGGTGATGCAGTGATCGACTGCTGGATGGGCGCCGAGGCCTACGCCCTGTCGGCCTACCACACCGTCGGGCGCCTGGGGCGCGGCGAGCAGATTGGCGCCGAGTCGAGCATCAACAAGATCATCTGGTCGGAGCTCGACCTGAAAATGCACGAGACCGCCATGCGCCTGCTGGGCGCTCGCGGTGAACTGCTGGCCGGCGCCAGGCAGGCCGAGGACGCCGCCGGCTGGCTGGAAGGCTTCCTGTTTGCCCAGTCCGGGCCTATCTACGCCGGCACCAACGAGATCCAGCGCAACATCATCGCCGAGCGCATGCTCGGCCTGCCCAAGTAAGGACCAGGCCATGGACTTCACCTTTACCGATGACCAGCTGTCGTTTCGCGAAGCCATCAGCCGTTTCCTGATGACCGAGGCCGCCCCGGAGATGCTCCGCGAGATCTGGGAAACCGACGCCGGCCGCTCGCCGGACCTGCGCAACCGCATCGCCGCCCAGGGCCTGACCGCCTTGTCGGTGCCCGAAGCCGAGGGCGGGCTGGGCATGGACGATGTCGCCTGGGCCTTGATGACCCAGGAACTGGGCTACTACGCCATCCCCGATTCGCTGGCGGACACCGCCTATGTCGCCAGCGGCCTGTTGAGCCGGCTCGACCCACAGCACCCGGCGCGTGCGGCGCTGTTACCCCGCATCGCCGAAGGCAGCATGCGCCTGGCGATCAGCCACCCGGTCAACCCGTTGGTCAGCGACGCCCAGCTGGCCGAGGTGTTGATCTTGCCGGCCGGCGATGACTTGCACCTGGTGCCGCGAGCGGCGGTGGATGTGCAGGCGCAGCCGAGTATCGATGCCTCCAGGCGCCTGGGTCAGGTCAGCTGGAACCCCACCGCGCAGACCCTGCTGGCCAGCGGTGAGCAAGGCCGCCGCCTGCAAGCGCAAATGCTCGACCGCGGCGCGCTGTCGGTGGCCGGGCAATTGCTCGGCCTGGCCCAGCGCATGCTCGACCTGTCGGTGGACTACGTGGCCCAGCGCAAGCAGTTCGGCAAGCCGATCGGCAGTTTCCAGGCGGTCAAGCATCACCTGGCAGATGTGGCGCGGCAGGTGGAGCAGGCCAAACCCGTGCTGTACCGCGCCGCTCATGGCCTGGCCAATGCCGAGCCGGGTGCTTCGGTGTGGGTTTCGCAAGCCCGGCTGGCCTGCTGCGAGGCCAGCTGGCTGGCCGCGCGCAAGGGCATCCAGGTGCATGGCGCGATGGGGTACACCTGGGAAGTCGACCTGCAGATGTTCATGAAGCGGGCCTGGGCGCTGGATGCGTCGTGGGGCGACCGCGGTTTCCACAAATCCCGTGTCGGTGCCTACCTGTTCGCCGACCACGCCCGGCTTGGGCCCGGGCATACCTTCGAGGAGTGAACCATGCCAGAGGCCTATATCGTCGATGCGCTGCGCAGCCCCACCGGCAAGCGCAAGGGTGCGCTGGCCGAGGTCCATGCCATCGACCTCGGCGCGCATGTGCTCAAAGCACTGGTGGCGCGCAATGCCGTCCCCGCAGAAGACTACGACGACGTGATTTTCGGTTGCGTCGACACCATCGGTGCCCAGGCGGGGGACATCGCCCGCACCAGCTGGCTGGCGGCCGGGCTGCCGCTTGGCGTGCCGGGCACCACCGTGGACCGCCAGTGCGGCTCGTCGCAGCAGGCGCTGCACTTTGCCGCCCAGGCGGTTATGAGCGGCACCCAGGACGTGATCGCAGTGGGGGGTGTGCAGACCATGACGCGCATCCCGATCGCCGCGGCGATGCTGGCGGGGCAGCCATTGGGCTTTGCCGACCCGTTTTCCGGCAGCGAGGGCTGGCGCAGGCGCTTCGGCGCGCAGCCGGTCAACCAGTTCTATGCTGCCCAGCGCATTGCCGAGCACTGGCAGATCAGCCGCGAGCAGATGGAGGCGTTTGCCCTGGAGAGCCATCGCCGGGCGCTGGCGGCCATGGCCAGCGGCCGCCTGGACCGCGAGATCGTGGCCTGTAACGGCTTGCGCGAGGATGAAACCCCGCGCCAGACCACCCTGGCAAAGATGGCCGAACTGCAGCCAGTCGACCCGCAATATCCGTCTATCACGGCGGCAGTGTCGAGCCAGACCTGCGATGCCTCGGCGGCGTTGCTGGTGGTGTCGGAAGCTGCGCTGAAACGCTACGACCTGACCCCCAGGGCGCGCATTCACCACCTGACCGTGCTGGCTGACGACCCGATCTGGCACCTGACCGCACCCATTGCCGCCACGCGCCGCGCCTTGCAGCGCAGCGGGCTGCGCATGGCCGACATCGACCGGGTGGAGATCAACGAAGCCTTCGCCTCGGTGGTGATGGCCTGGAGCAAGGAACTGGACTACGACCCGGCGCGCACCAACGTCAACGGCGGCGCCATCGCCCTGGGTCACCCGCTGGGTGCCAGCGGCGCACGGCTGACCACCACGCTGCTCAACGAACTGGAATGCAGCGGTGGCCGCTACGGCCTGCAAACCATGTGCGAAGGCGGTGGCCAGGCCAACGTGACCATTATCGAGCGCCTGTGACGCGCAGCTTGTCAACCGTATGCAAAGGAGTGGGACATGGCGATATGTGAAGGCCGCACGGTGATCATCACCGGTGCCGGCGGCGGGCTGGGCCGTGCCTATGCGCTGGCGTTTGCTGGCGAGGGCGCGCGGGTGGTGGTCAACGATATCCGTGCCGAGGCGGCGCAGGACGTGGCCGGCGAGATCCTTGCCAGCGGTGGCCAGGCGATCGCCAACAGTGACGACATCACCACGCTGGACAGTGCCCAGCGCATAGTCGATGCCGCGCTGGCGGCGTTTGGCGAGGTGCATGTACTGGTCAACAACGCCGGGGTGCTGCGCGACCGCATGTTCATCAGCCTGTCCGAAGAGGACTGGGACCTGGTCATGCGTGTGCACCTCAAGGGCCATTACTGCCTGGCCAACATCCTTGGTCGACGCTGGCGCGACCTGGCCAAGGCCGGCACCCCGGTGGCGGCGCGCATCATCAATACCAGCTCCGGCGCCGGCTTGCAGGGCTCGATCGGCCAGTCGAACTACGCCGCAGCCAAAGGCGGCATTGCCGCGCTGACCCTGGTGCAGGCGGCGGAGCTGGCTCGCTACGGGGTGACGGCCAATGCCCTGGCACCGGCCGCACGCACGGCAATGACCGAGAGCGCCATGCCGGAGGTGGTCAAGGCACCGGATGACGGCAGCTTCGATGCCTGGGCGCCAGACAACGTCGCGCCGCTGGTGGTGTGGCTGGGTAGCGAAGCCTCGGCGCAGGTGACCGGGCAGGTATTCGAAAGCCAGGGCGGGCGGATTTCCCTGGCCGATGGCTGGCGCACCGGCACTACACAGGACAAGGGCGGCCGCTGGCAGGTACAGGAAATCGGCCCGGTCATCGCGCAGATCCTGGGCCAGGCGCCAGCGCCGCAGAAGGTTTGGGGCAGCTGAATGCCGCCCCTGAGCCACCCCCCACTTTTGGAGTGCCCCACGTGAAGCAAGCCCCTGCCTATGTACCCGGTCACCAGCTGCTGGCCGGCAAGTCGGTACTGATTACCGCCGCTGCCGGTGCCGGCATCGGTTATTCGGCGGCCCGGCGCAGCGCCGAGGAAGGCTGCCGGGCCTTGATGATTTCCGATGTGCACCCGCGTCGGCTGGAGGAGGCGGTCGAGCGCCTCAAGGCTGAAACCGGCCTGCAGGCCATTCACGGCCAGCTGTGCGATGTCACGGTCGAGGCCGACGTGCAGGCCTTGGTCGACCGCGCCGAAAGCCTGCTGGGCGGCGTCGATGTGCTGATCAACAACGCCGGCCTGGGCGGCCAGAAGACCGTGGTCGAGATGACCGACCAGGAGTGGCAGCGGGTGCTGGATGTGACCCTCACCGGTACCTTCCGCATGACCCGCGCCATGCTGCCGCACATGCAGCGCCGTGGCGCCGGCGCCATTGTCAACAACGCCTCGGTGCTGGGCTGGCGGGCGCAAAAGGAGCAGGCGCATTACGCGGCGGCCAAGGCCGGGGTGATGGCGCTGACCCGCTGCAGCGCCCTGGAGGCGGCCGAGCATGGTGTGCGCATCAATGCCGTGGCGCCGTCGATCGCCCTGCACGACTTTCTCAAGAAGGCCTCCAGCGAGGCGCTGCTGGCCAGCCTGGCCAGCCGCGAAGCCTTCGGCCGCGCGGCCGAAGTCTGGGAAGTCGCCAACGTGATGATGTTTCTGGCCAGTGACTACGCCTCCTACATGGTCGGCGAAGTGCTGTCGGTCAGTTCACAGCAAGCCTGAGGAAACTGCCATGAGCCATACCTTCAACAGTGCCCAGGCCTTGCTGGCCGCCGAGGGCACGGAGCTGGGCTGCAGCGGCTGGCTGACCATCAGCCAGCCGCGTATCGACCTGTTCGCAGAGGCCACCGGTGACCATCAGTGGATTCATGTCGACCCGCAGCGTGCGGCGTCCGGGCCGTTCGGGGCGTGCATCGCGCATGGCTACCTGACCCAGTCGCTGGTCAACCTGTTCCTGCCGCAACTGCTGGTAATCGACAACCTGGCGATGGGGGTGAACTACGGCTGTGACCGGGTGCGCTTCCCGGCGCCGGTGCGGGTCGGTGCGCGGGTGCGTGGCCGTGGCCAGATCCTGCGCGCCGAAGCGCTGGGTGACAGCGTGCAGCTGGTGGTACGGGTCACTGTCGAGATCGAGGGCGAAAGCCGCCCAGGCTGCGTGGTCGACACCATCAGCCGTTACACCTTCAACCCTGTTGCCGAGTGAGCCTGTGATGGACATGAATGAAGCCGTTATCGTCGCCACCGCCCGTACTGCGCTGGCCAAGTCGTTCCGTGGGTCGTTCAACGACACCGAGGCGCCTGTGCTGGGTGGCCACGTGGTGCGCGCCGTGGTCGAGCGTGCGGGGGTCGAGGCCGAGGCCATCGACGATGTGATCATGGGCGCCGCCGTGCAGCAGGGGACCCAGGCCTACAACATCGGCCGGCTGTGTGCCTACACCGGGGGCTTGCCCGCCAGCGTGGCCGGCATGGCCGTGGACCGCATGTGTGCCTCGGGCCTGATCAGTATCGGCCTGGCAGCCAAGGGTATCGTCACCGGCGAGCTGGGAATCGCCATTGCCGGTGGCGTGGAGTCGCTGTCGCTGACCCAGACCCGGCACAAGAACACCTATCGGGCGCAGTCCCAGGCGGTGCTGGAGGTGATGCCGGATGCCTATATCCCCATGCTGGAAACTGCAGAAATCGTTTCACGCCGCTACGGCATCAGCCGCGCGGCCCAGGACGAGTACGCGCTGCAAAGCCAGTTGCGCACGGCGGCGGCCCAGCGCAGCGGGTTGTTTGACGAGGAACTGGTAGCCCTTGAAGTCGACAAGCTGCTGTTCGACAAGGAAGGCCAGCCTGCCGGGCATGAGCGGGTGCGGGTCGAGCGCGACGAATGCAACCGTCCAGGCACGCGGCTCGAAGACCTCGCAGCGCTCAAGCCGGTGTGGAAGGATGGCAAGTGGGTCGGCGCTGGCGAGTTTGTCACGGCGGGCAATGCCTCGCAGTTTTCTGACGGTGCTTCGGCCAGCCTGCTG
>NZ_JABMCN010000202.1:8362-11128 GCF_013179515.1 Pseudomonas sp. CM27
CACGCGGCTCGAAGACCTCGCAGCGCTCAAGCCGGTGTGGAAGGATGGCAAGTGGGTCGGCGCTGGCGAGTTTGTCACGGCGGGCAATGCCTCGCAGTTTTCTGACGGTGCTTCGGCCAGCCTGCTGATGAGCCGCGCCGAGGCGCATCGGCGTGGCCTTGCGCCGCTGGGCATCTACCGGGGCATTGCCGTGGCCGGCTGCGCGCCGCAGGAGATGGGCATCGGGCCGGTGCTGGCGGTGCCCAGGCTGCTCAAGCGCTTCGGGCTGACAGTGGCGGATATCGGCCTATGGGAGATCAACGAGGCGTTTGCCTGCCAGGTGCTGCATTGCCGTGACGCTCTGGGTATTGCGCCGGACCGGCTCAACGTGAATGGCGGGGCCATTGCCATTGGCCATCCGTTTGGCATGTCGGGGGCGCGGATGGTCGGGCATGCCCTGCTCGAAGGACGTCGGCGCGGGGTACGGTATGTGGTGGTGGCGATGTGTATTGGTGGCGGGATGGGCGCGGCGGGGTTGTTTGAGCTGCCCTAGGCTGCCGGGCTTTCACAGGTGCAGCGCGGGTGTTGAGCCGGGCGCGGGCGTTGTGGGGCAAATTGCACGAGGGCTGACAGGTGCTTGCCGCAGCATTTGCAGCGCCTGTGAGATCGAGCGCCGCCCGGGCGGCGCTTCGCGGGTGTCCGCCACAACAGATTCATCGCCTGTGAAATCGAGCGCCGCCCGCGCGGCGCTTCGCGGGTGAACCCGCTCCCACATTTGTCTAGGCCATTTGGACGATGTACCCCAGGCCAAGGCCACCGGATCATCCCCGGCACAATTCTAAAAGGATGCCCCCATGAATCCCGCCACGTGCCTGCCGCTGTCGCCCCGGAGCCCGTCATGCGCCAGCTGACCGCATACGCCATGAGCGCCCTGGTGATCGCCGCCGTCGCCTTCGCCTTCGCGCCACGCCAACCCGCCCCTTTGGCCGTGACCCAGATCCTCGCCGACCGGGTCCAGGTCAATGCACTGGTCAGCACCCCGCAACGGCTGATTGCCGTGGGCGAGCGTGGCACCTTGCTCAGCAGCGACGACAACGGCCGCAGCTGGCAAGCCAGCCAGGTCGGCGCAGGCCGCGATGCGACCCTGACCGGTGTAATCGCCCTGAGCCCGGAGGTGCTGATTGCGGTAGGCCACGATGGCTGGATCCTGCGCTCGGACGATGGCGGCCAAAGCTGGCAAGAGCGCCACCATGATGCCGACCTGGGTGAGCCCCTGCTTGGCGTGTGGAGCGCTGATGGCCAACAGGTGGTGGCCTACGGCAGTTACGGCAAGTTCCTGGTCTCCAGCGATGCCGGCGAACACTGGACAGCGCGGGAGATGCCCGGCGATGGCGCGCATTTCAACGGCCTGGACGGCGGCACCGACGGCCGTCAGCTGCTGGTGGGCGAGCAAGGGCTGGTGCTGCGCTCCAGCGATGGCGGTCAGCACTGGCAGCAACTGCCAGCGTTCTACAACGGTTCGCTGTTCGGCGTGGTGCGGCTGTCAGCCTCGCGCTGGCTGGCCTATGGCATGCGCGGGCATGTCTACGTCAGTGGCGATTTCGGCGACAGCTGGCAACGCATCGATGTCGGCAGCAGCCAGCCAATCTACGGCCATGCGCAGCTGCCAGAGGGGGCGGGGCTGGTGCTGGTTGGGGCCGGCAGCAGGCTGATCCGTCTGGATGGGCAAGGCAAGCTGGTGGCAGTCGACCAGCGCAGTGGCCTCGGCACACTGACCTCGGCGGTGGGGCTCAACCCGCGCCACTTGCTGGTCGCCGGTGAAAAAGGCGTATCGCAGGGCGCGCAGCAGCGGGTGGCCAGCACCGGCATGGAGCAGCAACCATGAGCAACAGCTTGAGCGAGCGTTGCGTGCACGCCTGTGCAGCCCGATTATTCCGAGGCCGGCGCGTCTGGCTGGGAGTGTTCCTGCTGGTGACCCTGGCCCTGGGCTACAGCGCCACCCAGGTGCGCCTGGACCCGGGTTTCAACAAGCAGATCCCGGTCCGCCACGACTACATGGTCAACTTTCTCGACTTCAGCCGGGTGTTCACCGGTGCCAACCGTTTGCTGGTGAACGTGCGCTGGAAGGGCGAGGGCGACCTCTACAACCCCGAGTTCCTCAAGGTGCTGCAACAGGTCACCGATGATGTGTTTTTCATCGAGGGTATCAGCCGGCCAAGTGTTACTTCGTTGTTCACCCCCAATGTGCGCTATGTGGAGGTCACCGAGGACGGCTTCGTCGGTGACCTGGTGGTGCCGCCCCAGTACGCCGGCACCCCGCAGGACCTGCAGAAGGTGCGCAGCAATGCGGCGCGGGCCGGCCAGGTGGGGCGCCTGCTGGCCAACGACCAGCGATCGGCACTGGTGCGCGCCGACCTGCAGGACAGCGACCCGCGCAGTGGTCAGCCGGTGTCGTACGTGGAGGTCGCCAAGCGCCTGGAGCAGATCCGCGAGCGCTACAACAGCCCGAACATCGAGATCAACGTGGTGGGCTTTGCCAAGCTGGTCGGCGATGTGGTGGAGGGCCTGGATACGGTGTTGCTGTTCTTCGTCGTGGCCTTTGTCATCACCGCCTTGCTGCTCTGGGCCTACACGCGCTCGCTGGTGATGAGCTGTGTCGCCCTCCTGGTGGCGTTGCTGCCGGTGGTCTGGTTGCTGGGGTTGCTGCCGTTGCTGGGGCTGGGTATCGACCCGATGTCGGTGCTGGTGCCGTTCCTGATTTTCTCGATTGGCGTATCGCATGCGGTA
>NZ_JABMCN010000203.1 GCF_013179515.1 Pseudomonas sp. CM27
GGCTGCTGGCGCTGGTCTGGTAGATGTCTTCCCAGGCGGTGTCGACCGGAAGCTCGTTGGGGATGCGTTCGCTCCACTCACCTTCTTCCGGGTTGTCGACAGTGACGGTGCTTTCCTGGAAGTTGTTGTCCTGGGCTTCGGCAGTCGGCTTGTTCTCGGCGTTATCCGCCATCGGGTCGCCGTTGTCGAAGTCCTCGCCGTCTTCCTGACGTTCGAGCATCGGGTTCGACTCCAGCGCTTCCTGGATTTCCTGTTGGAGGTCCAGGGTGGAAAGCTGGAGCAAGCGGATGGCCTGTTGCAACTGCGGTGTCATCGTCAGTTGCTGGCCCATTTTTAGGACGAGCGATGGTTTCATGGCAGGGGCTTAATACCTTGTTCGCCGGCGCGCATGCGCCATCCACTACACGAGGGCGCCGGGGCGCCAGATCAAGCAAGTTTTATGCCTTAAATTGTAGCGTTTGCCTAGAGCACCGTAACAACTTTACCCCCGGTTGCAGGGCTGTCTGGCGGTGCTCCAGGCGCGTTCCGGGGTCAGAGCCGGAACTCGTGACCCAGGTAGACTTCCTTGACCAGTTCGTTGGCCAGGATGGTTTCGGCATCACCTTCGGCGATCAGCCGGCCATCGTTGACGATATAGGCGGTTTCGCAGATATCCAGTGTCTCGCGCACGTTGTGGTCGGTGATCAGCACACCGATACCCTTGGCCTTGAGGTGGTGGATGATCTGCTTGATGTCGCCGACCGAGATCGGGTCGACGCCGGCGAACGGTTCGTCCAGCAGGATGAATTTGGGTGCGGTCGCCAGGGCGCGGGCAATTTCCACCCGGCGGCGCTCACCGCCGGACAGGCTCATGCCGAGGTTGTCGCGGATATGGCTGATATGGAATTCCTGCAGCAGGCTTTCCAGCTCTTTGCGCCGGCCGTCGCGGTCGAGGTCCTTGCGGGTCTCGAGGATGGCCATGATGTTGTCCGCCACCGACAGCTTGCGGAAGATCGAGGCTTCCTGCGGCAGGTAGCCGATACCGGCGCGTGCGCGACCGTGCATGGGCTGGTGGCTGACGTCGAGGTTGTCGATCAGCACGCGCCCCTGTTCGGCCTGGACCAGGCCGACGATCATGTAGAAGCAGGTGGTCTTGCCGGCGCCGTTGGGGCCGAGCAGGCCGACGATCTGGCCGCTGTCGATCGACAGGCTGACATCACGCACGACCTGCCGCCCCTTGTAGCTCTTGGCCAGGTGCTGGGCTTTGAGGGTTGCCATTTACTCGGCCTTCTTCTTGGGCTGGATCACCATGTCGATACGCTGACGTGGCTGGGTCACATTGCCACCGCGGCCGGCAGTCGCCACCTGGCTCTTGGTGTTGTAGACGATCTTCTCGCCTTCGGTGGTGTTGCCCTCGTTCTCGACCTTGGCGCGGTCGGTGAGGATCACGGTGTCTTTTTGCGCCTGGTACTGGATGGTGACTGCCCAGCCTTTCATCTTGTCGGGCTTGGCAGCACTCTGTTGCTGCTCGAAGTAGGCCAGGTTGCCAACCGAGGTGACGACGTCGATGTCGCCATTGCTCGCGCGGGTCATGGTCACCGTGTTGCCTTTGATCATCATCGAGCCTTGGGTAATGATCACGTCACCGGTATAGGTGGCCACACCCTGCTTGTCATCCAGGTGTGCGTTGTCGGCCTGGATGCGAATAGGCTGATCACGGTCATTCGGCAGGGCGAAGGCGCTCGCGGTTCCCAGTGCTGCGCTCAGGCTGAGCAAAAGGGGGAGGGTTTTAACGAGCCTCATACTGTCCTCTTACGTTAGAGAGCAGGTCCATCCTGCCTTCTTTCAAATAGGCTTTCATGCCCTTGCCCGTGGTTGTCCCACCGGCGCCGTCGATTCTAACGGCTTGCTCGGTCTGAGCATATTGCTTCTGTGGAAATACGGTCATGCGCGAACTGGTAATAATCGTTTCGCGTTGCTTCTCGTCGGTGCGTGCCACACGTACCTTGTCGATCAGTTCGACCTCGGTACCGTCCGGATTCACCTCGGCGCGCACGCTTTGTACGTGCCACGGGTATTCGGTGCCGCGGTACAGGCGCAGGTCCGGGGTGGTCACCAGGGTGACTTCGCTGGCCTTTACATGCTCGACCTTGTCGGCGGTCATTTCGTACTGCAGCTTGCCGTCAGGCAGGAACTGCACACTGTGCGCGTTGATCGCATAGTAGTCGATGGCGCTTTCGTCGACCTGGGCCACCGGCTGGTCGAGGAAGCTTTCCGGGCTGACGTTCCAGTAACCGATGGCTGCCAGTACGGCGGCGATCACCGTCAGCAGCGCGATATTGCGGAGTTTCTTGCTGAACATGGGCAGCCTTACAGGTAGTTGGCGTTGGCAGCGTCCAGGGTGCCCTGGGCCTGCATGATCAGTTCGCAGAACTCGCGGGCGGCACCTTCGCCGCCGCGAGCCTGGGTCACGCCATGGGCGTGCTGGCGAACAAACGGCGCGGCGCTGGCTACCGCCATGCCCAGGCCTACCCGGCGAATCACCGGCAGGTCGGGCAGGTCATCGCCAAGGTAGGCGACCTGTTCATAGCTTAGGCCCAGTTCGGCGAGCAGGCCGTCGAGTACCACCAATTTGTCTTCGCGGCCCTGGAAAAGGTGCGGGATGCCGAGGTTGCTGGCCCGGCGTTCGACCACCGGGGTCTTGCGGCCGCTGATGATCGCGGTGGTTACGCCCGAGGCCATGAGCATCTTGATGCCCTGGCCGTCGAGGGTGTTGAAGGTCTTGAATTCGCTGCCGTCCTCGAGGAAGTACAGGCGGCCATCGGTCAGTACGCCATCGACGTCGAACACCGCGAGTTTGATGGCCTTGCCACGTTGCATCAGGTTCTGGCTCATTCCATCGCTCCTTACAGCACGCCGGCGCGCAGCAGGTCGTGCATGTTGAGGGCGCCGGTCGGTCGGTCTTCGTGGTCCACGACCACCAGCGCGTTGATCTTGTGGTCTTCCATTATTTTCAAGGCCTCGGCGGCGAGCATCTCCGCGCGGGCGGTCTTGCCATGCACCGTCATCACCTGGTCGATCAGGGTGGTGTGCACATCGATGTTGCGGTCCAGGCTGCGGCGCAGGTCGCCGTCGGTGAAAATCCCGGCCAGCTTGCCGTCAGCTTCGACGACCACGGTCATGCCGAGGCCCTTGCGGGACATTTCCACCAGCGCATCCTTCAGCAGGGTGCCGCGCTGCACCTGAGGCAGTTCACCCCCGGCGTGCATGACGTTCTCTACCTTGAGCAGCAAGCGCCGCCCAAGTGCGCCGCCAGGGTGCGAGAAGGCGAAGTCTTCTGCGGTGAAGCCGCGCGCCTCCAGCAGAGCGATGGCCAGGGCGTCGCCCAGTACCAGTGCTGCGGTGGTGGAGGAGGTGGGCGCCAGGTTCAACGGGCAGGCCTCCTGCGCGACCCTGGCATCGAGGTTGACATCCGCTGCCTGGGCCAGGGTGGAGTCCGGGTTGCCGGTCAGGCTGATCAGCTTGATGCCCAGGCGCTTGATCAGCGGCACCAGGGTGACGATCTCGGCGGTGCTGCCGGAGTTCGACAGCGCCAGGATGATATCGCTGCCGGTGATCATGCCCATGTCGCCATGGCTGGCTTCGGCAGGGTGCACGAAGAACGCCGGTGTGCCAGTGCTGGCCAGGGTGGCGGCGATCTTGTTGCCGATGTGCCCGGATTTGCCCATGCCCAGCACCACGACCCTGCCCTCGCTAGCCAGGATGATTTCGCAGGCTTTGACAAAGTGTTGGTCGATGCGCGCCAGCAGGCCCTCGACGGCCTCGAGTTCCAGGCGCACGGTGCGCTGGGCGGATTGAATCAGCTCGCTGGATTGGCTCATGTCGAAAACGCAGTGCCTGATGAAAAGGCGGCGATTATAGCCGCAATGGAAGAAACCCTCACGCTTTCGATTGCCGTGAAGAATGTCAGGCCAGCCTGTCGCAGCGCTGAACGACTCGTTGCCCGCCCTTGGGGCGGCGCTGTCAGCGGTGCTATAGTTCGCCGCTATTCGGCCTGTCAGGGGTGCGTGTGCCTTCCAGATGGAGGCCGGCGTCCATTAGGACGAGGCTGCACTAGCAAGGAGTCTAGATGAGTGTGGATAGCGCCTACGCGGTCGAGTTGAAGGGGGTTACCTTCAAACGTGGTTCGCGCAGCATTTTCAGCAACGTCGACATTCGCATCCCGCGCGGCAAGGTCACCGGCATCATGGGGCCATCGGGTTGCGGCAAGACCACGTTGCTCCGGTTGATGGGCGCCCAGTTGCGCCCGTCCAGCGGTGAGGTATGGGTTGCCGGGCAGAACCTGCCGACCCTGTCGCGCAGCGATCTGTTCGATGCCCGCAAGCACATGGGTGTGCTGTTCCAGAGCGGTGCGCTGTTCACCGACCTCGATGTCTTCGAGAACGTCGCGTTCCCGCTGCGCGTGCATACCCAGCTGTCGGACGAAATGATCCGTGACATCGTGTTGATGAAACTGCAGGCCGTCGGCCTGCGCGGCGCCATCGACCTGATGCCTGACGAGCTTTCCGGTGGCATGAAGCGCCGGGTGGCGCTGGCCCGGGCAATTGCCCTGGACCCGCAGATCCTCATGTACGACGAACCGTTCGTCGGCCAGGACCCGATCGCAATGGGCGTGCTGGTGCGGCTGATTCGCCTGCTCAACGATGCCCTGGGCATCACCAGCATCGTCGTTTCGCATGACCTGGCGGAAACCGCCAGCATTGCCGACTACATCTACGTGGTGGGTGACGGCCAGGTGCTGGGCCAGGGTACGCCTGACGAGCTGATGGGCTCGGATAACCCGCGTATCCGCCAGTTCATGAAGGGTGACCCGGATGGCCCGGTACCTTTCCACTTTCCTGCGCCTGACTACCGCGCCGACCTGCTGGGGGCGCGTTGATGCGCAGAAAATCCTTACTCGAACGTGTCCGCCTGCTGGGCCGCTCGGCAATCGACGTGCTGGCAGTGCTGGGGCGTTCCTGCCTGTTCCTGTTCCATGCGCTGGTCGGGCGTGGCGGCATTGGTGGTGGCTTCCAGCTGCTGACCAGGCAGCTGTATTCGGTTGGTGTGCTGTCGCTGGCGATCGTCGTCGTGTCCGGGGTGTTCATCGGCATGGTGCTGGCGCTGCAGGGCTACAGCATCCTGACCAAGTACGGCTCGGAGCAGGCGGTAGGGCAGATGGTGGCCCTGACCCTGCTGCGTGAGCTTGGCCCGGTGGTGACGGCGTTGCTGTTCGCCGGCCGTGCGGGGTCTGCGCTGACCGCCGAAATCGGCAACATGAAGTCCACCGAGCAGCTGTCGAGCCTGGAAATGATCGGCGTCGACCCGCTCAAGTACATCGTCGCGCCCCGCCTGTGGGCCGGTTTCATCTCGCTGCCGCTGCTGGCGCTGATCTTCAGCGTGGTCGGTATCTGGGGTGGCTCGTGGGTGGCCGTGGACTGGCTGGGCGTCTACGAGGGTTCGTTCTGGGCCAACATGCAGAACAGTGTTTCGTTTACCGACGACGTGCTCAACGGGCTGCTCAAGAGCCTGGTGTTCGCCTTCGTCACGACCTGGATCGCCGTATTCCAGGGGTACGACTGTGAGCCCACCTCAGAAGGGATCAGCCGTGCCACCACCAAGACCGTGGTCTATGCCTCGTTGGCAGTGCTGGGTCTGGACTTTATTCTGACCGCCTTGATGTTTGGAGATTTCTGATGCAAAACCGCACCCTGGAAATCGGTGTCGGCCTGTTCCTCCTGGCCGGGATCCTGGCGCTGCTGCTGCTGGCCCTGCGTGTCAGCGGGCTGTCGGCCAGCCCGAGCAGCGATACCTATAAAGTTTATGCCTACTTCGACAATATCGCCGGTTTGACGGTCAGAGCTAAAGTGACCATGGCCGGTGTGACCATCGGCAAGGTCACCGCCATCGATCTGGACCGTGATTCCTACACCGGTCGGGTAACCCTGCAGCTGGACAAGTCGGTTGACAACCTGCCGACCGACTCCACTGCCTCGATCCTGACCGCCGGCTTGCTTGGCGAAAAGTACATCGGCATCAGCGTGGGCGGTGAAGACGAAGTGCTCAAGGACGGTGCGACCATCCACGACACCCAGTCGGCACTGGTGCTGGAAGATCTGATTGGCAAGTTCTTGCTCAACTCTGTTGGCAAGGAACCGAAAGAAGCGCAACCGGCTAATTAAGGAGTTTCCATGATTTCGATCCTGCGACGTGGCCTGCTGGTCCTGCTGGCGGCTTTCCCTTTGCTGGCGTTGGCCGCCCAAACGCCTCATGACGTGGTTCAGAGCACGACCAACGAGTTGCTTGGTGACCTCAAGGCCAACAAGGAACAGTACAAGTCCAACCCCAGTGCTTTCTATGATTCCCTGAATCGTATCCTCGGCCCGGTGGTGGACGCAGACGGTATTTCCCGCAGCATCATGACCGTCAAGTACTCGCGCAAGGCCACCCCGAAGCAGATGCAGCGCTTCCAGGAAAACTTCAAGCGCAGCCTGATGCAGTTCTATGGCAACGCGCTGCTGGAGTACAACAACCAGGGTATCGTGGTTGATCCGGCCAAGGCCGATGACGGCAAGCGTGCCAGTGTCGGCATGAAGGTTACCGGCAACAACGGTGCCGTGTACCCGGTGCAGTACACCCTGGAGAACATCTCCGGCGAGTGGAAGGTGCGTAACGTCATCGTCAACGGCATCAATATCGGCAAGCTGTTCCGCGACCAGTTTGCCGACGCCATGCAGCGCAACGGCAACGACCTGGACAAGACCATCGATGGCTGGGCCGGCGAAGTGGCCAAGGCCAAGCAGACCGCCGACAGCTCGCCAGAGAAGACCGTCAAATGAGTGAAGCCGCTGTAAGCATGGCCGAGCCGGGCGTGCTGCGCCTGGCCGGTGTGCTGGACTATCGCAGCGGGCCGGCCCTGCGCAAGCAGGGCAAGGCACTGATCGCGGCCAGCGCTGAGGCACAGCTGGTGCTCGATTGCACGGCGGTGCAGCACTCCACCAGCGTCGGCCTTTCGCTGCTGCTGGCATTCGTGCGTGACGCCCAGGCCGCCGGCAAGGGCTGCCTGGTACGTGGCATGCCCGACGACATGCGGGAAATTGCCGGGGTCTATGACCTCGACGAAGTGCTGGCAACCTGATGGCCCGGCACGGATGATGGCCCCTCGGTCAGCGAAGCCCTCGTTGGGCTTCGCAGGCGAGGGGCTTTTTTGTATGATGGCCGACCCGTGCGCATCGGGCGCCGATTGAGGTTGAGCATGCAGGCCGTAGAAGTTAAAAGCTTCCTTGAAGAAAAATTGCCCGGTTCCCGGGTCGAAGTTGAAGGCGAAGGCTGCAACTTCCAGTTGAACGTGATCAGCGACGAGTTGGCTGGCCTGAGCCCGGTCAAACGTCAGCAGGCGATCTATGCTCACCTGAACCCGTGGATCGCCAATGGCAGCATCCATGCGGTAACCATGAAATTTTTCAGCAGCGCAGCCTGGGCTGAGCGCACCTGAGCCAACTTGGCGGCGAGACTCCAATGGACAAACTGATTATTACTGGCGGCCCTCGTCTTGACGGCGAGATCCGCATTTCGGGCGCGAAGAACGCAGCCCTGCCGATCCTGGCAGCGACCCTGCTGGCTGACGGCCCGGTAACCGTGGGCAACCTGCCACACCTGCACGACATCACCACCATGATCGAGCTGTTCGGTCGCATGGGCATCGAGCCTGTGATCGACGAAAAGCTCGCGGTGGAGATCGACCCACGCACCATCAAGACCCTGGTCGCGCCGTATGAGCTGGTCAAGACCATGCGCGCCTCGATCCTGGTGCTGGGCCCGATGGTCGCCCGTTTCGGCGAGGCCGAAGTGGCCCTGCCAGGTGGTTGCGCCATTGGCTCGCGCCCGGTCGACCTGCACATCCGCGGCCTTGAGGCCATGGGTGCGAAGATCGATGTCGAAGCCGGCTACATCAAGGCCAAGGCGCCTGAGGGTGGCCTGCGCGGTGCGCACTTCTTCTTCGACACCGTCAGCGTGACCGGTACCGAGAACATCATGATGGCCGCTGCCTTGGCCAAAGGCCGCAGCGTGCTGCAGAACGCTGCGCGCGAGCCTGAAGTGGTCGATCTGGCCAACTTCATCAACGCCATGGGCGGCAAGGTTCAAGGCGCGGGTACCGACACCATCACCATCGATGGCGTAGAGCGCCTGCACTCGGCCACCTATCGCGTGATGCCGGACCGTATCGAAACCGGTACCTACCTGGTTGCCGCTGCCGTGACCGGTGGCCGCGTCAAGGTCAAGGACACTGACCCGACCATCCTTGAAGCCGTGCTGGAAAAGCTCAAGGAAGCGGGCGCCGACATCAATACCGGCGAAGACTGGATCGAACTGGACATGCACGGCAAGCGGCCCAAAGCCGTCAACCTGCGTACCGCACCGTACCCGGCCTTCCCGACCGACATGCAGGCGCAGTTCATCTCGCTGAACGCCATCGCCGAAGGCACTGGCGCGGTGATCGAGACCATCTTTGAAAACCGCTTCATGCATGTGTACGAAATGCACCGCATGGGCGCGCAGATCCAGGTCGAAGGCAACACGGCCATCGTCACTGGCGTCAAAACGCTGAAGGGTGCCCCGGTAATGGCAACCGACCTGCGTGCTTCCGCCAGCCTGGTGCTGTCGGCGCTGGTGGCCGAAGGCGACACTTTGATCGATCGCATCTACCACATTGACCGTGGCTACGAGTGCATCGAAGAAAAACTGCAGATGCTCGGCGCGAAAATCCGCCGCGTACCGGGCTAGTAGCCCGCTGGTGCAAGGATGCACCTGATGAATTGAATGCGGTCGGGCTCAACGCCCGGCCGGCAGTAGCCGCTTAAGGACCGACGTTCCAATGTTGACCATCGCGCTTTCCAAAGGCCGTATTCTCGACGACACCCTGCCATTGCTGGCCGAGGCCGGTATTGTACCGACCGAGAACCCGGACAAGAGCCGCAAGCTGATCATCCCCACCACGCAGGACGACGTGCGCCTGCTGATCGTGCGTGCCACCGACGTGCCAACCTACGTCGAGCATGGTGCCGCCGACCTTGGCGTGGCCGGCAAGGACGTGCTGATGGAATACGGCGGCCAGGGCCTGTACGAGCCCCTGGACCTGCAGATTGCCTGCTGCAAGCTGATGACCGCTGGCGTGGTTGGTGCACCCGAGCCCAAGGGCCGTCTGCGGGTGGCCACCAAGTTCGTCAACGTAGCCAAGCGCTACTACGCCGAACAGGGCCGCCAGGTCGATATCATCAAGCTGTACGGCTCGATGGAGCTGGCGCCGCTGATCAACCTCGCCGACAAGATCATCGACGTGGTCGACACTGGCAACACCCTGCGTGCCAACGGCCTCGAACCCCAGGAAATGATCGCCACGATCAGCTCGCGCCTGGTGGTCAACAAGGCCTCGATGAAAATGCAGCACGCTCGTATCCAGAGCCTGATCGACACCCTGCGTAAAGCTGTCGAATCGCGACACCGCGGCTGACTCCTGAGCGCGACCTTCGCTGTCGCGCCCGTCTATCCGCGTCATAGCCACTTTTCTCGGGTGCCCGCGCGGATGGACTGGTAGCCTAGGGCGCCTGAGCATTCGCTAATAATCGAGGCCCTCGCCATGACCGTGTCCACTGCAATTGCCCGTCTCAACGCTGCTGATCCGGATTTCGCCCGACATTTGGATCATCTGCTGAGCTGGGAAAGTGTGTCCGATGACGCGGTCAACCAGCGCGTGCTCGACATCATCAAGGCCGTGCGCGAGCGCGGCGATGCGGCGCTGGTGGAGTTCACCCAGCGTTTTGACGCTGTTGCCGCCACCTGTATCGATGACCTGATCCTCGGCCGTGAGCGTCTGGAGCTGGCCCTGACCCGCATCACCGCGGCCCAGCGCGAAGCGTTGGAAAAGGCCGCCAACCGTGTGCGCATGTACCACGAGCGGCAAAAGCAGGACTCCTGGCAGTACACCGAAGCCGACGGCACTGTGCTTGGCCAGAAGGTGACACCGCTGGACCGCGCCGGCCTGTATGTGCCTGGCGGCAAGGCGTCGTACCCGTCGTCGGTGTTGATGAACGCCATTCCGGCCAAGGTCGCCGGCGTGCCGGAAGTGGTGATGGTGGTGCCGACCCCGCGTGGCGAGGTCAATGAGCTGGTGCTGGCGGCTGCCTGCATCGCCGGTGTCGACCGGGTGTTCACCGTCGGTGGCGCCCAGGCCGTGGCTGCACTGGCCTACGGCACCGAAAGCGTGCCACAGGTAGACAAGATCGTCGGCCCCGGCAACATCTATGTCGCCACCGCCAAGCGCCACGTGTTCGGCCAGGTCGGTATCGACATGATTGCCGGCCCGTCGGAAATCCTCGTGGTATGCGACGGCCAGACCGACCCGGACTGGATCGCCATGGACCTGTTCTCCCAGGCCGAGCACGACGAAGACGCCCAGGCCATCCTGGTCAGCCCGGATGCCGGTTTCCTCGACCGCGTTGCTGCCAGCATCGACAAGCTGATGCCAACCATGGAGCGTGCCGAAATCATCGAGAAGTCGATCAATGGCCGCGGTGCGCTGATCCAGGTGCGTGACATGCAGCAGGCGATCGAAGTGGCCAACCGCATCGCACCGGAGCACCTGGAGCTGTCGGTGGCCGACCCGCAGGCTTGGCTGCCGCACATCCGCCATGCCGGCGCGATCTTCATGGGCCGCCACACCAGCGAAGCGCTGGGTGACTACTGTGCCGGCCCCAACCACGTATTGCCTACCTCGGGCACCGCGCGGTTCTCGTCGCCACTGGGGGTATATGACTTCCAGAAGCGTTCGTCGATCATCTTCTGCTCCGAGCAGGGCGCGTCCGAGCTGGGCCACACTGCATCGGTGCTGGCCCGTGGCGAGTCGCTGACCGCCCACGCCCGCAGTGCTGAATACCGCATCCTGACCCAAGAGAAGGGGAACTGAGCATGAGTCGATTCTGGAGCCCCTTCGTCAAGGACCTGGTGCCTTACGTGCCGGGCGAGCAGCCCAAACTGGCCCGCCTGGTCAAGCTGAACACCAACGAAAACCCCTACGGCCCGTCGCCCAAGGCGCTGGAGGCCA
>NZ_JABMCN010000204.1 GCF_013179515.1 Pseudomonas sp. CM27
AGCAGCAGCTTGTCGCCTGCGGCCCCCAGCTTGGTTATACTTCCCGGCTTTCCCGAATTAATGCACAGGGTCCCGCCGCGCATGGATAAGACCTACCAGCCGCACGCCATCGAAACTTCCTGGTACAACACCTGGGAGTCCGAGAACTATTTCGCCCCACAAGGTGCAGGCGAGTCCTACACCATCATGATCCCGCCGCCGAACGTGACCGGCAGCCTGCACATGGGCCACGGGTTCAACAACGCGATCATGGACGCCCTGATCCGTTTCCGCCGCATGCAAGGCCGTGACACCCTGTGGCAGCCAGGCACCGACCACGCCGGTATCGCCACCCAGATGCTGGTCGAGCGCCAGCTCGAGGCCAAGGGCCAGAACCGCCATGACCTGGGCCGCGAAAAGTTCCTGGACAAGGTCTGGGAATGGAAGGACCAGTCCGGCGGCAACATCAGCCGTCAGATCCGTCGCCTGGGCTCGTCGGTAGACTGGAGCCGCGAGCGCTTCACCATGGACGACGGTCTGTCCGAAGCGGTCAAGGAAGCCTTCGTGCGCCTGCACGAGGACGGCCTGATCTACCGCGGCAAGCGCCTGGTCAACTGGGACACCAAGCTGCACACGGCCATCTCCGACCTCGAAGTGGAGAACCACGACGAGAAAGGCCACCTGTGGAACCTGCGCTACCCGCTGGCCGACGGCGCCAAGACCGCCGAAGGCAAGGACTACCTGGTCGTTGCCACCACCCGTCCGGAAACCCTGCTGGGTGACGCCGCCGTTGCGGTCAACCCAGGTGACGAACGCTACCAGGCACTGATCGGCAAGTTCGTCGAACTGCCCCTGGTCGGCCGCCGCATCCCGATCATCGCCGACGACTACTGCGACCCCGAGTTCGGTACCGGCTGCGTGAAGATCACCCCGGCCCACGACTTCAACGACTACGAAGTCGGCAAGCGCCACAACCTGCCGCTGCTGAACATCTTCGACAAGAACGCCTTCGTGCTGGCCAGCGCCCAGGCGTTCAACCTCGACGGCAGCATCAACGAGCAGGTCGACACCAGCCTGCCGGCCCAGTACGCCAATCTTGACCGCTTCGTCGCGCGCAAGCAGATCGTCGCCGACCTGGACGCCCAAGGTTTGCTGGTGAGCATCGACGACCACGCTCTGAAAGTGCCGAAGGGCGACCGTTCGGGCACCGTGATCGAGCCGTGGCTGACCGACCAGTGGTACGTCTCCACCAAGCCGCTGGCAGAACCTGCCATCGCTGCAGTGGAAGATGGCCGCATCCAGTTCGTGCCCAAGCAGTACGAAAACATGTACTTCTCCTGGATGCGTGACATCCAGGACTGGTGCATCAGCCGCCAGCTGTGGTGGGGCCACCGTATCCCGGCGTGGTACGACGAGGCCGGCCAGGTGTATGTCGGCCGCAACGAGCAAGAGGTGCGCGCCAAGCACAACCTGGGCGCCGACGTGGTCCTGCGCCAGGACGACGACGTGCTCGACACCTGGTTCAGTTCGGGCCTGTGGACCTTCTCCACCCTGGGCTGGCCGGAGCAGACCGAGTTCCTCAAGAAGTTCCACTCCACCGATGTACTGGTGACTGGCTTCGACATCATCTTCTTCTGGGTTGCGCGCATGATCATGCTGACCATGCACCTGATCAAGAACGAGGACGGCACTCCGCAAGTACCGTTCAAGACCGTGTACGTGCACGGCCTGGTGCGTGACGGCCAGGGCCAGAAGATGTCCAAGTCCAAGGGCAACGTGCTGGACCCGCTGGACATCGTCGACGGCATCACCCTCGACGCCCTGCTGGAGAAACGCACCAGCGGCATGATGCAGCCAAAGCTTGCCGAGAAGATCGCCAAGCAGACCAAGGCCGAGTTCCCCGAAGGTATCGCCAGCTACGGCACCGACGCCCTGCGCTTCACCTTCTGCTCGCTCGCCTCGACCGGCCGCGACATCAAGTTCGACATGGGCCGCGTCGAAGGCTACCGCAACTTCTGCAACAAGATCTGGAACGCCGCCCGCTACGTCCTGGACAAGGGCGAGGACTGCGGCCAGAACGGCGAAGCCTACGAGCTGTCGCTGGCTGACCGCTGGATCATCTCGCAGTTGCAGCGCACCGAAGCCGAAGTGACCCGCCAGCTGGAGCAGTTCCGCTTCGACCTGGCCAGCCAGGCGCTGTACGAGTTCATCTGGAACCAGTACTGCGACTGGTACCTGGAGCTGTCCAAGCCCGTACTGTGGGACGAGAATGCCCCGGTCGAGCGCGCCCGTGGCACCCGTCGCACCCTGGTGCGCGTGCTGGAAGTGGCGCTGCGCCTGGCGCACCCGTTCATGCCGTTCATCACTGAAGAAATCTGGCAGCGCATCGCGCCGCTGGCCGGCATCGAAGGCAAGACCATCATGCTGCAGCCGTGGCCAGTGGCCAATGAAGCTCGCATCGACGCCGCTGCCGAAGGCGACATCGAGTGGCTCAAAGAGCTGATGGTCGGCCTGCGCAACATCCGCGCCGAAATGAACATTGGCCCGGGCAAGCCGCTGCCGCTGTTCCTGAAGAACGCCAACGCCGACGACCAGCGCCGCCTGCAGGAAAACGAGGCACTGCTGAAGAAGCTGGCCAAGGTCGAGTCGTTCACGGTACTGAGCGATGCCGACGAAGCGCCGCTGTCGGCCACCGCCCTGGTAGGTGACCTGCAGGTACTGGTGCCGATGGCCGGGCTGATCGACAAGGATGCCGAGCTGGCGCGCCTGAACAAGGAAATCCAGCGCCTGCAAGGCGAAGTCCAGCGTGTCGGTGGCAAGCTGTCCAACGCGGCCTTCGTCGACAAGGCACCGCCTGCGGTAATCGAGAAAGAGCGCGCCAAGCTGGCCGAGTCCGAACAGGCCCTGGCCAACTTCACCGAGCAGCATGCGCGGATTGCAGCGCTGTAACCAAAAGTGAAGCCATAGCGGGCTGCTGCGCAGCCCATCGCCGGCAAGCCGGCTCCCACAGGAAAGCACCGTACCTGTGGGAGCCGGCTTGCCGGCGATGCTTTTCAGGATCCGACCATGACCGAAAAACCCACCCTGCACCCGCGCAACCGCCACCAGGGCCGCTACGACTTCCCCAGCCTGATCAAGGCCCACCCTGACCTGGCGCGGTTCACCATCACCAACCCACACGGCAAACCCAGCATCGACTTCGCCAACCCCGAAGCCGTGCGGGTGTTCAACCGCGCCCTGCTCAAGGCCCAGTACGGCATCCAGCACTGGGACATTCCGGCCGATTATCTGTGCCCACCGATCCCCGGCCGCGCCGACTACATCCACGTGGCCGCCGACCTGCTGGCTGACGATAACGCCGGTGAAATCCCCAAAGGCGCCCAGGTGCGCGTACTGGACGTTGGCGTAGGAGCCAACTGCATCTACCCGCTGCTGGGCCACAGCGACTACCGTTGGCGTTTCCTCGGTTCGGACATCGACCCGGTAGCCCTGGCCTCGGCCAAGGCCATCATCCAGGCCAATGGCCTGGCCAAGGCCATCACCCTGCGCCTGCAGGCCAAGCGAGCGCACATCCTCACCGGCCTGCTGCAGGACGACGAACGCTTCGACCTGACCCTGTGCAACCCGCCCTTCCATGCCTCGCGCGATGAAGCCACTCGTGGCAGCCAGCGCAAGTGGAAGAACCTTGGCAAGCAGGACCCCAAGCGCAAGCTGCCGGTGCTGAACTTCGGTGGCCAGAACAACGAGCTGTGGTGCGAGGGCGGCGAAATCCGCTTCGTTACCCAGCTCGCGGGAGAAAGCGTGCAATACGCCGAGCAGGTACTCTGGTTCACCAGCCTGGTGTCCAAGGCCAGCAATCTGCCGGGGATCGAGGCTGCACTCAAGAAGGCCGGCGCCAAGGCCGTGCGCATTGTCGAAATGGGCCAAGGGCAGAAGCAGAGCCGCATGGTCGCCTGGAGCTTCCATGACGACGCTGCGCGCCAGGCCTGGCGCACCCGCAGTAAATCACAGGCATGAAAAAACCGCGCCCGGGCAAGCCGGGCGCGGTTTCGTCAAAGCGTCAACAATTACTTGTTGATAGCGTCGGTCAGCACTTTGGCTGGTACGAACTTGACGACTTTCTTGGCAGCGATTTCGATGGCAGCGCCAGTCGAAGGGTTGCGGCCGGTACGGGCAGGACGCTCGGAGACTTTCAGCTTGCCGATGCCTGGCAGAGTGATTTCAGCGCCGTTTTCCAGCTGGTCGGCAACGATCTGGCCCAGTTGCTCCAGCGCGTTTTTGGCGGTGGCTTTTGGCGCGGCGATCGATTCGGCGATGTCGGCAATCAGTTGGTCTTTGGTCAATGCCATGGTGATGTTCCTTCCCTATCAAATTCGATGGTTATGCAGCGAACTACGACGTTATCGGGCCAGCCCCTGTAAGTGGAGGGCCGCGCCAATCCCGTATCTAGATACGTAAATCGGCGTTTGGTTCGACACGACGACAGCACGCTGCCAGCAATGCGCCACACGAGGTGCACAAGACCGCGCAAAGCTACCACAGGAACGGATAAATATCCGCTGCGCACTTCGATTTAATGCAGGTTTTTCGGGGGTTTTAGCCTTAATCGCACAAATTTGAACAAAAAACGAACAACCGGCATTTCTGCCAACATCCGGCCACTGCACCACCTTGTGTCTGGGTTAAACTTGACGACTTTTGCAGCTCGCCGAGAATCCCATGCCAATCCGTCATTGCATCGTTCACCTGATCGACAAAAAGCCTGATGGCAGCCCCGCCGTGCTGCATGCCCGCGATAACGAACTGGCCGCTTCCGATGCCATCGAAAACCTGCTGACCGACCTCAACGACAGCTATAACGCCAAGCAAGGCAAGGCCTGGGGCTTTTTCCACGGCGAGTCTGGTGCGTACCCGCTGAGCGGCTGGCTGAAGCAATACCTGGAAAAGGAGAAAGACTTCACCGCGTTCAGTCGCGTGGCCGTGGAGCATCTGCAAAAGCTGATGGAGGAGTCGAACCTGTCCACCGGTGGCCACATCCTGTTTGCCCACTATCAGCAAGGCATGACCGAATACCTGGCAATCGCCCTGCTGCACCACAGCGAGGGTGTGGCGGTAAACGCCGAACTGGACGTGATGCCTTCGCGCCATCTTGACCTGGGCCAACTGCACCTGGCGGCGCGCATCAATTTGTCGGAGTGGAAGAACAACCAGAATTCCAAGCAGTACATCTCGTTCATCAAAGGCAAGAACGGCAAGAAGGTCTCGGAGTATTTCCGCGACTTCATCGGCTGCCAGGAAGGCGTTGATGGCCCGGGTGAAACCCGCACCCTGCTCAAGGCCTTTAGTGATTTTGTCGAGAGCGAGGACTTGCCCGAAGAGTCCGCGCGCGAAAAGACCCAGACCCTGGTCGAGTACGCCACTGCGCAGACCAAGATGGGCGAACCGGTGACCCTGGAAGAGCTGTCGAGCCTGATTGACGAGGACCGCCCCAAGGCGTTCTACGATCACATCCGCAACAAGGATTACGGCCTGTCGCCGGAAATCCCTGCGGATAAACGCACCCTTAACCAGTTTCGCCGCTTTACCGGGCGCGCCGAAGGGCTGTCGATCAGCTTCGAGGCGCATCTGCTGGGGGACAAGGTGGAGTATGACGAGGAAGCCGGGACCTTGATCATCAAAGGGCTGCCGACCACCTTGGTGGACCAGTTGAAACGACGCAAGGACTGATGGCCCTGGGGGCTGCCTTGCAGCCCTAAATCATGCAAGAAGCATCATAGGAGGCGACCAACGCCTCCTTCGCCGACTTGCGCAGCCGCTTCACCAGCCGCTCCTGCCGCAACGCCTCACCCTTGTCCGGCCACTGCTCCACATACACCAGCGCCTGGGCCGGGCTGGTCTTGAAGTACCGCGCCCCCCGCCCCTTCTGGTGCGCGGCAAAGCGCCGCTGCGGGTCGTCACTGATACCGCAATACAACGAACCATTCGCCGCCCGTACCAGATAGACAAACCAGGGTTTGCCTATGGCATGCACGACGACCTCACTCACCACGGGCCTGCTGAAATGCCCGCAGGCCCTTGAACGCTTGCTGGCGGACCTTGTTCTGCACCAGCGGCGACCAGCCGAGCAGCACCCCGGGCACGCCCAGCGCTTGCCGTGACCAGCGCCACAGGTCGAAGCTGTCGTCGTGCTGGCAGATCAACCCATCACGAATCACAAAGCGCGCCTGGATGTCATTGACCACGACACGGCCGGTCTGGCTGAACAGGTAAGTCGCCACCCAGTGCGCACCACCACCACGTTCGTCGGCGCGGACGCTGTCGAACGCAAGGGTGAAGTCTGTGGCACGGCTGGTGAGCATGCGCCACATGTCACCCGCGTCCTTGCCGCGCAGGGTGCCGAAGACCGGGTCGCTGAAAACGACATCATCGCTGTAGCAGGCCACCATGGCCTCGGCGTCCAGGCGCTGGAAGGCCTGGTAGAAACGGGTGATCAGGTCGCGGTTGGCGTCGCTCATGGGCGGGTCCGTGCTGGGATCGAAAGCAGCACGATAATCTGCCCCGACGGCTTACGCCAGTGCCGGCCTCTTCGCGGGTAAACCCGCTCCCACAGGAAAGTGACAGGCCCAGAGCAGGCACAGATTCTGTGGGAGCGGGCTTACCCGCGAAGAGGCCGGCACTGCCAACATTTTCCTCAAACCCTCTCGCTGGTCACCTGCACATGCAAAGCACGCCCGGCACCCAACCCGAACACGATGGCGCCAATCCCCAGCACGGCAAAAATCCAGCCCACCGCCGCCCAGCCGCCGGTCATGTCATGTACCAGCCCTACTGCAAACGGCCCCATGGACGCCAAGGTGTAACCTACGCCTTGAGCCATGCTCGACAGGTTCGCCGCCACATGAGCATCTTTCGAACGCAGCACGATAAGGGTCAGCGCCAGGGCAAAGGTCCCCCCCTGCCCCAGGCCCAGCACCACCGCCCAACCCCATAGCCCCGAAATCGGCGCGTACAGGCAACCGAACAAGCCCGCCAAGGTGATCAGCATGACCATCACGATCGCCAGGCGCTGATCCTTGCCGCGGGTCGCCAGCCAGGGTGCGCTGAGGGAACTGACCAATTGCACGATCACCGACCCCGACAGCACCAGCCCCGCCTCTGTAGGGCTCAGGCCGCGGCCGATCAGGATCGATGGCAACCAGCCAAATACTATGTAGGCCAGCGACGACTGCAGCCCCATGTACAGGGTCACCTGCCAGGCCAAGGGGTCACGCCACAGGCCGCGCACCCGGTAGGCTACTTTGTGCAAGCCATGCCCCTGACGGGCCTGTGGCAGCCACACCAGCATGGCCAGCAAGGCCGGGAGCACCCAGAAGCCCAGCCCCACCGCCCAGCTGTCGTCGAAATGCTGCGCCAGGGGCACAGTAGCCCCGGCAGCCATGGCCGCGCCCAGGCATAGCGCCATGGTGTACACGCCAGTCAGGGTGCCAGCGTGCTGGGGGAAATCGCGCTTGACGATACCGGGCAGCAGCACGCCGATGATACCGATGCTGGCTCCCGCCATCAGGCTACCAAGGAAAACCCCGGCGGCCCCCAGGGTACTGCGCACGACAATCCCCAGCGCCAAGGTGAGCAGAATGCCCACGATCACTCGCTCACTGCCAAAGCGCCGCGCCAGCAGCGGCGCCAGCGGGGCGAACAAGCCCAGGCACAGCACCGGCAAGGTGGTCAGCAAGCCTGCCTGCGACGCACTCAGCCCCAGGCCTTCGGAGACCTGGCCCAGCACCGGCGCCATGCTCGACAACGCCGGACGCAGGTTCAAGGCCACCAGCACCAGGCCGAGCAACAGCAACCAGGGCCTGCGCAGCAGCACCGGCTGTTGCTGGACCTGCTCGTCGTCGGCTTCAGCGTCGATCAGCAGCTCATCGAGATCGCGCGGGTCGGGCGGGGTATTGCGAGTGATGGATTCAGCCATGGCCTTCTCGGGGTCAGGATTCGATGAGGGTACGGCTCAGGCGCTTGGCCCGCTCCGCGTCGCGTTGCTCGATGGCGTCGAGGATCTGTCCATGCAGGTCGAACGTGGCCTGGCAACGCGGCACGGTCGCCATGTTCTGCTGCAGCGCGGCAGCGACCACCCCGGAAAAGTAGCGGTACAGCTCACTTAACGCCGGGTTGTGAGCGGCATCTACCAGCCGTTGGTGAAACACCAGGTCGCAGGCCACATAAGCGTCGACATCACCATGAAAATGCCCGGCACTGCTGCCTAAGGCATCGCGCAGTGCTTGCAGGTCGGCAGCGGTACGGCGCAGGGCCGCCAGGCCAATCGCTTCGGTTTCCAGGATATGGCGGGTTTCCCGGGCCTGCTCGGCACTGCAGCGCGACATCGCCTGCACCGCTTGCAGCGGGTCCTGGGCGGTGCGCAGGTAGCTGCCGTCGCCTTGACGGATTTCCACCAGGCCGCTGAAGGCCAGCACCCGCATGGCTTCGCGCACGGTATTGCGGCTGATGCCAAGCTGCAAGGCCAGTTCCGGCTCGGTTGGCAGACGCTGCCCTACCTGCCAGTCGCCCTGCAGAATGCGCTCGCGCATCGATTCCACAGCCAATTCGACCAAGGAACGCCTGGTCAGCTCTGTACCCATCCCACTCAACCAATCATCCGATGAATTGCTGCAGCTTACTGGATCCCGGTCAATGGCGTAAACCACCTGTCATTTTTGCCAGTTGTGGAGAATACGCTTTGTTGCAACGCTCGCAGCATACCTTCAAGGATGCCTTTGCATGCGACGAGCGAGCCTGCTGCTATTGATGTTCCTCACCTTGCTGCCCGGTTGTGATCCGGCGCAACAGCGCAGCCGCCCGAAGGCTTTGTTCATTGGCCTGGACGGTGTGCAACTGGAGCGATACCTGCTGCTGGGTGACGCCACCCACCTAAGGCAGCGGCTGTATTACGGCAAAGCCTACGCTGGCGGGGTCAACGGCAGGGGCAGCGAGCAGCCGACCCTGAGCGGCCCAGGCTGGGTGACGCTGCTGACCGGCGTGTGGAGCAACAAGCATGGCGTTACCTCCAACGACGAATCATTGCGGGTTGACCGGGCGTTCCCCAGCCTGTTCAGGCGGCTGCGCATGGCCATGCCCAACGCCTACCTGGCCAGCGTGGTCAACTGGTCGCCGCTGAATACGGCATTCATGCTGGAAGATGCGCATGGCGCAGATGTGCGTGAAAGTGGTTTATCGGATGAGCAGGTGATCGAGCGTACGCTGCAGATCCTTGGCAACACGCCCGCGGACTTCACCTTCATCCAGCTCGACGAACCGGACCAGGCCGGCCACGACAGAGGTTTTGGTGATCGTTACCAGCGCGCGCTGCGCAAGGTCGACAACCAGATTGGCCAGTTGCTGGACAAGGTCGATGAGCGGCGGCGCAGGTATCCGCAGGAAGACTGGCTGGTGATGGTCAGCACCGACCATGGCCGCGACTACTGGGGCAAAGGCCACGGCGGGCTGTCGGAACAGGAAAAGACCATCTTCATCGCCAGCAACAAGCCGCTGAACCAGGAGTTTACGCAACCCGGCATTCCTGCGGAAAACCCCGGCCCGAACCACCTGTACAGCCTGCCCGCGCAAACCTCGGTTGCACCGACCCTATTGCGCCACATGGGGTTGAAACTGCAGCCGGACTGGTTACTGGACGGGACGCCCTTGCTGGGAAACACCGGGGTGCGCAAGGCACGGGCGGATGAAAGCAAAGGGCAGCTGCGCTGGAACAGTAACGCCAGCGGCCATCTGAGCATTTTGAAGAACGGGCATGTGGTGGCGCAGGTGCCGGCCGCAGGCGGGCAATGGCGCGATCCGGAGGGGATGAAGCAGCAGAACGACTATGTGCTGGTGCTCGACGGAACACCGGCGGCGGTACGCAACAGGCCAGAGCCCAAGGCGGTTGTCATCGAAGAAAGCGGCTATTGAACATCGTGGCAGCGGCCTTGCGTCACGATTGGCGTGCAAGGCCGCTGCCACAGGGACTGCCGTCAGTTCAACGCATCAAGGAGCGCCTGGTTCATCTCCGGCGTGCCAATGGTGATCCGCAGGAACTGGGCAATACGCTGCTGCTTGAAGTGGCGCACGATCACCCCTTGCTCGCGCAAACGGGCCGCCAGCTCAGCGGCGTCCTGCTGCGGGTGACGGGCAAAGATAAAGTTGGCCGCCGATGGCAGCACGTCGAAACCTTTGGCCTGCAATTGACCAACCAGCACTTCGCGACTGTCGATCACCTTGCGACAGGTAGCCTCGAAGTACTCGCGGTCCTCGAACGCCACCGCAGCACCGACGATCGCCGCACGGTCCAGCGGATAAGAGTTGAAGCTGTTCTTGATCCGCTCCAGCGCCTCGATCAGGTCCGGGTGACCCACTGCCAGACCAACCCGCAGGCCGGCCAGCGAGCGCGATTTCGACAAGGTCTGGGTGACCAGCAGATTGTCGTAGCGGTCCACCAGGCTGATGGCTGTTTCGCCACCAAAATCGATATAGGCCTCATCCACCACAACCACCGAATCACGGTTGGCTTGCAGCAGCTGCTCCACCGCCTGCAACGGCATCAGGCAGCCAGTCGGCGCGTTGGGGTTGGGGAAGATGATGCCGGCGTTGGGCTTGTTGTAGTCACCAATGCGGATCTGGAACTGCTCGTCCAGCGCCACCTGTTCGAAGGCGATACCGTACAGGCCGCAGTAAACCGGGTAGAAGCTGTAGCTGATGTCCGGGAACAGCAGCGGGGCATCGTGCTGGAACAGGCCGTGGAAGATGTGCGCCAGCACTTCGTCCGAGCCATTGCCGACAAATACTTGCGCCGCAGTCACGCCGTAATACTCGGCGACCGCCTGCTTGAGCCGGTCGCCGTTCGGGTCTGGATAAAGGCGCAGATTGTCGTTCAGCTCGGCGCGCATGGCCTCCAGCGCCTTGGGCGACGGGCCGTAGGGGTTTTCGTTGGTGTTCAGCTTGACCAGGCGGGCCAGTTTGGGCTGCTCGCCCGGCACGTAAGGCACCAGGTCCTTGACGAAGGGGCTCCAGAA
>NZ_JABMCN010000205.1 GCF_013179515.1 Pseudomonas sp. CM27
TCTCCTTCACTCGAACAGGGCCGCCTGCTGCGCCGCTACAAGCGTTTTCTCGCGGACATCGAGCTGGCCGGCGGCGAGCAGATGACCATCCACTGCCCGAACACCGGCTCCATGCTCAATTGCATGCGTGAAGGCGGGCAGGTGTGGTTCAGCCGCTCCAACGACCCCAAGCGCAAGCTGCCCGGCACCTGGGAAATCAGCGAAACCCCGCAGGGGCGACTGGCCTGCGTGAACACCGGGCGGGCCAATGCGCTGGTAGAAGAGGCCCTGCGCGCCGGCAGCATCGCCGAACTGGCCGGTTTTACCGCCCTCAGGCGTGAAGTGGCCTACGGCGAGGAAGGCAGCCGCATCGACTTTCGCCTGGAGTTCGACGGCGCCCCGGCCTACGTCGAGGTCAAGAGCGTGACCCTGGGCTTCCCCGACAGCACGGTGGCGGCCTTCCCCGATGCGGTCACCCAGCGTGGTGCCAAACACCTGCGCGAGCTGGCTAAACTGGCCAGGCAGGGGGTACGGGCGGTGCAGTTGTATTGCGTGAACCTGACCGGCATCGACGCCGTGCGCCCGGCCGAAGAAATCGACGCGGCCTATGCCCAGGCCCTGCGCGCCGCCGTGGCGGATGGCGTGGAGGTGCTGGCCTATGGCACCCGCCTGGATCCTGAAGGAATCGTCATCGACCGCGGTTTGCCAGTGCTGCTTACCCCTTGAGCCAGATGCCCAGGCTGTCTTCATGGCAGCCCAGGGCCTGCAGTTGCTCACCTTCGCAGGGGCCGGCGACACATTCGCCGCTGTCGATCAGGAACAGCGCGCCATGATGGGCGCAGTGGATCAGGCTGGCACTTTCATCGAGAAACGCATCCCCTGCCCAATTCAGCGGGATACCCCGATGCGGGCAGCGGTTGCGGTACAGGTACACCAGGCCCTGGCGACGCACACCGAACAGTTCGGTGCCGTCTACGCTGAAGGCGCGGCCTTGGCCTTCGATCAGGCCGTCGGAGGTACAAAGGAAGTGCATGGCAGGGACGACTCGTGAAACAGATGATGGCTTGACGCTTCAATGCGAATAATTATCAAATTGCCCGCATTCGCTGCGTCCGGCTGTCTATGGTGCGCAGTTCTGCCGCCCGCCACAAGGCGCGCGGCCCGCCTTAAGAAGGAAACCCGATGATGCGCCGTCCTGTCGCCGTGCTCGGCTTGTTCGCAAGCCTTGTGCTCTCCACCCAGGCCCTGGCGGCCCAACTGCCGCAGCGTTGGGTCAGCGCCGGCGGTGCACTGAGCGAGTGGATAACCGCGCTGGGGGGTGAAGCGCGGCTGGTCGGCGTCGACACCACCAGCCAGCACCCGGCATCGTTGAAGTCACTGCCCAGTGTGGGTTATCAGCGGCAGCTGTCGGCCGAAGGCATCCTGAGCCTGCGACCGGATGTGCTGGTGGGCACCGACGAAATGGGGCCGCCGCCGGTGCTGGCGCAAATTCGCACAGCCGGCGTGCAGGTCGAGCAGTTCTCCAGCAAGGCCGAACTGGCTGCGGTGGATGCAAACCTCAAGCGCCTCGGGCAGTTGCTTGGCGCAGAAGCGCAAGCTTCGGCGTTGTCGGCGGATTATCACCAGCAACTTGACGCCTTGCAGGGCAAGGTCAGGCAGGCCCAGGCCGGGCAGAAGGCGCCGGGGGTGTTGTTGCTGGTCGGGCATGCCGGTGCCAAGCCGCTGATCGCCGGGCAGGGCACCGCCGGTGACTGGCTTTTGCGCCAGGCTGGCGGGCGTAACCTGGCAGAGCACCAGGGTTACAAGAACTTCTCCAATGAAGCACTGGCCGCGCTGGACGCCGATGTCGTGGTGGTCTCCGACCGGGCGCTGGCTGGTGATCAGGCCTTGCAAGCACTGCTGAAAGAAAACCCGGCGTTGGCGGCCTCGCGCGCCGTACGCGAGAAGCGCCTGGTGCCGCTTGACCCGACCCTGCTGGTCGGCGGGCTGGGGCCACGCCTGCCGGCGACCTTGCAGTCTTTGGCTGGCACCTTCTACCCGGCAGCCCAGGCCAGCTTCGCACAATGAAACAGCGGGTCCAGCCACGTACGCTGTTCGTTTGCCTGAGCCTGCTGTGCCTGTTGGCGGTGTGGTTGTCGCTGGCCTTGGGGCCGGTCAGCCTGCCGCTGTTCGATACCCTGCGCGCCGGCCTGCGCCTGCTGGGGTTGCCAATTAGCGCTGACGGTTTGCAACAGGCCGAGATGATCCTGGGGCAGATTCGCTTGCCGCGTACCTTGCTGGGGCTGGCGGTGGGCGCAGTGCTGGCGTTGTCTGGCGTGGCCATGCAGGGGCTGTTCCGCAACCCGCTGGCCGACCCCGGGTTGGTGGGGGTGTCTGCCGGCGCGGCGATGGGGGCAGCGGTTGCCATCGTTGGCGGCGCCTGGTTTGGCGGCATGCCGGATGCCTTCGCGCCCTATCTGCTGTCGTTCTGCGCTTTTGTTGGCGGGCTTGGGGTAACCGCGCTGGTCTACCGGCTAGGCCGGCGCGATGGCCAGACCAACGTCGCCACGATGCTGCTGGCCGGTGTGGCGATGACCGCGCTGGGGGGCGCGGCCGTGGGGCTGTTCTCTTACCTGGCCGACGACGCCACCCTGCGCACGCTGACGTTCTGGAACCTGGGCAGTCTCAATGGCGCCAGTTACCAGCGGCTGTGGCCGCTGCTGCTGGTGGCGGCGGGTGTTGCACTGTGGCTTCCGCGTCGGGCCAAGGCGCTGAATGCCCTGCTGTTGGGGGAGTCCGAGGCGCGGCACCTGGGGGTTGATGTGGAGCGGCTCAAGCGCGAGCTGGTGTTCTGCACGGCGCTGGGCGTGGGCGCTGCAGTGGCCGCTGCCGGCCTGATCGGCTTTATCGGCCTGGTGGTTCCGCACCTTGTACGCCTGCTGGCCGGGCCGGATCACCGCGTGGTACTGCCCGCCTCGTTACTGGCAGGGGGCGTGCTGATGCTGTTCGCCGACCTGGCGGCGCGGCTGTTGCTGGCGCCTGCCGAGCTGCCAATCGGTATTGTAACGGCATTCATCGGTGCGCCGTTTTTCCTGTTATTGCTGATACGAGGGCGCAGCTGATGTTGCAAGTCGAGGGCCTGCACCTGCGTCGGGGCAGCAATGAGGTGCTGCATGACATCAGCGTACAGCTGAGCCCGGGGCAGGTAGTGGGTGTCCTTGGCCCCAACGGTGCGGGCAAGAGTAGCCTGTTGGGCGTGCTGTGCGGCGAGCTGGCGCCCGACCGCGGGCATGTCACGCTACTGGGCCGGCCGCTGGCCGACTGGGCCGGCCAGGAACGCGCCCGGCGCCTGGCGGTGCTGCCGCAAATCTCCAGTTTGGGCTTCTCGTTTCGGGTCGAGGAAGTGGTGAGCATGGGGCGCATGCCCCATGGCACCGGGCAGCGCCGCGATGCAGAAATCATCGAGGCGGCGTTGCGCGCGGCAGATGCCTGGCACCTGGTGGGCCGCAGTTACCTGGCGCTGTCCGGCGGCGAACGGCAGCGTGTTCATCTGGCCAGGGTACTGGCGCAACTGTGGCCGGGGGAGGCGGGCACCACGCTGCTGCTCGACGAGCCGACCTCGATGCTCGATCCGCTGCACCAGCACACCACCCTGGAAGCCGTGCGCCGCTTCGCCGACCGTGGTGCCGCGGTGCTGGTGATTCTGCATGACCTGAACCTGGCGGCGCGCTATTGTGACCGTATCCTGCTGCTGGAACAGGGCCGCTGCCATGCGTTCGCCTCGCCCGAAGCCGTGCTGACGCCCGGGTCGTTGAAAGAGGTATACGGGATCGATGTGCTGGTACAGGCGCACCCGGAGCGCGGGCATCCGTTGATCATCACGCGTTAGGAGGCATTGCCGATGCGCTTTGCGCTTTTGTCCGGCTTGTGGCTGTGCATGGTGCTGGTGCTGGGTGGCTGCCAGGCCAGCCTGCCGCCATTGCCCGCCTGGCAAAGCAGTGAGGGGCGCAGCGATCCGCAGCTGGGACAGATAATCGATCTTGCCAGTGGCCAGCTGATCAGCCCTGAGCAGTTGCTGCAGCGTCTGGCGGTCGCCCCCCGGGTTCTGGTCGGCGAGAAACATGACAACCCTGACCATCACGCCTTGCAACTCTGGTTGCTGCGGGCCCTGCAGGCTCGGCGTACGCAGGGCAGCCTGCTGCTGGAGATGTTGCAGCCCGAGCAGCAGGCTCGGGTGGACAAGGCTGCCGGGCAGCCGTTGCCGGCAGACCTGCCCAAGGCCCTGGACTGGCAGGAGGGCTGGGATTGGCAGCTTTACGGCCCGATCGTTACTGAAGCCTTGCAAAAACGCGGTGTGCCGTTGCTGGCGGCCAACCTTTCTCCCGCCGAAATGCGCCAGGCCTACCGCCAGCCGGCCGCGTTGGCGGGCGAGCAGTCCAATACGCCAGCGGTGAAAGCCGCCCTGTTGGAAGAGGTGCGCGCGGGGCATTGCGGGATGCTGCCGGAAAGCCAGTTGCCGGCGATGCTGGCCGTGCAACAGCAGCGCGACCGGCGCATGGCCGAGCGCCTGCTGGCCGCGCCGCAGCCGGCAATGCTGTTCGCCGGGGCCTATCACGTGCGCAAGGACCTGGGTGTGCCATTGCACCTGGCCGACCTGGGCGCACAGGGGGAAAGCAAGGTGCTGCTGGCCGAGGTTGGCGAAAAGGTCGAGGCAGCCGAGGCTGACTATGTGTGGTACACGCCGGCGATGCCGCAGCAGGATTACTGCGCTCAGCTGCGACGATAGGACCGGGTGGAATTCAGGCAAAAAAAGACCCGGCAAAAAGCCGGGTCAATAACCGTGATTAGCCTGATGAGGAGATAATCTGAGAGTCCGAACCAGGGGCTCTTAGCTTATCCAACCAGTCTCGCGACCAGTTGCGATAATCATAACGATTCTCATTTTCACGTCAATCCATTTTCACGATTATTTTGGATTTTTTTGTGCCGGGCCTTTCGCATCCAGTTGCTGGTTAAGTGCTTCTTTGCGTTCGAGCGGCAATTCGTTCCAGTGCATGTCCAGCAGGGCGCCTTCAATGGCATACAACAGCACCTTCGATGCGCGGAACCCTCGTGTCTTCACGGCCTGGTAGGCACCCACCGCGCCCAGGCGGCGCAAATCCGATGCACTGTGGATGCCGGCTGCATGCAGCCACTGCGCAGAGGTCTTGCCAAGGTTCTTCAGATGCTGCAATTCATCGTTCATCTAGCCTCCTTGCGATGGCTGAACGGGTCTTGGGGGATAAATCGCGAGCAGGTCAGAGAGGAGTGTAGCGGGGGTTGGGGAATACGCGGCTTTTTGCCATCGGGGTCGATGAGCTGTTCTGTACCGGCCTCTTCGCGGGCTTGCCCGCGAAGAGGTCAGAGCAGGAGAGTGATGAGGTTAAAGGCCCGGCAGGCGCTGACGAATCTGTTCGATGACCTGGTTCATGCTGCTGGCATCCTGGGTATCGACCCGGGTGCTTTGTTCCAGCTCGTGGGCATCCAGCGGTTCACGGCTGGCCTGCTGGGCCTTGACCACTTCCAGGGTGGCATCCGACGGGTCGGTGTTTTCTGCCTGGCGCTGTTCCAGCCAGCTGGCGATCACCGCGTCCGGTGCGTTGCAGTCGAGGATCAGGAACGGTACGCCGGTCTCGCTGGCGACAGCCGCTGCTGCCAGGCGCTGCCCGCGTTGCAGGTAGGTGGCATCGAGTACTACCGGAAACCCGGCGCGCAGCACCGTTGACGCAACCTCGTGCAGGCGCTGGTAGGTGGCAGCACTGGCATCCTGGTCGTAGATACCGCCGGCCAATTGGCCGGCATCCTGCGCCGGCTGTTCACCGAACAGACGCTTGCGTTCCACATCCGAACGCACACGAACCGCGCCCAGGGCTTCGACCATGCGCATGGCCACATGGCTTTTGCCTACAGCCGAGACACCGTGGGTGATTGCCAGCAGGCGCGACGGGATGGCGCTGTAGCTCTCGGCCAGGTTGGCGTAGTTACGGTAGGTACGCAGGGTGGTGGCACGCTGCACGCCATCGGCGTCGGCCGGCATGCTGAACAGCGCCACCTTGGCCCGCACCAGTGCGCGGTAGGCTTTGTAGAAGTTGAGCAGTTCCAGGCCTTCGTAGTCACCGGTCAGTTCCAGGTACTGGCTGATGAAGCGTCGCGCCAGGCACTTCAGGCCCCGGTCTTCCAGGTCCATGGCCAGGAAGCCGGTGTCGGCGTAGACGTCGGTCAGGCGGAACGGTTCGTTGAACTCGATGCAGTCGAAGATCACCACCTTGCCATCGATCAGCGTGGCGTTGCCCAGGTGGATGTCACCGTGGCACTCACGGATAAAGCCATTGGCCTTGCGTTTTTCCAGCAGCCCGTGCAGGCGCTCGAAGCTGCTGCGGGCCCAGGCCTGCAGGGCATCGAGTTGCTGCAGGTCGGCCTTGTCGCTGAGGAACGGGCGAATCTGCTCGAAGTTCTGCTCCACAGGCGCCATGACGCTGTCCGGCGTGCCCAGTGGGTGCTCTACCGGCACGCGCGGCGCCTGCAGGTGGAATTCGGCAATCTGCCGGGCCATCTGGTCGATGTGCGCGGCATTCAGTTCGCCATTGGCCTGCAGGGTACTGAGCATCTGCCCCTGGGGAAACTGGCGCATCTTCAGCGCATATTCGATAGCCTCGCCTTCGCCACCGATCTGCGGTGCTTCGGCGCTGCCGGTAATCGGCAACACTTCCAGGTACAGGCCTTCGGTAAGGCGCTGGTTCAGGCGCAATTCTTCGTTACAGAAATGCTGGCGCTGGTCCAGGCCAGTGAAGTCGAGAAAGCCGAAGTTCATCGGCTTCTTGACCTTGTAGGCGTACTCGCCGGTGAGCAGCACCCAGGAGATATGCGTCTCGATGAGCTGGAACCCATCCACAGGGTGAGGGTACAGGGCTGGGTTCTGCAACGCAGTGATAAGGGCTTGGCTCACAGGAAAACCTTCCGGGGGCAGGGAATTCGAATGCGCCATTATGGTCAATGGTGCCGTCCCTGCCTACCGCCGGGCCGTCTGCCCAGCCTTTATAAAGTGCGTATAATCCGCCGCCATGACCCGAACCCGAAATTCCCGCACCCCTCAGAAACGCCCGACTGGCCGCTCCCGCGCCTGGCTGGGCTGGGCTTTGAAGCTCAGCCTGGTAGGCCTGGTGATCGTCGCCGGCTTCGCGGTTTACCTCGATGCCGTTGTCCAGGAAAAGTTTTCCGGCAAACGCTGGACCATCCCGGCCAAGGTGTATGCCCGGCCGCTGGAGATGTTCACCGGCCAGAAACTCAGCAAGGCCGACTTCCTCACCGAGCTCGATGCGCTCGGCTACCGGCGTGAAAGCGCGGCCAACGGCCCGGGTGCAGCGGCAGTCAACGGCAATACCGTCGACCTGAACACCCGTGGCTTCCAGTTCTACGAGGGCATGGAACCTGCGCAGTTCGTGCGCGTGCGCTTCTCCGGCGATTATGTGGCTGGCCTCTCCGGCGCCAACGGCAAGTCGCTTGACGTGGTGCGCCTGGAGCCGCTGATGATCGGCGGTATCTACCCGAAAAACCTCGAAGACCGCATCCTGATCAAGATCGACCAGGTGCCCAAATACCTGCTCGAGACCCTGGTAGCGACCGAAGACCGCGATTTCTACAACCACTTCGGTGTATCACCGAAGTCCATTGCCCGGGCGATGTGGGTCAATACCTCGTCCGGCTCGATGCGCCAGGGCGGTAGTACCTTGACCCAGCAGCTGGTGAAGAACTTCTACCTCAGCAGCGAGCGCAGCCTCAGCCGCAAGCTGACCGAGGCGATGATGGCCATGCTGCTGGAGCTGCACTACGACAAGCGTGAAATCCTCGAGGCCTACCTCAACGAGGTGTTTGTCGGTCAGGATGGCCAGCGGGCCGTGCACGGCTTTGGCCTGGCCAGCCAGTTCTTCTTCAGCCAGCCGCTGTCCGAGCTGAAGCTGCACCAGATCGCCTTGCTGGTGGGCATGGTCAAGGGGCCGTCCTATTACAACCCGCGGCGTTACCCTGATCGTGCCCTGGCCCGGCGTAACCTTGTACTTGACCTGGTGGCCGAGCAGGGCGTGGCCAGCCAGGCCGAAGTCGATGCGGCGAAGAAGATGCCGTTGGGCGTGACCAAGCGAGGCAGCCTGGCCGACAGCTCGTTCCCGGCCTTCCTCGACCTGGTCAAGCGCCAGCTGCGCCAGGACTACCGTGACGAAGACTTGACCGAAGAAGGCCTGCGCATCTTCACCAGCTTCGACCCGATTTTGCAGATGAAGGCCGAAACCTCGATGAGCGAGACCTTCAAACGCCTGGCGGGGCGCAAGGGCGCTGACGAGGTGGAGTCGGCGATGGTCGTGACCAATCCGGAAACCGGTGAAGTGCAGGCGCTGATCGGTAGCCGCCAGGCAGGCTACGCTGGTTTCAACCGCGCCATCGACGCCGTCCGGCCTATCGGCTCGCTGGTCAAGCCGTCGGTGTACCTGACCGCGCTGGAACAGCCGAGCAAGTACACCCTGACCAGTTGGGTACAGGATGAACCGTTCTCGGTCAAAGGTGCCGACGGCCAGGTCTGGCGCCCGCAAAACTATGATCGCCGCCCACATGGCACCATCTACCTGTATCAGGGGCTGGCCAACTCCTACAACCTGTCGACTGCCAAGCTTGGCCTGGAAGTCGGCGTGCCCAACGTGATCAAGACCATTGGCCGGCTGGGCGTGAATGTCGACTGGCCGGCGTTCCCGGCAATGCTGCTGGGCGCCGGTGGCATGTCGCCGATGCAGGTCGCGACCATGTACCAGACCATCGCCAACGGCGGCTTCAATACGCCGATGCGCGGTATCCGCAGCGTGCTTACCGCCGAGGGCGAGCCGCTCAAGCGCTATCCGTTCCAGATCCAGCAAACCTTCGATCCGGGGGCCATCTACCTGGTGCAGAACGCCATGCAGCGGGTCATGCGCGAAGGCACCGGGCGCTCGGTGTACAACACCTTGCCGCGTTCGCTGACCCTGGCTGGCAAGACCGGTACCAGTAACGATTCGCGCGACAGCTGGTTCTCCGGCTTCAGCCAGGACCTTTTGGCGGTGGTCTGGATGGGCCGTGACGATAACGGTAAAACACCGTTTACCGGCGCCACCGGTGCCCTGCAGGTGTGGACCAGCTTCATGAAGAAAGCCGACCCCCTGCCGCTGGACATGCCGCAGCCGGACAACGTGGTGCAGGCCTGGATCGACCCCTACAGTGGCCATGGGTCTGATGGCAGCTGTCCGGGAGCCGTGCAGATGCCGTATATTCGCGGGAGTGAACCGCCCGCCGGCGCGACCTGTGGCGGCGAACAGAATCCGGCAGAATCAGTCATGGACTGGGTCAAAGGCTGGATGAATTAAGCGCAGGCTGCATTGATGAGGTGTTACGTGAACAAGTGGCTGTTTCCTGCCGTGACGGCGCTGGTTGTGCTCCAGGGCTGCTCCAGTGTCCAGCGCGGCAATATTCCGGTGGTCGACTCGAGCACCCGCGTGTCCAACAGCGAACGTGTAACGGCCAACCGCTCGGCGGGTGGCTACAATGCGGGCACTGCGCAAGCGCAGACGCTGCCAGAAGACTCTGGCGTCACCGTGATGATCCCGCAGGGTGCTGGCGCTTCAGGCATCCAGACGTTCCCGGCGGCCAATGGCGCGGCGCCCATCAGCACCTCGCCGATCACCCCGGGGCCAATTACCCCAGGCCCGGTCAGTTCGGCGCCGATGACCACCAACCCCAACCCGATCGCCGATGAACCGTTCGATATCGCCTCGATGAATAGCGCTCCGGCGAGCACCAGCGCGCCAACCGGCATTCCGCGCAGCAACACCGCTGCCGGTGGCCTGTCGGCCGATGAACAGCTGGACGGCCCGGTGCTGGCGCTGCTGACCACCGCGAAAACCCAGCAGGGCAGCGGTGATTTCAACGGTGCCGCGTCGAGCCTCGAGCGCGCCCAGCGCATTGCCCCGCGCGAGCCGCAGGTGCTGTATCGCCTGGCCCAGGTGCGGCTGTCGCAGGGTGATGCAGCGCAAGCCGAGCAGCTGGCGCGTCGGGCCCTCACGTATGCCAACGGTCGCCCAAGCCTGCAGGCTGCGCTGTGGAACACCATTGCCCAGGCCCGTGAAAAGCAGGGTGACAGCGCAGGTGCGGCATTGGCCCGTCAAAAAGCCCAGGTCAATTCGTGATGATCGAGCAACGCATTCTGGATATTGCCGACAACCTGCTGCTGATCGAGCGTGAGCTTCAGGTGCAGGGCTGGTGGGATGACGAACCACCAAGCGACGAGGCGCTGGACAGCACGGTGCCGTTTGCCGTTGATACGCTGAGCTTCGAACAGTGGCTGCAATGGATCTTCCTGCCGCGCATGAAGATCATCATTGAGCTGGGCCAGCAGCTACCCAACGCCTCCGGCATTCTGGTCATGGCAGAAACCGTGTTTACCGACCGACCAGAACAAAGTCGCGAGCTGCGCCGCCTGTTGGCAGCTTTTGATCAATTGATAGCTGCTTCCGCCTGATTTCTTCCGTTTTTCGTTCAAGGGCCGCAGATTGTGGCCCTTTTTTGTGGAAATCTTATTTATTCTGCTGCTGAAGCGATTTTTAGTGGTGGCAGTGGTTCATCTTGAGGAAAAATTGGCAATAATTTTTCTTGACTTGTACGCCGCAAATCACAAGAATCCAACTTCCGCTGTAGAGGGACTGCCAGAAGCAGACCCGCTAAGCAGATCATGAGGCGCACACCCGCGCCGACCTGTAACACCCCGCAACGCGTTACCTCGCGCTGGGTGGGAAAACCCCGCAACACTCTGGGGCGCTCCCAATACTTGCTCAGTCAGTGCTGACGTTCGCTCGTGCTCTGCTTGGCAGTAAACCTATTAAGACCCGTCCACTAGGGACGGTATTCTGGCGTTTTAGAGGTGAACAACGTGGAGCTTTTATCCGGCGGTGAGATGATCGTCCGCTTCTTGCGTGACGAAGGCGT
>NZ_JABMCN010000206.1 GCF_013179515.1 Pseudomonas sp. CM27
AGCCCGCAGCAGGGTAACGCCGTCACGCGGGCGCTTGAGCTGGAAGCGCCGGGTCATGCGCAGGCGCTGATCCCAGTCGATGATCCAGGTGGCCAATTGCAGCTCGTCATCTTCATAGCCGGCGGCCAGGTAGTCGATTTCGTGGCGCACAACGGCCATGGCCCGGTCCAGCCGGCGGTACGCGGCCAGGTCCAGGCCCAGGCGCTGGGAATGGCGCCAGGCGCAGCGTTCCAGCCAGGTCACGTAGACGGCGTTGTTGGCGTGGCCGAGGCCGTCGATATCCTCGCTGCCGACGCGCAGGTCGATGACGAAGGGTGTTGCCAGGTCCCAGCTCATGTTCGCTTCCTTGGCGCAAAATTGCGATTTAGCAGCGACCGGCAGGGGAAGTCCAGCCCTTGGATGGATTTACCGGGCTCATCAGGCGCTTTGCCGCGCTGGCGCACCCGCCCTGGCGAGCAATTCGAGCACGGCTTCACCCAGGCGCGGGTCGGCTAGCAGCCGTTGGTGGCCGCCCGCCTCCAACATCAACAGCCGGCTGTCGAACCAGGCCTTGTGAATGACCTGGGCTTCATCGGCAGCCACCAGGGCGTCATCGGCAGCGTGCACTACCAGCCCCGGAAGCTCCAGCTGGTAACCGGTAACATCCAGCCGCGCAACCTGCATGCCCACATCCCGCTCCACCTGGCGAATGAACGCAGCCCGTGCACGCGCCGGCAGCCCCAGATGACGGGCAAACCCTCGCAACACCCCCAGCAACCGCGCCGGGCCCGCGATGCTCACCGCCGCCTCCGTGCGCAGGCCCATCTGCAAGGCCAGCAGCACGCTGGCAGCGCCCATCGAATGGCCAATGACCGCACGCAGCGGCGGCAACTCGGCGGCGGCCTCGAGCAGCGCCCTGGCAAACAGCACCACGTTGGCCTGCTCACCCGGCGAGCGACCATGCCCTGGCCCCTCCAGCGACACCACCGTGTGCCCGGCCTGGACCAGGGTTTCAATCAAGGCGGCGAACTGTGTGGGGCGGCCTTCCCAGCCGTGCATCAGCAGCACCGTCGGCCCCTGCCCCCAGCGTAATGCCGACAGGCCGAAGCGCAAGGTAATGCGCTCGGCACTTGCCAGCATGGGCAATTCCCAGTGCCGTGGCGGCAGGTTGCGCGGGGTCATGAAGGCACGGCGCATCTTGCCAGCGACGTGCTCGGGGGCCAGGCGGCCCAGGGTGCCATTGACGCCACGAATCCAGCTCAGGGTAGTCATTGCCATGCTCCAGGGTTACAGCACTGCCGATTTGGCGGCGCGCAGGATTCGGTCAGAAAGGTCGCTGGTGCCCAGGGCGCGGGCCAGGGCCAGCCCGCCGACCATGAGGGCCAGGTCGGCCAAGGCCTTGTCGGCATCCTCGGGACGGTCGACCATGGCCGCTGCCATCAGCTCGATGTGCTCGGCCAGTACCTCACGGAAGGCTTCCGGCAGGCGCTGCATTTCTCCCAGTGAGTTCGGCAGCGGGCAGGCATGCACCTCGGCATCCCGGTGCTTGCGCGACAGGTAGAACGCACTGGCCAGCGCGCGCCGCCCGGCGCCATCGAGGCTGGGGTCGACCTGCGAAAGCAAGGCACGGCGCTCACCCAGCAGTTGGCTGAATGCTTCGAGCATCAGCTCGTCCTTGCTCTCGAAGTGGGCATAGAAGCCGCCAACCGTCAGGCCTGCCGCACCCATTACCTGGCTCACACTAGGCTCGGCCGGGCCATGCTGGATCAAGGCACTGCGCGCCGCCTCGAGGATGCGTTCGCGGGTTTTGCTCTTCTTGTCGCTCATGGGGCGGTCGCCGGGAAAAATATGATGATCGAAATATTATCCATATCATATTTTTTGGCAAGCAGATTTTCTCGCCGCCCGTCGGCAGCGGAATTTTCGCGAGGGAGAAAAAACAAAAGGCCCATTCAATAAGCGAATGAGCCTTTAAAGTCCCGCAAAACGCGGGTAAACGTGGCGTCCCCTAGGGGACTCGAACCCCTGTTACCGCCGTGAAAGGGCGGTGTCCTAGGCCACTAGACGAAGGGGACGTAACCTTCGCGAAGATTCACTAACGTGAACCCTGGCAGAAATGGTGGAGCTAAGCGGGATCGAACCGCTGACCTCCTGCATGCCATGCAGGCGCTCTCCCAGCTGAGCTATAGCCCCGAAACAAAAGGCTCATCAATAATCGACGAGCCTTTCAAGCCCTGCAAAACGCAGGAAAAAGTGGCGTCCCCTAGGGGACTCGAACCCCTGTTACCGCCGTGAAAGGGCGGTGTCCTAGGCCACTAGACGAAGGGGACGTAACCTTCGTGCCGGCTTGCTTACGCAAACCGCGGCAAAATTGGTGGAGCTAAGCGGGATCGAACCGCTGACCTCCTGCATGCCATGCAGGCGCTCTCCCAGCTGAGCTATAGCCCCGGATTTCTAGCCTCGCGGCCCAGCGACATAATGAAACATCGCTTGTGTAAAACTGGCGTCCCCTAGGGGACTCGAACCCCTGTTACCGCCGTGAAAGGGCGGTGTCCTAGGCCACTAGACGAAGGGGACGAACCTTCTTACCTTCAAGACCCGGTTGCTGGACCCGGTCTTGCTTGCCAGCCTGAGCTGCCAAGCGGAATTTGGTGGAGCTAAGCGGGATCGAACCGCTGACCTCCTGCATGCCATGCAGGCGCTCTCCCAGCTGAGCTATAGCCCCACAATGTCGCTTTGAACCGAATCGCTGGCTGGGTACCTGGCGTTTCGTTTTCGTTCATCGCTGTGGACGGGGCGCATATTAAGATCGGATTGCACTGCTGTCAAACGAAATTTCGAAAATATTCAAAAGTTTTTTCACAGATAACAATCACTTACCGCCCTGTCCTAGTTTTTCCGGGTTTAGCTGGACCTGTGGAAGCGGGCGTGCCCGCGAAAATGCGATGGTAGATCAAACACCGCATTCGCGGGCACGCCCGCTCCCACAGGTCAGGTGCAAAGCTGAATCAGGCGATTGAGGCCAGCAGCTTTTCCCACTCTTTGTTTTCTTTCTTCGACACACCACCCAGCAGATCCAGCGCCTGGCGCAGGCGATAGCGTGTCAGGTCCGGGCCGAGGATTTCCATAGCGTCCAGTACCGACACCGAGCTGGCCTGGCCAGTAATGGCAGCGAACATCAGCGGCATGGCGTCGCGAAGCTTGAGCTCCAGCGCCTCGACCACAGCCTGGATGCAACCGGTGATACGCTCTTTTTCCCACTGGCGCAGGCTTTCGAGCTTCCACAGGATCAGCTGGATGACCTGGCGCACCTGGTCGGCAGACAGTTTCTTGCTTTCGAACAGCTTGGCGTCCAGCTTCAGCGCGCCTTCGAAGAAGAACCCGCCCAGCGGTGCGACCTGGCTGAAGGTTTCGACCCGGCCTTGTACATGCGGGGCAATCTTCATCATGTAGTCGCTGTTGAACGCCCACTTCTGCAGGCGCGTGGCGAACTCCTCGACCGGCAGCTCACGCAACCACTGGCCGTTAAGCCAGGACAGCTTCTCGATGTCGAAGATCGGCCCGCCCAGCGAGACGCGCGACAGGTCGAAGTGCTCGACCATCTCGGCCAGGGAGAACTTCTCGCGCTCGTCCGGCATCGACCAGCCCATGCGGCCCAGGTAGTTGAGCATCGCCTCGGGCATGAAGCCCATGCGCTCGTAGAACGTGACCGAAGTCGGGTTCTTGCGCTTGGACAGCTTGGACTTGTCCGGGTTGCGCAGCAGCGGCATGTAGCACAGCTTGGGCTGCTCCCAGCCGAAGTATTCGTACAGCTTGATCAGCTTGGGCGCCGATGGCAGCCACTCTTCGCCGCGCAACACGTGGGTGATGCCCATCAGGTGGTCGTCGACCACGTTGGCCAGGAAGTACGTCGGCAGGCCGTCGTTCTTCATCAGCACCTGCATGTCCATGCGGTCCCACGGGATCTCGACGTCGCCACGCAGCATGTCAGGCACCACGCACACGCCTTCGCTCGGCACTTTCATGCGGATCACGTGCGGCTCGCCAGCGGCCAGGCGGCGCTGCACTTCCTCGGCGCTCAGCAGCAGTGCGCGGCCGTCATAGCGAGGGGTTTCGCCGCGGGCTTGCTGTTCGGCGCGCATCTGCTCCAGTTCTTCGGCGGTGCAGAAACAGTAGAAGGCGTGGCCGGCGTCGACCAGCTGCTTGGCGTATTCGGCATAGATCGCGCCACGCTCGCTCTGCCGGTACGGGCCGTGCGGGCCGCCGACGTCCGGGCCTTCGTTCCATTCGATGCCGAGCCAGCGCAGGGCGTCGAAGATCTGCTGTTCCGATTCGCGCGTGGAGCGCAACTGGTCGGTGTCTTCGATGCGCAGGATGAACTCACCGCCGTGCTGCTTGGCAAAGCAGTAGTTGAACAGGGCGATGTAGGCAGTGCCGACATGGGGGTCGCCGGTAGGCGATGGCGCGATACGCGTGCGTACGGTGGTCATGGAGGGTCTCGAACGAAAGATGAAACAAAGGCGGGATGTTAGCAGGAGGCAGGCACCGGGCTCCAGCAATGGCGCGAACGTCACTTGTCGACGGGCCCTGCACCGCTGTTAAATTTGCTTACATTTCTGCAACGATAGCCGCCATGCCTACCCAACTCAAACGCCGCCTGGCGATCTTTTTCACCTTGGTGGCCATCATCGCCCTCGCCTTTCTGGCCCACTGGTATTTCAAGGGCCGCTTCTACGAAGGCACCGACAACGCCTACGTGCAAGGCGAGATTACCCGCATTTCCAGCCAGCTGGGTGCCCGCATCGACACGGTGCCGGTCGAGGACAACCAGCACGTCGACAAAGGCGACTTGCTGGTGCGCCTGGAGGCCGCTGACTTCGAGCTGGCGATCGAACGCGCCCGCGCTGCCCTGGCTACCCGCGAGGCCGAACACGCCCAGGCGCAAAGCCGCCTGACCCAGCAGGGCAGCCTGATCGCTGCCGGCCAGGCCCAGGTGGCGGCCAACCAGGCCACCTTCGACCGCTCGCGCCTGGACCTGAGCCGCGCCGAAAAACTGCGCAAGCCAGGTTATGTCTCTGAAGAACGGGTCACCACTCTGTCGGCGGACAGCCACGTGGCCGGCTCCCAGGTCGACAAGGCCCGCGCCGACCTGCAAAGCCAGCGCCAGCAGGTGAACGCCCTGAACGCCGACCTCAAGCGCCTGGATGCGCAAATCGCCAACGCCCGCGCCGACCTGGCCCAGGCCGAGCTCAACCTGAGCCGCTGCGAGATCCGCGCGCCCATTAGCGGCACCATCGGCCAACGCAACGCCCGCAATGGCCAGGTGGTGCAGGCAGGTGCCTACCTGCTGTCGATCGTGCCGGACGAAGACATCTGGGTGCAGGCCAACTTCAAGGAAACCCAGATCGGCCATATGCAGCCCGGCCAGCGCGCCGAACTGGTATTCGACAGCTACCCGGACACCCCCGTCGAAGGTCGGGTCGACAGCCTGTTTGCCGCCTCAGGCGCGCAGTTCAGCCTGCTGCCGCCGGACAATGCCACCGGCAACTTCACCAAGGTGGTGCAGCGTATTCCGGTAAAACTGACCTTCAGCGCCGACAACCCGCTGCGAGGGCGGATCCGCCCCGGCATGTCGGTCACCGCCACCGTCGACCTGCGCAGCGAAGACGAAGGCCCCCATGGCCGGTGACGCTTTGCTGCGGCCTGTTGCCGAGCCCAGCCGGCGCGACTGGATTGCGGTAATGAGCGTGATGCTTGGCGCCTTCATGGCAGTGCTGGACATCCAGATCACCAACTCGTCGCTAAAGGACATCCAGGGCGCGCTGTCGGCGACCCTGGAGGAAGGCTCGTGGATTTCCACCTCCTACCTTGTCGCGGAAATCATCATGATCCCGCTGACCGCCTGGCTGGTGCAGCTGCTGTCGGCGCGACGGCTCGCGGTGTGGGTCTCCGGCGGTTTCCTGCTTTCATCACTGATGTGTTCGATGGCCTGGAATTTGGAGAGCATGATCCTGTTCCGCGCCCTGCAGGGTTTTACCGGCGGCGCGCTGATCCCGTTGGCGTTTACCCTTACCCTGATCAAGCTGCCGGAACACCACCGCGCCAAAGGCATGGCCATGTTCGCCATGACCGCCACCTTCGCCCCCTCCATCGGCCCTACTCTAGGCGGCTGGCTCACCGAAAACTGGGGCTGGGAGTACATTTTCTATATCAACATTCCGCCGGGGCTGGTGATGATCGCCGGCCTGCTGTACGGGCTGGAGAAGAAAGAAGCGCATTGGGAACTGCTGAAAAGCACCGATTACGCGGGCATCCTTACCCTCGGGCTGGGCCTGGGCTGCCTGCAAGTATTTCTTGAGGAAGGCCACCGCAAGGACTGGCTGGAATCACACCTGATCGTCGGCCTGGGTAGCGTTGCGCTGGTCAGCCTGATCACCTTTGTCATCGTGCAGTTTTCCAAGCCGCATCCCCTGATCAACTTGCGCATCCTTGGCAACCGCAATTTCGGCCTGTCGAGCATCGCCAGCCTGGGCATGGGCGTCGGCCTCTACGGGTCGATCTACCTGCTACCGCTGTATCTGGCGCAGATCCAGGGCTACAACGCCTTGCAGATCGGCGAGGTGATCATGTGGATGGGCGTTCCCCAGCTGTTCCTGATCCCGCTGGTGCCGCAATTGATGAAGGTGATTTCACCCAAGGTGCTGTGTGCGCTGGGGTTCTGCCTGTTCGGCGCCGCCAGCTTCGGCTCGGGTGTACTCAACCCGGACTTTGCGGGGCCGCAGTTCAACCATATCCAGATCATCCGTGCGCTGGGCCAGCCGATGATCATGGTGACCATTTCGCTGATCGCCACGGCCTATATCCAGCCGCAGGATGCCGGCTCGGCTTCGAGCCTGTTCAATATCCTGCGCAACCTGGGTGGGGCGATTGGTATTGCCCTGCTGGCCACCCTGCTGGATGCGCGGACCAAGGTGTATTTCGATTACCTGAGGGAGTCGGTGGTGCCAAGCAACCCGCAGGTGGCGGAACGGTTGGCGCAACTGGCGGAGCGGCTGGGGAATGACAGTGCGGCGCTGGGCAAGTTGAGCGAGATTACCCACCAACAAGCGTTGATCATGGCTTACAACGATGCCTTCCACTTTGTCGGGATCGGGTTAGCAGTGAGCATGATAGCGGTGTTGATGACCCGCAAGTTGCCGCAGGGGTTGAAGGCTGGGGAAGCCCACTGAATTTTCGGTTGCCTGTAGCGGCCTCTTCGCTTGAGCGAGCGGGCTCGCCCGCGAAGAGGCCATTGCAGATAACGTGGCAATCAGCTGGTAATCAACCGCTCGCGCAGCTGGGTAATCTCGTCGCGCAGTTGCGCTGCCGCTTCGAACTCCAGGTCGCGGGCGAACTGCATCATCTTCTCTTCGAGCTGCTTGATGCGCTTGGTGATCTCGCCCGGGGTACGCAGTTCGGCCTCGTAACGGGCGCTCTCCTCCGCCGCCTTGGCCATGCCCTTGCGCTTTTTGCTGCGCGAGCCGGGCACAGTGGCGCCTTCCAGGATATCGGTGATGTCCTTGACCACGCCCTTGGGCACGATGCCGTTGGCTTGGTTGAACGCGATCTGCTTTTCCCGACGACGCTCGGTTTCATCGATGGCCCGCTGCATGGAGCCGGTCATGTTATCGGCGTAAAGGATGGCCCGACCGTTGAGGTTACGGGCGGCCCGGCCGATGGTCTGGATCAGTGATCGTTCGGAGCGCAGGAAACCTTCTTTGTCGGCATCGAGAATCGCCACCAGCGACACCTCGGGCATGTCCAGGCCCTCGCGCAGCAGGTTGATGCCGACCAGCACGTCGAAGGTACCCAGGCGCAGGTCACGAATGATCTCCACCCGCTCCACGGTGTCGATGTCGGAGTGCAGGTAACGCACCCGCACGTCGTGATCGGCCAGGTAATCACTGAGATCCTCGGCCATGCGCTTGGTCAACGTGGTCGCCAGCACCCGCTCACCCGCCGCGACCCGCTTGCGGATTTCCGAAAGCAGGTCATCCACCTGGGTCAGTGCCGGGCGAATTTCGACCTGCGGGTCGACCAGGCCGGTCGGGCGTACCACCTGCTCGACCACGCGCCCGGCATGCTCGGCCTCGTAAGGGCCCGGGGTGGCGGAAACGAAGATGGTCTGGGGGCTGACATTCTCCCACTCGTCGAAGCGCATGGGCCGGTTGTCCAGCGCCGAGGGCAGGCGAAAGCCGTACTCGACCAGCGTTTCCTTGCGCGAGCGGTCACCCTTGTACATGGCGCCAACCTGCGGAACGCTGACGTGAGACTCGTCAATTACCAGCAGGGCATCGGCTGGCAGGTAATCGTACAGGGTGGGCGGTGGCGCCCCGGCGGGCCGACCGGACAGGTAGCGCGAGTAGTTCTCGATGCCGTTGCAGTAGCCCAGCTCCAGGATCATCTCCAGGTCAAAGCGGGTACGCTGCTCCAGCCGCTGCGCCTCTACCAGCTTGTTGCCCTTGTGCAGGTACGCCAGGCGGTCTGTCAACTCTTCCTTGATGCCCTCCATGGCATCGAGCAAGGTCTCGCGCGGGGTCACGTAGTGGCTCTTGGGGTAGAAGGTGAAACGCGGCAGCTTGCGGAATACTTCGCCGGTGAGCGGGTCGAAGGCGGCGATGTTTTCCACCTCGTCATCGAACAGCTCGATGCGGATGGCCTCGAGGTCGGATTCGGCCGGGAAGATATCGATCACATCACCGCGCACACGGAAGGTGGCCCGGGCAAAATCCATTTCGTTGCGGGTGTACTGCAGGTCGGCCAGGCGGCGTAGCAGCGCGCGCTGGTCAAGCTTGTCGCCGCGGTCCACGTGCAGGACCATTTTCAGGTAGGTCTCGGGGCTGCCCAGGCCGTAGATGCACGAGACCGTGGTCACGATGATCGCGTCGCGTCGCTCCAGCAACGCCTTGGTTGCCGACAGGCGCATCTGCTCGATGTGGTCGTTGATCGAGGCGTCCTTCTCGATGAAGGTATCCGACGACGGTACATAGGCCTCAGGCTGGTAGTAGTCGTAGTAGGAAACGAAGTACTCCACCGCGTTGTTGGGGAAAAACGCCTTGAATTCGCCGTACAGCTGCGCGGCCAGGGTCTTGTTCGGCGCCAGCACCAGCGTCGGCCGCTGCACCTGCTGGATGACGTTGGCGATACTGAAGGTCTTGCCCGAGCCGGTCACCCCGAGCAGCGTCTGGTGCGACAGGCCCGCCTCGATACCTTCGACCAACTGGCGGATGGCCTCGGGCTGGTCGCCGGCCGGCTGAAAACGGGTGACGAGCTGGAACTCGGACATGACGGACCTCGCGGTGTTGCAGCAACTGTAAATTTAGCCAGTAGTCTATACCCAAATGCGCCCCCAGGGTGGCGCTTTCAAGGCGCAGCTGTGAACGCTTGCTACGGTGGACACGGCAATTGGACCAATGGTCGAAAAATATTTGCGCAAAACGTCTGAAAAGGTGCGCCAGAGTGTCGCGGTGACCGGTCGGTATCACTATACTGACTCCCCGTTTGTGCACCGCTTCAGTGCATTCGGCTGGAGCGTGTACGTCCTATCACACTCCTATTCAGAGCCAAGGTAACAATGAGCCTGTTTTCCGCTGTCGAGCTGGCACCCCGCGACCCTATCCTGGGCCTCAACGAAGCATTCAACGCCGACCCACGTACCGACAAGGTCAACCTGGGCGTAGGCGTGTACTGCAATGAGGAGGGCCGCATTCCGCTGCTGCGCGCCGTGATCGAAGCCGAAACCCAGCGTGCCGCCCAGCACGCCTCGCGCGGCTACCTGCCGATCGACGGCATCGCCACCTACGACCAGGCCGTGCAAAAACTCATCTTCGGCGCCGAGTCGCCACTGCTGGCCGCTGGCCGCGTGGTCACCGTGCAGGCCGTTGGCGGTACCGGTGCGCTGAAGATCGGCGCCGACTTCCTCAAGCGCCTCTCGCCAAACGCTGTGGTAGCTATCAGCGACCCGAGCTGGGAAAACCACCGTGCGCTGTTCGAGACCGCCGGCTTCCCGGTACAGAACTACCGCTACTACGACGCACCGAGCAACGACGTCAACCGCGCCGGCATGCTCGAAGACCTGAACAGCCTGCCGGCCGGTTCTATCGTCGTGCTGCATGCCTGCTGCCACAACCCGACTGGCGTCGACCTGGGCCTGGACGACTGGAAAAACGTGCTGGAAGTGGTCAAGGCCAAGGGCCATGTGCCGTTTCTCGACATGGCCTACCAGGGCTTTGGTGACGGCATCGCCGAAGACGCGTTCGCTGTACGCCTGTTCGCCGAGTCGGGCCTGGACTTCTTCGTTTCCAGCTCGTTCTCCAAGTCGTTCTCGTTGTACGGCGAGCGCGTTGGCGCACTGTCGATCGTCACCGCCTCGAAGGACGAGAGCACTCGCGTGCTGTCGCAGGTCAAGCGCGTCATCCGCACCACCTACTCCAACCCGCCGACCCACGGCGCGACCATCGTCGCTACCGTGCTCAACAGCGAAGAACTTCGCCTGATGTGGGAAGCCGAGCTGGCTGAGATGCGCCAGCGTATCCACGGCATGCGCCAGCAAATGGTCAGCCTGCTGGCAGAATATGGCGCCAACCGCGACTTCAGCTTCGTTGGCCGCCAGGCAGGCATGTTCTCCTACTCGGGCCTGACCGTTGAACAGGTCGCCCGCCTGAAGAACGAGTTCGGTATCTATGCCCTGGACACCGGCCGCATTGCGGTAGCTGCGCTGAACCAGAGCAACATCCACGTGGTCACCAAGGCCATCGTCGAAGTACTGTAACTGCTTGATTGCAATATAATTTGCCTGGGGGAGGGTTGACTTCCCTCGGGCAATTAGTAAGATATGCGCAGATTCCGCGATAGCTCAGTCGGTAGAGCAAATGACTGTTAATCATTGGGTCCCTGGTTCGAGTCCAGGTCGCGGAGCCAAAATTTGAAAAACCTCCAGTTGCGCAAGCACTGGAGGTTTTTTTGTGCCCGCCCC
>NZ_JABMCN010000207.1 GCF_013179515.1 Pseudomonas sp. CM27
CTCGACCGCACGATTTGGGCGGGCAATGGCAGCGTGCGCCAACCGGCTTTTTCCAGCTGCAGAACCTGGGTACCAGCAACGGTGCTGCACACATGCCCCCAGGGCAGCAGGTCACCTTGTTCCGGGTAACGGCCGTGAGCCTCGACACTCAGCCAAGGCATGTGCTGGAGGCTGTCTATGCCGTGGTCGGCGACCAGACCCAGCGCATTACCTGGCGACAAAGAGCGAGAGGAGACTGACATGCAGCAAGGCTTGAGCCTGATCGAGTTGTTGATTGTGCTGGCCGTCACCGGCATTCTGGCAGCCATTGCCTACCCCAGTTACAGCGACCAGCTTCGGCGAGCCGCGCGCAGCGAAGTGGTTGGCCTGTTGCACGATGCCGCGCTGCGCCTGGAGCGCCACCGCGTGCGCACCGGCCAATACGCCGAGGGCAACCCGGCGTTGCCCGACGGTAACCGCCACTACAGCCTGCAGGCCCGGCGCGACAGCGATACCTTCACGCTGCACGCCCGGCGGCTGCCGCATGGGCTGATGGCGCAGGATCGCTGTGGTGATTTCCAGCTCGACCAGGCTGGCGTGCAGCGCAACCCGGGTGCCGTCGAGGCGAGCGAGCGCTGCTGGGGAAGCTGAAGGTTGAATGGTGCCCGGTGCATCGCGGTTTTACTTCAGATGTTGGATCGACAGATGAGCAAGCAAGTAGTGGTGGTCGGCGGCGGGGTGATTGGTCTGCTGACGGCATTCAACCTGGCGGCGAAGGTCGGCCAGGTGGTGGTGTGTGATCAGGGCGAGGTCGGTCGCGAGTCGTCCTGGGCCGGCGGTGGCATCGTCTCGCCGCTGTACCCGTGGCGCTACAGCCCGGCGGTGACCGCCCTGGCGCACTGGTCGCAGGACTTTTATCCACAGCTGGGCGAACGTTTGTTCGCCAGCACCGGCCTCGACCCTGAAGTGCACACTACCGGCCTGTACTGGCTGGACCTGGACGACGAGGCCGAAGCCCTGGCCTGGGCCGAGCGCGAGCAGCGGCCGCTGAGTGCCGTGGATATCTCGGCAGCTTATGACGCGGTGCCGGTATTGGGGCCGGGGTTCAAGCGGGCCATCTACATGGCTGGCGTGGCCAATGTGCGCAACCCGCGCCTGGTGAAGTCGCTGAAGGCGGCGCTGCTGGCATTGCCGAACGTGACCTTGCGCGAACACTGCCAGGTCACCGGTTTCGTTCATCAAGATGGTCGGGTGACCGGGGTGCAGACTGCCGATGGCGTGCTGGTGGCGGATGAGGTAGTGCTCAGTGCCGGCGCCTGGAGTGGTGACCTGCTGCGCACGCTTGGTCTTGAGCTGCCAGTGGAGCCGGTGAAGGGCCAGATGATCCTGTTCAAGTGTGCCGAAGACTTCCTGCCGAGCATGGTCCTGGCCAAGGGGCGCTACGCCATCCCGCGCCGTGACGGGCACATTCTGGTGGGCAGCACGCTGGAGCATGCCGGGTATGACAAGACCCCGACCGACGATGCCCTGGATAGCCTGAAGGCATCTGCAGCCGAGTTGCTGCCTGGGCTAGAAGGGGCCACGGTGGTGGCGCACTGGGCCGGGCTGCGGCCTGGGTCGCCGGAGGGGATTCCTTACATCGGGCCGGTGCCTGGGCATGCGGGGCTGTGGTTGAACTGCGGGCATTATCGCAACGGGCTGGTGCTGGCGCCGGCATCGTGCCAATTGTTTACCGACCTGCTGACAGGGGCCGAGCCGATCATCGACCCGGCGCCGTATGCGCCGGCGGGTCGGTTGGGCTGAGGGCCTGTAGACAACTCAGCCGTTTATCAGTGCCGACTCAGCCCTGCTTGCCAGGGCCTTGCTGCAGGTGCGCCGGGCTGCAGTACCACTCACCGCCGCGCTGAAGCGCGCGGTCATTGGGCAGGTGCACGCCGCAATGGGCACAGCGCACCATCTGCAGCGGCGCGTCGAGCTTCGCTTCGGGGCGCGACTGCTGGCTGACTTTGAACTTGCGCCACAGCCAGAACGCGGCGGCGATCAGGGCGATCCAGAAAAGTAGGCGAACCATGGTGTCCAGCTTGTCGATTGAAGAAGCCGACAGTCTAGGACGCGGGCAATAAAAAAGGGAGGCCCAAGGCCTCCCTTTCATGTACCGCAGTGCGTCAGTCGAACAGACCAAAGGTCATGTAGCTGAACCACGAACGGTCTTTCTCGGCTTCTTTCGGGCCTTCCGGCACGATCGGGTTGCCATCTTCGTCTTTGGGCAGCAGTTCTTGCGGCATCTCGTCGCGGGCATCCTGGAACTGCTTGACCACGTCCTGGTTGGCGCGGGTTTCGCCCGGCGGCAGCGGGGCGTCGGTCTCGATCAGGCCCAAGGTGGCCTTGGACAACCAGCCACGACCGTCAGACTCGGTCTGCTTGGGCTGGAACTCGCCATCGGCCAGGCTCGGGTGGTCCGGGTAGTTGAGCTTGAGGGTTTCCAGGCTGGTGGCGGCCAGTTCGTCCAGGTGCATCTTCTGGTACGACTCGACCATCACCGCCAGGCCGTCGCCGACCGATGGGGTTTCCTGGAAGTTCTCTACCACGTAGCGGCCACGGTTGGCGGCTGCCACGTAAGCCTGGCGGCTCAGGTAGTAGTCGGCCACGTGAATTTCGTAGGAAGCCAGCAGGTTGCGCAGGTAGATCATGCGCTGCTTGGCGTCTGGCGCGTAGCGGCTGTTGGGGAAGCGGCTGGTCAGCTGGGCGAACTCGTTGTACGAGTCGCGGGCGGCACCCGGGTCACGCTTGGTCATGTCCAGTGGCAGGAAGCGTGCCAGCAGGCCGCGGTCCTGGTCGAACGAGGTCAGGCCCTTGAGGTAGTAGGCGTAGTCGACGTTCGGGTGCTGCGGGTGCAGGCGGATGAAGCGCTCGGCGGCCGACTTGGCAGCCTCGGGCTCGGAGTTCTTGTAGTTGGCGTAGATCAGCTCGAGCTGCGCCTGGTCGGCATAGCGGCCGAACGGGTAGCGCGACTCCAGGGCCTTGAGCTTGTTCACGGCGCTGGTGTAGCTGGAGTTGTCCAGATCAGCCTGGGCCTGCTGGTACAGCTCGGCCTCGCTGAGGTTCTCGTCGATGACTTCCTTATTGGAGGAACAGGCCGCGGTAAGCCCGAGGATGGCGATCAGCAGCAGGTGTTTCACTCGCATGGCGGCTTGCGTCCCTTTGACGGCCGCTGTCTTGGGCGGTGCCGTCCTGTTATGATGAGCGCCCCGGCCAACCCCGGGACAAAAGAAGCCGTATTTAACCACAAGCTCGCAGCCGAAACCAAAGGCTGTGCGCCCGCCGAATCGAGCATGTCCGAGATCATTCAACTTAGTGCAGAGGTACCGTCCGATCTGGGCGGTCAACGCCTCGACCAGGTCGCCGCCCAATTGTTCGCTGAGTACTCGCGTTCGCGGCTTACCACGTGGATCAAAGAGGGCCGCCTGACGGTCGATGGCGCCGTCGTGCGCCCTCGTGACACCGTCTATGGTGGCGCCGTACTTGCCCTGCAGGCCGAGCAAGAGGCCCAGGGCGAGTGGATCGCAGAAGACATCGAGCTGGATATCGTCTACGAAGACGACCATATCATGGTGATCAACAAGCCCGCCGGGCTGGTTGTGCACCCGGCCGCCGGCCATGCCAGCGGTACCCTGCTCAATGCGCTGCTGCACCACGTGCCAGACATCATCAATGTGCCGCGTGCCGGCATCGTCCACCGCCTGGACAAGGACACCACCGGTCTGATGGTTGTGGCCAAGACCCTGCAGGCGCAGACCAAGCTGGTCGAGCAGATGCAAAGCCGCAAGGTCAGCCGCATCTACGAGTGCATCGTGATTGGCGTGGTGACTGCCGGCGGCAAGATCGACGCCCCGATCGGTCGCCACGGCGGCATGCGCCAGCGCATGGCGGTAACCGATGGCGGCAAGCCGGCGGTCAGCCACTACCGCGTGCTCAAGCGCTTCCGCTCGCACACTCATGTGCGGGTCAAGCTGGAGACCGGCCGTACCCACCAGATCCGCGTGCACATGGCGCATGTCGGGTTCCCGCTGGTCGGCGACCAGACCTACGGCGGGCGTTTCCGCATCCCGCCTGCTGCGAGCCCGACGATGGTCGAGGCGGTCAAGACCTTCCCGCGTCAGGCGCTGCATGCGCGTTTCCTGGCACTGGCGCACCCGATCACCGGCGAGATCATGAAGTGGGAGTCGCCGCTGCCGGATGACTTCCTCTGGTTGCTGACGCTGCTGAACGAAGACCGCGAGAGCTTTATCGGATGAGTGGCCTGGCGCAGTCGCTGCTATTGCCCGACTGGCCAGCCCCGGCCTCGGTTCGCGCCTGTGTCACCACCTGTCAGGGCGGCATCAGCCAGTCGCCCTACGCAACGTTCAACCTTGGCGATCATGTGGGGGATGACCCTGCTGCGGTTGCCGAGAACCGCCGTCGCCTGAGCGACGAGTTCGCCATCCAGCCGGCCTGGCTCAAGCAGGTGCACGGGCTGGTGGTGGCGGATGCCGACGCGGCCGTGGTGGCCGAGGCCGACGCCAGCTGGACTGACCAGCCCGGTGTTGCCTGTACCGTGATGACTGCCGATTGCCTGCCTGTGCTGTTCTGCGACCGGGCCGGTACCCGCGTGGCGGCCGCACATGCGGGCTGGCGCGGGCTGGCTGGTGGGGTGCTGGAAGCTACGCTGGACCGCCTGGCGCTGGCACCGGAAGAGGTGCTGGTGTGGCTGGGGCCGGCGATTGGCCCCAAGGCATTTGAAGTCGGGCTGGAAGTGCGGGATGCCTTTACTGCCGTGCACCCTGAAGCGGCCCGGGCCTTTGTCGACGGACAGCGGCCGGGCAAGCTGATGGCCGACATCTACGAGCTGGCGCGTATTCGCCTGGCGGCGCGTGGAGTGACGGCTGTTTATGGTGGTGGCTGGTGCACGGTCAGTGATGAGCGGTTCTTTTCCTATCGCCGTACCCCGCAGGGTGGGCGGTTTGCTTCCCTTGTGTGGCTGGAACCGCGCTAGCCTGCACCGGCCTCTTCGCGGGCACGCCCGCTCCCACAGGTACAGCATCGCCCTCGGGGCCAGTGATGATCCTGTGGGAGCGGGTTCACCCGCGAATGGCCCAGCACTAATCCAACAGGTTGACCCCGGTCAACCCCGCTACGCTTGAATCTTCCAGAATCAGCCTTATCTATAAGGTCATCTCAGGCAGGTTTCTTCATGAACAGGCGCTGTCCATCGCTCCGACCTGCCCTTTAAAGGAAGGTACACCATGCGAATAGACCGTTTGACCAGCAAGCTTCAACTAGCCATATCCGATGCCCAGTCCCTGGCCGTTGGCATGGATCACCCAGCCATCGAGCCCGTGCACCTGATGCAGGCACTGCTTGAACAGCAGGGCGGTTCGATCAAGCCGCTGCTGATGCAGGTCGGCTTCGACATCAACAGCCTGCGCCAGGCGCTGGTGAAAGAACTCGACCAGCTGCCGAAAATCCAGAACCCGACCGGCGACGTGAACATGTCGCAGGACCTGGCACGCCTGCTCAACCAGGCCGACCGCCTGGCCCAGCAGAAGGGTGACCAGTTCATTTCCAGCGAACTGGTGGTGCTGGCCGCCATGGACGAAAACAGCAAACTCGGCAAGGTTCTGCTGAGCCAGGGCGTGACCAAGAAAGCCCTGGAAAATGCCATCAACAACCTGCGTGGCGGCGCGGCCGTCAACGACGCCAACGCCGAGGAATCGCGCCAGGCGCTGGACAAGTACACCGTCGACCTGACCAAGCGTGCCGAAGAAGGCAAGCTGGACCCGGTAATCGGCCGTGACGACGAAATCCGCCGTACCGTGCAGGTGCTGCAACGCCGTACCAAGAACAACCCGGTGCTGATCGGTGAGCCCGGCGTGGGCAAGACTGCCATCGCCGAGGGCCTGGCCCAGCGCATCATCAATGGTGAAGTGCCCGACGGCCTCAAGGGCAAGCGCCTGCTGGCGCTGGACATGGGCGCGCTGATTGCCGGTGCCAAGTACCGTGGCGAGTTCGAAGAGCGCCTTAAATCGCTGCTGAACGAGCTGTCCAAGCAGGAAGGCCAGATCATCCTGTTCATCGACGAGTTGCACACCATGGTCGGCGCCGGCAAAGGCGAGGGCGCCATGGACGCCGGCAACATGCTCAAGCCGGCCCTGGCCCGTGGCGAACTGCACTGTGTGGGCGCCACCACGCTTAACGAGTATCGCCAGTTCATCGAAAAGGACGCCGCCCTGGAGCGCCGCTTCCAGAAGGTGCTGGTCGAGGAGCCGAGCGAGGAAGACACCATCGCCATCCTGCGCGGCCTTAAAGAGCGTTATGAAGTGCACCACAAGGTGGCCATCACCGACGGCGCAATCATCGCTGCGGCCAAGCTCAGCCACCGCTACATCACTGACCGCCAGTTGCCGGACAAGGCGATCGACCTGATCGACGAAGCGGCCAGCCGCATTCGCATGGAGATCGACTCCAAGCCGGAAGTGCTCGACCGCCTTGATCGCCGCCTGATCCAGTTGAAGGTGGAGTCGCAGGCGCTTAAGAAGGAAGAAGACGAAGCGGCCAAAAAACGCCTCGAGAAGCTGACCGAAGAAATCGAGCGTTTGGAGCGTGAGTATTCCGACCTGGAAGAAATCTGGGCGTCCGAGAAGGCCGAAGTGCAGGGCTCGGCCCAGATCCAGCAAAAGATCGAGCAAGCCCGCCAGGAGCTGGAAGCCGCTCGTCGCAAAGGCGATCTCAGCCGCATGGCCGAGCTGCAGTACGGGGTGATCCCGGACCTGGAGCGCAGCCTGCAGATGGTTGACCAGCACGGCAAGACCGAGAACCAGTTGCTGCGCAACAAGGTGACCGAGGAAGAAATTGCCGAAGTGGTGTCCAAGTGGACCGGCATTCCAGTGGCCAAGATGCTCGAAGGCGAGCGCGAGAAGCTGCTGAAGATGGAAGACCTGTTGCACCAGCGCGTGATCGGCCAGGGCGAGGCGGTAACCGCAGTGGCCAACGCCGTGCGCCGCTCGCGCGCCGGGCTGTCCGACCCTAACCGGCCGAGTGGTTCGTTCATGTTCCTTGGCCCGACCGGTGTGGGCAAGACCGAGCTGTGCAAGGCGCTGGCCGAGTTCCTGTTCGACACCGAAGAGGCCATGGTGCGCATCGACATGTCCGAGTTCATGGAGAAACACTCCGTGGCTCGCCTGATCGGCGCCCCACCAGGGTATGTAGGGTATGAAGAGGGCGGTTACCTGACCGAAGCGGTACGGCGCAAGCCTTACTCGGTGGTGCTGCTGGACGAGGTGGAAAAGGCTCACCCGGATGTGTTCAACGTGCTGCTGCAAGTGCTGGAAGACGGCCGCCTGACCGACAGCCACGGGCGCACGGTGGACTTCCGCAACACCGTGATCGTGATGACCTCCAACCTGGGCTCGGCGCAGATCCAGGAGCTGGTCGGCGACCGCGAGGCACAGCGTGCGGCAGTAATGGATGCAGTGGGCGCGCACTTCCGGCCAGAGTTCATCAACCGCATCGATGAAGTGGTGGTGTTCGAACCGCTGGGTCGCGAGCAGATTGCCGGTATTACCGAAATCCAGCTGGGCCGCCTGCGCAGCCGCTTGCTGGAACGCGAGCTGTCGCTGAGCCTGACCCCGGAGGCGTTGGACAAGCTGATTGCCGTGGGTTACGACCCGGTGTACGGCGCACGGCCGCTGAAGCGGGCGATTCAGCGCTGGATCGAGAACCCGCTGGCGCAGTTGATCCTGGCAGGCAAGTTTGTGCCGGGTACGGCGATCGATGCCAAGGTGGAAGGCGACGAAATCGTCTTTGTATAAGTTGTTCCATCATGAGCCCCGCGTTTGCGGGGCTTTTTTTTTACCGGTTTTTCTGTGCTGGCCCTATCGCCGGCAAGCCAGCTCCCACAGGTTCAGCACCGCTTTCGAAGGCTGTGGAGGGCAATGTGGCAGCTGGCTTGCCGGCGATAGGGCCCTCACAGCCCCAGCAATTCCGGGCCTTTGCGGACTTGCCGGGTAACCCGCTGAAATTTTTGAAATTTCTGCTTGCATCCTAAAACGGGTCCCCCTAATATACGCCGCGTTGTCAGCCACTAAGCGAATCACCAGCAACATAGGTGACCGCAAAACAACTTACAAATCAGTAAGTTGAATGAAAAAAAGGGGTTGACAAGCAAAACGAAGAATGTAGAATAGCCGGCCTCAGCAGCGACAAAGCGAAAGCTAAGAAGCTGAAGAGTTCGAAGCTAACACAAACTTCGAAGCAGTAAAGATGTACCGAAGTTCAGTTCCGCGATAGCTCAGTCGGTAGAGCAAATGACTGTTAATCATTGGGTCCCTGGTTCGAGTCCAGGTCGCGGAGCCATCTCGGGGTGTAGCGCAGTCCGGTAGCGCGCCTGCTTTGGGAGCAGGATGTCAGGAGTTCGAATCCCCTCACCCCGACCATTTTCCGGGTCGTTAGCTCAGTTGGTAGAGCAGTTGGCTTTTAACCAATTGGTCGTAGGTTCGAATCCTACACGACCCACCATGTTAAAAAGGGCATCTCAAAGAGATGCCCTTTTTTTTGAAAGACCCGGGGTGTAGCGCAGTCCGGTAGCGCGCCTGCTTTGGGAGCAGGATGTCAGGAGTTCGAATCCCCTCACCCCGACCATTTTTGGGTCGTTAGCTCAGTTGGTAGAGCAGTTGGCTTTTAACCAATTGGTCGTAGGTTCGAATCCTACACGACCCACCATGAAACAAGGGCATCTCGTATGAGATGCCCTTTTTCTTTTGCCCCAAAAAAATGCACCCTTCGGTGCAGATCTTCCCGGGCGCTTTTTGCTACACCGTCACCCCTTGTAGGAGCGGCCCGCGAATTCGGCTGTAGGGCCACTATCGCATTCGCGGGTAAACCCGCGCCTACCAGGGAATGCAAAGGCGTTGAGCCTTGTGCAATCCCTGTGGGAGCTGGCTTGCCGGCGATCAGGCCAGCACAGGCAACCTCTGTGGCATGCCTGTCAGTGCAGTTTCAGGCGCGGCTCGGTGCCCCGGCCAATCTTGCTGCCCAGCATCATCAACGCCGTGCGGAAGAACCCGTACAACGCCATCTGGTGCATGCGGTACAGCGACACGTAGAACATCCGCGCCAGCCAGCCCTCCAGCTTCACGCTGCCCATCAGGTTACCCATCAGGTTGCCCACTGCCGAGAAACGCGACAGCGACACCAGCGAGCCGTAGTCCTTGTACGCGTAAGTCGGCAGCGGTTTGTTCTCCAGTCGCGCCTTCAGGCTCTGCGCCAGCATCGAAGCCTGCTGGTGCGCTGCCTGTGCGCGTGGCGGCACATTACGATCACTGCCCGGTTGCGGGCAGGCGGCGCAGTCACCGAAAGCGAAGATGTTGTCATCGCGGGTGGTCTGCAGGGTAGGGCGTACCACCAGCTGGTTGATGCGGTTGGTTTCCAGGCCATCGATGTCCTTGAGAAAGCCCGGCGCCCGGATACCGGCCGCCCACACCTTCAGGCTGGCCTGGATCAGCTGACCGTCTTGGGTCTTCAGGCCATCCTCGGTCACTTCGCTGACCGCAGCGTTGGTCAGCACCTTGACCCCGAGTTTTTCCAGGGTCTTGTGCACCGGCACGCTGATGCGCTCTGGCAGCGCGGGCAGCACACGCGGGCCCGCTTCGATGATGGTGATGTGCATGTCCTTGGGCTGGATGCGGTCCAGGCCATAGGCCGCCAGTTCGTGGGCCGCATGGTGCAGCTCCGCTGCCAGCTCGACACCGGTGGCGCCGGCGCCAACGATGGCCACGCTGATCTGCTCGCTGGCCACATCGCCGGCGTGGGCGCGCAGGTAGTGATTTAGCAGCTGCTGATGGAAGCGCTCGGCCTGCTTGCGGGTGTCGAGGAACAGGCAGTGCTGCGCCGCGCCCAAGGTGCCGAAGTCGTTGGTGTTGCTGCCCACGGCGATGACCAGGGTGTCGTAACCCAGGGTGCGCGCAGGCAGCAGCTCGCGGCCATCCTCATCGAGGGTGGCGGCCAGCTGGATCTGCTTGCCTTCACGGTCCAGGCCGCTCATGCGCCCCAGCTGGAAGTTGAAGTGGTTCCACTTGGCCTGGGCCACGTAGTTCAGTTCGTCTTCCGAGGAGTTCAGCGAGCCGGCCGCCACTTCGTGCAGCAGCGGCTTCCAGATGTGCGTGAGGTTGGCGTCGACCAGGGTGATTTCGGCCTGCTTGCGCTTGCCCAGGGTTTTACCCAGGCGGGTCGCCAGTTCCAGGCCGCCGGCGCCGCCGCCGACAATCACGATGCGATGAGTCATGGGGATATCTCATAAGGTTTACGGAATGCTTGGCCCTGGGGGCCGGCCGCAAACTGCACGAGGGGAGGGCGAGCGCGAAGCAGCTCATAGCACCAGTCCACTGAGCAGGCGGCTGATGAGACCCAACCCGATGGTCACGGCCACCACCAGCGCAAGGAGCAGCCACGGCCGGAAGGGCCTGCGCTCGACTTGGTGCTGGGGGGCTCGCAGATACTCATCGACGCGACGCTGATCTTCTGGATTCAGGCGGCTGGTCATGGTGGGGCCTCGTCAGGTAGACGTTAGAGACTGCCCAAACGCTACAGCGTTCGGGCAAGCGCTTGAAACAAATGATAATGCTTTCTATCTCTTGCGCCGAGTGTACGCCATCGCAAACATTCGGTGCAGTGGATCAAAGACTGATGCCCACGTCGAACACGATGCTGCGGCCCAGGTTGCCGCGCAGAAAATCCGGGGCATCGGGGTGGGCGAACAGCACCCGGGCAAAGGTTGGCCCGACCAGTGACAGCGAACGCCAGCCCTGGCGCAGGTATTCGGTGGGCGGCGGGAAGTGGGTGTTCAGGTCGAGCACTTCGCGCTTCAGGCTTGAGAAGGCAATGATGTCCAGCTCGTTCAGCTCCAGCCCGCGTTCCCGATAGTTGTGCGCCTTCTTGCGCAGGGTCGGCGCCAGGCGCCCCAGCAGTTCGGTG
>NZ_JABMCN010000208.1 GCF_013179515.1 Pseudomonas sp. CM27
TGCGCTTCATCGAAACCAGTGCAACGTAGCGCCTTATCCAGTTCGAGGTCACTCAGGGCTTCTGCGTTGGGCCCGATACGCCGAAGCAGCTCCGCCCGATCCCAATCCAGAGGGTGCTCACCGATAGTGCGCCAGGCACCCTGAGCCACATGCCGCACGGTTGGGCGATAGGCCTCGAGGTCTGTCGGGTGGCTGATTCGCCATTGCCCTGAAGCGTCCTGTACCTGCTCGAACAATTTGCCATTCAGACGAATGAAGTGACGCTGCTGGTGAACGTACTGGCCCTGCTCATTGGCCTCCAATGTGTCAGGCAGTTGTACGTCGCTGGCATAGGCATCCAGGGCTGGCTGCCACAAGCGTTCACTGCCTTCATGTTCGATGCGCACCAGCGAGTCGACGAAACGGGACTGTGCAAGCAGTCCAGCGCCTGCACCGGTGGCCGCTATGAGTGCGAGGTTCAGCAGCACCGACTCGAGCTGCGCCGCGGCCTGCACCTTGTCATCGGCCTCCCATGCCTCGATACCTGCAAACACGCTGTGCATCAGCTGCGCGGCGCCAACGGCCAGCATCACGGTATTGAGCCCTGGTATGAACAGTGCCGCCACATTGGCCAGATCCAGCCCTGCCGACAGCCAATGCTCGAACTGTTCCAGGCGGGCGTTGGCATCCACCAGGGCAGTGGGTACCACGAGCGTTGCGGCGTCGGCTTTGAGCCTGTTTGCATGAGTGAGGTACAAATAGGCCCAGGGCGCAGGTGGCAGTTCGGTGGCCTTGTACAGCACGCGCGCAGACGGTTTGGGAAGCGTGGCTGGCAGGTTGGGGGGAAGCAGCTCATCGAAAAGGCTTTCGTGCAGGCGCTTGGCCAGTTGCCCTTGCAGCGACTGAGGTGCGAAACGGATGATCGTCTGCAGTAGCCGCCGATCCTGCATTCGCCGTGTCAGCGCCTTGGCGGCCTCGCCGGTGGAAGGGTACTCGGCGACGGGGCTGTCGTGCGCGCCGGGGATGTAGACAATGCGCGAGGACTCGGTGCTGCCGATCACCAGCACCTCGTGCAAAGGCACCTGGAACAGGTCCAGCCGCCAGCATCTCACTGGTACTTGACCCTCGGCAATTATGGTATCGGCCACGCACAGGCGGTTCACTGCCTGCAGACCATCGCTGCTCAGCTTGCCACGCAATACCGCGATTTGTGCCTGAACCATCAGTTCGTCACGGCTTGCCTGAATGTGCTGTTGCTCGATTTCGGCCTTCTGGCTGCCGTCATGGATAGAGGCCAGATGGTCCTGGTATCGCTTGCCCAAGTCCAGCTCACGGCATGCTTGAATGAAGGTGGCGGGTGTCCAGCCTGTCAGCGGATTGGTGCTGGTTTTACTGTGAAGGAGCAGGCTGTAGGGGCCCGCTTCATCATCACCGGTGAAGTTGTGCATGGCCGCTTCCAGCAACGACACCTTGCGAGGCTTGCCATCGGGGTCGTACGCGTAGCGTGTCTGCTCGGCTGGTGCGGCAAACCCGGGCTCGCTCTCTGTAGGGAGGAACGGCCTGCGTTTGAACGGCTGGAAGAAATACACGGCCTTATCGACCGGTACTGCGATGCCCAGCCGTTGTTCCAGCAATGGCTTGCAGAAGTCAGGGATGCTTTTCAGCGCCTTGAGCGTCTTGTGCAAGCTTTTGCGGCTGTTGTCACGTTGTGCGATAGCGCTGCGCAGCGCCTGACGTTGGGCTTCTGTTGCGGTCTCATACCAGGGGTAAGGTTCGCCGTTGGCTTGTTGGTAATCCGCGCGAAGGGTGTTCAGCATTGCGCTAACCTGCGGGCTTGGCGTGTGCCGCGACCAGTAAGGCAATGTGCGTTCGATCTGGCGCAGGTGGTAGGGCGTTGCGGCTGTCATGGTGTGGCTCCTGTCAGGGTGAGGGGCCATTGCATGCCAGGCAAGGCGTGAAGCGGCGGTAGTTAGTTAGCCCACGATGTGTCGGTCTCGCCTATGCCAGCGTCGGGCAGGCATCAACGCCGCCGCAGACATCGCGCGAAGGTTGGTTGTCACCGTCTGCCAGGTCTTAGACAGGAAGCCAGCCATGCGCTCATCATCGACACCCAGGGACCACTTGCTGGACAACAACGGCATTGAAATCGCCGTGCGCTGTTGGGGCCCGGAGGACGGCATACCGGTCCTGGCCCTGCATGGCTGGCTGGACAATGCCGCCTCCTTCGACCGGCTGGCACCGCTGCTGGAACACTGTTTCGTGGTCGCCCCGGACCTGGTCGGCCACGGTCGTTCGGACCACCGCCGCCACGACAGTGGCTACTACCTGTGGGAGCATGCCGAAGACATGCTGGCGGTGACCGACAGCCTGGGGCTGAGGCAATTTCATGTGCTGGCCCACGGCATGGGCACCGGGGTGGCGTCGCTGCTGGCGGCGATGACCAGCGGCATCGCCAGCATGACCTTCCTGGATGGCATGGGCGCGCCGTTCACGGTGGCCGAGGATGATCGTGTGCAGCACATTGCCCGCGCCTACCGGCTCAAACGGATGGTGCAGCGCAGCCAGCTGCAGGGCTTTGCCGAGCCGGGCAGCGGCCGCTTCGACGACCTCGACACGGCCCTGGCGCAGCGTCGTGAGCGCCTGGACACCGAGCTGTCGGAAGGCGCCGCGCGCCTGCTGGCCCGGCGCGACCTGCTGCAGCTGGGCGATGGTTATTGCTGGCGGCATGACCCGCGCCTGGTACTGCCCGAGCCCATGCCGCTGACCGAGCGCGAAGCCTGTGACCTGCTTGGCCAGATCAGCTGCCCGCTGTACTTGCTGTTCGGCCGCCAGGGGGCCTTTACCGGCGAGGCCTTTACCCGGCGCCAGGGGGCCTTGCCCGGCCAGGCGAAGATATCCTGGCACCCGGGCGGGCACCACTTTCACCTCGATGCACCGGACCGGGCGCTGGTCGATCAACTGCTGCGTATCCTGACCCGCCACGAAGGGGGAGTGCTGCAACGGTTGGTCAACGAGTAGCTGTTTGTGGTCACGCTGCGTGGACCTGGGCTATGGTGGCGGATGCATGATTACAACCGCCACAAGGAGCCCGGCATGCGACCGTTCGCCGTCAAGCACATCGATCACCTCGTGTTGCGGGTCAGTGACCTGCAACGCAGCGTTGCCTTCTACACCGAGCTGCTCGGCTGCACGGTCAGCCGCGTGCGCGACGACCTGGGCATGGTCCACCTGGCCACGGGCACCGCGATGATCGACCTGGTGACCCTGGACGGCCCGCTGGGCCAGCCTGGCGGTGCGGCACCTGGGGCCGAGGGGCGCAACCTGCATCATTTCTGCCTGCGCATCGAGCCGTTCGATGAGCCGGCGTTGACGGCATACCTGGAGGCAGCGGGGGTGAAGGTGGAGCCTGCCGAGCAGCGCTACGGCGCCGAAGGCGAGGGGTTGTCGCTGTACTGCTACGACCCGGATGGCAATCAGGTCGAGCTGAAGGGGCCCATACCCGCCGCCAAGGCAACATGAGCAACCTGCACCGCGCCGAGCACTGGGTCGATACCGCCGAGGGCAAGCTGTTCGCCCGGGAATGGCTGCCGCCGCAGGCACCGGTGGTGCCCATTGTCCTGTTGCATGACTCGCTCGGTTGCGTGGCGTTGTGGCGCGACTTTCCAGCCCAGCTGGCACATGCCACCGGGCGCCGGGTGATCGCCTACGACCGCCTGGGCTTTGGCCGCTCCGACACTCACCCGGGCAGGCTGCGGCTGGGCTTTGTCGAGGACGAGGCGCAGCTGGGGTTCGCGGCGTTGCGCGAATATTTTGCCATTGGCGACTTCATTGTCTTTGGCCACAGCGTGGGGGGTGGTATGGCCGTTGCCTGCGCGGCGGCGTTTACCGGCCAGTGTGTGGGGCTGATCACCGAGTCGGCGCAGGCTTTTGTCGAAGCACGCACCCTTGCAGGCATACGTGCAGCCGCCTTGCAGTTTGCCCAGCCCGGGCAGATGCAACGGCTTGAGCGCTACCACGGCGGCAAGGCCGAATGGGTGTTGCGCGCCTGGGTGGACAACTGGCTGGGCGAGGATTTTGCCGGGTGGAGCCTGAATGCCGTGTTGCCGCAGGTGCGCTGCCCGTTGTTGAGCCTGCATGGCGATAACGACGAGTTTGGCTCGCAGGCGCATCCCGAGCGCTTGCTGGCATTGACTGGCGGGCCGGGAGTGATGCGGCGGCTGCCCGGGTGCGGGCATGTGCCGCACCGTGAGCAAGCGGAGACGGTGCTGGCACAGGTCGTGCAGTTTTTGCGCTGATTGCGCCTGTACGAGCTGCGGCATGGCTATCGCTCATGGCCAGTGGATATCCCCGTAAAGCCGATTATGCTTCAGTTACCTTGCCGCGATCCGAGGCGGCCCGCCTCGTTGTGCTTCGCGTATCCAAAGCAAGCCCTGGGGCCTGGGTGCGACGGTGAAATGGGTATGAGGTACTCCGGCCTGCATGATGACACGACGGAGGCAACCCATGGCGGTTCTCGACAGCGCATCCACGGGCAGTAGCGCGCCCCAACGCGGTATCACCAAGGAGGAGCGCAAGGTCATCTTCGCCTCGTCCCTGGGCACGGTGTTCGAGTGGTACGACTTCTATCTGTACGGCTCACTGGCCGCCATCATCGCCAAGCACTTCTTCGCCGGCGTCAATGAAACCACCTCGTTCATCTTCGCCTTGCTGGCGTTTGCTGCCGGCTTTGCCGTGCGACCGTTCGGGGCCATCGTGTTCGGGCGCCTGGGCGACATGGTCGGGCGCAAGCACACCTTCCTCATCACCATCATCATCATGGGCTTGTCCACCGCGCTGGTGGGCCTGCTGCCCAGCTACGCCTCGATCGGGGTGGCGGCGCCGATCATCCTGATCAGCCTGCGCCTGCTGCAGGGCCTGGCCCTGGGTGGCGAGTATGGCGGCGCCGCCACCTATGTCGCCGAACACGCGCCCAAGGGCCGGCGCGGCTTTTTCACGGCCTGGATCCAGACCACTGCGACCTTGGGGCTGTTCCTTTCACTGCTGGTGATCATGGCCTGCCGCACGGCCATGGGCACCGAAGTGTTCGAGGACTGGGGCTGGCGGGTGCCGTTCCTGCTGTCGATCCTGCTGCTGGCGATTTCGGTGTATATCCGCATGCAGCTCAACGAGTCGCCGGTGTTCCTGAAGATGAAGGCCGAGGGTAACGCGTGCAAAGCGCCGCTGACGGAGTCGTTCGCCCGCTGGGACAACCTCAAGGTGGTGATCATGTCGCTGCTTGGCGGCACTGCTGGCCAGGCCGTGGTGTGGTACACCGGCCAGTTCTACGCGTTGTTCTTCCTGTTGCAGACGCTCAAGATCGAACCGCAGACGGCCAACCTGCTGATTGCCGGTTCGCTGCTGATCGGCACGCCGTTCTTTATCTTCTTCGGCAGCTTGTCCGACCGCATTGGCCGCAAGAAGATCATCATGGCCGGCTGCATCATCGCCGCGCTGACCTACTTCCCGATCTTCAAGGCGCTGACCGAGTATGGCAACCCGGACGTGTTCGTCGCCCAGGAGCAGAACCCGGTGGTGGTAGTGGCTGATCCGGGCCAGTGCGCGTTCCAGTTCGACCCGGTGGGCAAGGCCAAATTCACCAGCTCGTGCGACATCGCCAAGAGCCTGCTGGCCAAGCGTGCCATTCCCTACACCAACCAGGCAGCCGAGCCGGGCAGTGTGACCCAGATTCGCATTGGCGAGCGGGTACTGCAGAGTTTTGATGGCCGCAGCCTGGCGGCGGCGGACTTCAAGGCGCAGAACGACGCCTTTACCGCGACCCTGGGCGGCGCTTTGAGAGAAGCAGGCTACCCGGAAAAAGCCGACCCGGCGAAGATCCATTACCCGATGGTGCTGTTGCTGCTGACCATCCTGGTGATCTACGTGACCATGGTCTACGGGCCGATAGCCGCGTGGTTGGTGGAGCTGTTCCCGGCGCGCATCCGCTATACCTCGATGTCACTGCCTTATCACATCGGCAACGGCTGGTTCGGCGGCTTCCTGCCGACCGTGGCGTTTGCCATGGTGGCAGCCACCGGGGATATCTATTACGGCTTGTGGTACCCGATCGTGATCGCGGTGATGACGGCGGTGCTGGGCATCTTGTTCCTGCCGGAAACCAAGGACCGGGATATTACTTGAGGTGGATACAGGTGGTATCGGTCGCCTACGCAGGGAACGCATCAGGGCTGAGAGGTGCTTGCCACAAGATATGCAGCGCCTGTGAGATCGAGCGCCGCCCGCGCGGCGCTCGGTCTCCCAGGCGCTGAAAATACCGTGGCAAGCACCTGTTAGCCCTGACGCAGCTAGCCAAAGACCACAGGATCTCCTACCCGATGCAGAAGCGGACTTGCCCGCGAAACGGCCACTACAGGCACCCGTCAATCAAAATACCCACGCAGCCCGAACGCATACCCGGTATCCACCCCCGCAGCTTCACCCCGGTTCCAGCGCTTGTTCAACACGAATTCGAACGCCGGCTCGTACACCCCGTCCCGCACCAGCGCACCGGCCAGCACCTCTACGTCATACCAGCCATTGTCCAGCTCGATCATCGGCCGCCCCGGCACCTGATAGCGCGCCAGCAGGTCACCCAAGGTCTTCGGCGTGAAGTGCTGCAGGATGCGCCAGGTGTACAGCATCAGCGCTCCGTGCTCGACCCGCAGCACATAGCCATTGCGCCGGTGCTTTAGCCGGCTGCCAGCTTCACGCAAGGCCGGCGTATGGCCATCGAGGGTGAACAGGATGCGGTAGGGCAGGTTGTCGACCCCGGCCAGGGGCAGCACCACACCCTCGCGCACCGCCTGGTCGCCGCTGTCGTCATGGGTAAATGCATAGGCCAGGTCGTCGGGCAGTTGCCGGTCGCGCTTGAAACGCTCGAGCAGCTGGATGTCGCCGAGCAGGAAATAGTCGACCAGGTCGTTGAGCACTTCGCTGAATTCGTGGCGCATCTGTTTTCCTTGTTTTTGCGCGTGAGGGCAAGCCGCTAGTGCTTCTGGGCGATCTGGATCAGGTTGCCACAGGTGTCGTCGAATACCGCGACAGTGACTGGGCCCATGGGGGTGGGGGGCTGGGTGAAGTGCACGCCTGCTGCGCACAGCCGGGTGTGTTCAGCCTGGATATCACGCACGCCGAACGAGGTAACGGGGATGCCGTCCTGCTTGAGCGCAGCCTTGTACGCCTTGGCCGCAGGGTGCGCATCGGGCTCCAGCAGCAGCTCGACGCCATTGGGGTCGTTGGGCGAGGTCAGGGTCAGCCAGCGGTGCCGGCCCATGGGGATGTCATGCTTGGGCTCGAAACCCAGTACGTAGTGGTAGAACGCCAGGGCCTTTGCCTGGTCCTCGACAAGAATGCTGGTGACCACGATCTTCATAAGCGCACACCGTATGTCTGGGAGCGATAAGTACCAGTAAAGACGGTCGGGGGCATTTGACCAGTGGCACTGGGCCGCAAACGGTGAAGCCCTGGCTACAAAAATACTGTTCAAGTCCCAGTTAAATCCTTCCTCCGCCGGCACCCACTGGCCAGCTGCCAAGGGGTAAAGTGTCAGGCACGATCCCCGCGCGCCCAGGTCGGCGTCAAAGAGGTACCCGTGGCTGCCTACACCCTGCGACAACTCAAGTATTTCGTCACCACCGTGGAAGCCGGCAGTGTTGCCGAGGCTTCACGCCAGCTGTACATCGCCCAACCGTCGATCTCCACGGCCATCAAGAGCCTGGAAGAAAGCTTCGGCGTGCAGCTGTTCATTCGCCACCACGCCCAGGGCGTGTCGCTGACCCCCAGCGGCAAGCGCTTCTATGCCAAGACCAGGTCGCTGCTGCAGATGGCCCACGAATTCGAGCAGAACGCCCTGGCCGACAACGACACCGTGGCCGGGCACATCGACATCGGCTGTTTCGAAACCGTGGCACCGCTGTACCTGCCGCGCCTGATCGCCGGCTTTCGCCAGCGCTATCCGGGGGTGGATATCCGCCTGCGCGATGGCGAGCAGCAGGAGCTGATCCAGGGCCTGACCGCCGGCACCTTCGACCTGGCGTTTCTCTACGATCATGACCTGGACGGCACCATCGAGGCCGAGCCGTTGATGCCGCCGCAGAAACCCTACGTGCTGCTGCCTGAGCACCACCGTTTTGCCGGCCAGGCCCAGGTATCGTTGCGCGACCTGTGCCCCGAGCCGATGATCCTGCTGGATGTGGCCCCCAGCCGCACCTACTTCGTCAGCCTGTTCAACGAAATGGGGCTGACGCCGAACATTGTCTTCAGTTCGCCGTCCATCGAGATGGTGCGTGGCATGGTCGGGCAGGGCTTTGGTTTTTCGCTGCTGGTGACCCGCCCGCATTCCGAGTACACCTACGATGGCCAGCGCCTGGCGGTGCTCGACATTGCCGAGCCGGTGGCGTTGTCGGGGCTGGCAGCAGCGCGCTTGAAGCGCGTGCAACTGACCAAGCCGGCCCAGTTGTTCGTCGAGTTCTGCCGGGAAGAACTGGCGAAGTTCTGAAAGCGGCACGCCATGCAGGCTGCGCCATGGCGTGCCGACGGCTCAGGGGTTGACCTGATAACCGCGTCCTTGCAGGCAGCCACTGTAGGCACTGGCATGGGCCTGGGTCTTCGCTTCGTCCTGGCCGCGACGGTCTTGACGACGCTCCTGGCGCTGGCGCATGCCACCCACTGCGGCGCCGGCGGTGGCCACTTCCCCGGCGCGGTTCTGCCGGTACTGCTGCTTGGCATCATCGCTGGCCCGGTCATACAGTTCTTCATGCTGATTACCGCGCACCTGCGCGCCCGCTGCACCCGCGACCGCACCTGCGGTCGCGCCTCGCACCCGGCCACCGACATGGGCACCGCCAGACGCCGCAGTACTGTTCGCAGCGTTGGTGGCGACGGTATTGCAATCGTTGATATCCAGTTGCGTCTGCTGGCTGCTCTGGCCTTTGAGCGGCACCACCGACTGCGCCTGGGCGACAGATGCCAAGCACGACAGCACCAGCAGGTAACTCCACGTGAACGTGCGCATGGCACACCTCCATTGGGCGGAAAGCCCGTTTAACAGGATAGTCCGGTTGTAGTGGATAGCGGGCCACACAAGCGCAAATAGCGAACCGAGGCCGGTGGCCCTTGGCTGAACGCCTGGAGCAAGTCAGCCTTGGCTGGCCTTGCGCAGTGGCACTTCGCGCAGCAGCCAGGACAGCACGAAGGCCACGCTGGTGATCATCCCGGCCAACAGGAACACCCCATGCATGGCGCTTGAAAACGCCTGCAAATATGTCTGTTGCAAGGCTGCAGGCAGGGCATGCACGGCGGCGGGCGAGAGGCTCGCGGCGCCCCCGGCGCTGGCGGCAAACTCACTCCCCAGGCCGCCCAGCAAGGCATGCGAGAACAGCGCGCCGAACACCGAGACACCGATGGCACCGCCAATCGAGCGGAACAACGTGGCCCCAGAGGTGGCAACGCCCATGTGGCGGGGCTCGACGCTGTTCTGCACCGCCAGGATCAGGACCTGCATGACCATGCCCAGGCCGGCGCCCAGCAGGCCCATGTACAGGTTCATCAGCGCCGTCGGGGTGTCCAGCTGCAGCCGGCTGAGCAGGCCCAGGGCAACCACTTGCAGCAGGGTGCCGAGGATCGGGAACACCCGGTAGCGGCCCCAGCGGCTGATCAGCCGACCGGTAATCGCCGACACCACCAGCAGGCCACCCATCAGCGGCAGCATCTGCAGCCCGGCGCTGGTGGGCGTGGCATTTTTCACCACTTGCATGTACAGCGGCAGGAAGGTGACTGCGCCGAACAGCGATACCCCGACGATAAAGCCGATCAGCCCGGCCAGCACGAAGGTGCGGTGGCGGAACAGGTGCAGCGGCATGATCGGCTCGGCGGCGCGGCGTTGTTCGACCACGAACCCGACCAGGCCGAGCAGCGCGAACAGCGACAGGCACAGCATATCCAGCGATTGCCACGCCAGCAGGCTGCCGCCCAGGCTGGTAATCAGCACCAGGGCTCCCAGCGCCACGGTAAGGAAGAACGCGCCGATGTAGTCCACCGTATGCCGCACCAGGGCCACATGCGGGCGAAATACGCCGCCGATCACCAGCAATGCCAGCAGGCCAAGGGGCAGGTTGATGTAGAAGATCCAGTGCCACGACAGGTGCTCGACCAGAAACCCACCGACCAACGGGCCCACCACAGTGGCCAAACCGAACACACCGCCGAACAGTCCTTGATAGCGACCGCGTTCGGCAGGCGGTATGACATCGCCGATGGCGGCCATCGCCACCACCATCAAGCCACCCCCGCCCAGCCCTTGCAGTGCACGGAAGGTGATCAGCTGGGCCATGTCCTGCGCCAAGCCACACAGTGCCGAGCCCAGCAAGAACAGGATGATGGCAACTTGCAGTACACGCTTGCGACCGAACTGGTCGCCGAACTTGCCATACAGCGGCACCACCACCGTCGAGGCCAGCAGGTAGGCTGTGACCACCCACGACAGCCAGCGCAGCCCGCCCAGGTCGCTGACGATGGTCGGCAGGGCGGTGGAAACAATGGTCTGGTCAAGGGCGGCCAGGAACATCACCAGCATCAGGGCTGCCAGCAGCAGCGGGATGGAGGTTTGCGCATGCGTGGCGGCGGGGGAAGTATCAGTGGATATCGGTTGCACGGGGCGGACCTCAACGGAGCGTGGCATGGGCCTGGGCATGTTGCAGACCGGCGTCCTGCAGGCCTGCCAGGGCAAAGCGGTACAACTGGCTCGCAACGGATGCGCTGGGCATTTGCAGGATTTCGTGCAGCGCCCCGGAGCCGCCTCGCGGGCCGATCAGCAACATTGCCCAGGGTGCCGTGACACAGAGGATGCAGCGGGTCAGGGCGGGGTCGTCGACGGGGATGCCGCTGACCTCGCTGAACAGCCCCTTGAGCAGCGACAGGCGCAGGGGGGCCGCGGCCTGCAGGTGCGCC
>NZ_JABMCN010000209.1 GCF_013179515.1 Pseudomonas sp. CM27
CTCGCCACCGGAAAAGCCCTCTTCGGTGACCTCGCTCCAGCGCACGCTGGGGCTCCACAGTGACTTCAGCCCGGCGCGGTCGACGCCCGGTATGTAGAACACCTCGTCATGGATCTGCCGCAGGGTCTCCATGTAGTCCTTGTCGAAGATGTCGCCATTCACCGCTTCCACCGAGATGCGCACGGTGTTGCCAAGGTTGGCCAGGTCGTTGCGGTGCTCCATCATCTGCTCGATGAACGGGTGCTGCAGCGGGATCATCTTCTCGAAGCTGGTGGAGGGGCGAATCTGCGTGGCCTGCCAGAACAGGAAAATGCTGACCAGCACGCACAGGGCGATGACCACGGGGCGGTTGTTGAAGATCAGGCGTTCGAGCAGTGTGGCCTTGTCCTGGTGGTGCGGCTGCATGCTGATGCTCTCCCTGCTGGTCATGGACGCACCTGCGCGGCAGGCTGGTCCGCACCTTCGGCGCTGGCCAGGTGTACACCACCCTGTCCCACCAGCAGCAGGCCACCGTCGGCCAGGCCGCTGACGCCGGCCAGGGCAATGCGGTCGGCGCGGTTGTAGACGCTGAAGGTGTGGCCGTCGTCGCTGCTGCGCAGCACGCTGCCGCCATTGCCGACCAGCACCAGGTTGCCATTATCGAGAAGCGTAGCGCTTGCCAGGCCGAATTCGAGCGCGCCGCGCGCGGCCTTCAGCTCGATAGGCTGCCAGCTGTCGCCGAAGTCGGTGGAACGGAACAGGTTGCCGCGCAGGCCGTAGGCCAGCAGGGTGTGTGCCTGGGCAGTGCCGATCACGCCGAACAGCGAGCCCTCGTAGGGACCCTGGACCTTGGCCCAGGTCTGACCGTTGTCGGCGGAGCGGAACATGCCACCCTGTTCGCCAACGATGAACAGCCCGGCGTCACGCACCCGGGCGATGCCGTTGAGGTGCAGCTGGTCGGGGTTGTCCAGGCGCTCGGCCGCGTCCTGCCAGTGCTGGCCGCCGTCAGTGGTTTCCAGCAAGGCGCCGTAGGCACCCACGGCAAAACCGTGCTGGGCGTCAAGGAAGGTGATGTCGAGCAAGGGTGCTTCGCGGGCAAGGTCTTCGAACTGCTTGCTCCAGGTGGCGCCACCGTCGCTGCTGGCGAGGATTTGCGCGTCATGGCCGACCGCCCAACCGCGCTTGTCGTCGAAAAAGAACACGGCGGTGAGCAGTTGCCGGGTGGGTACCCGGGCCTGGGTCCAGGTGCTGCCCTGGTCATCGGAGAACAGGATGTGGCCGCGATCCCCCACCACCACCAGGCGTTTGCCGGCATGGGTGGCGCCGATCAGCAGGCTTTGGCTGGCCTTGGCCGATTCGGTGGAGTATTCGTCGGCTGCGGCGGCCTGGGCACTGTCGGCCCATACCCCCAATGCCAGCGCCAGCACTGCGCTGGCGGCCAATGGCCAGGCACCACGCCTGGTCTGCGTCATCACCCGCTGCTTCATGACCATCCCCTGTTGTGTTGTTCTTGTTGGGTCTGTGCTGTGAAAAGCCTGTGTTAGAGGCTTGGGGGGATCGTATCGGGGAAGGTTGCGCGATTACAACGCGCGGGACGTTATGTTTTGTTAACCGGAAAAAACCGGGGCCGCTGCGCGGCCCATCGCCGGCAAGCGCGGCTCCCACAGGAATACCACAACCTTCAAGCCTGTGATTATCTTGTGGGCTCCCACAGGACTATCACAACCTTCGGCGCTTGTGATTATCTTGTGGGAGCCGCGCTTGCCGGCGATGGGCTGCACAGCAGCCCCGGTTTCTAGCAGGCTTACGCCAGGCTCTTGCTCACCACTTCATAGACATCGCTGGACAGCTCGCCAGACGCGAGAATCCGCTCCAGCTCGCCTTTCATCAGGCCCTGACGCGCAGCGTCATACTTGCGCCAGCGGGTCAGCGGCGCCAGTTGACGCGAGGCAATCTGCGGGTTCAGCGCATTCAGCTCGATCACCAGGTCGGCCAGGAAGCGATACCCCGAGCCATCCGCCGCATGGAAGTTGACCAGGTTCTGCCCGGCAAACGCACCGACCAGCGCACGCACCTTGTTCGGGTTCTTCAGGGTGAACGCCGGGTGCTGCATCAGCGCCTTGACCCGCGCCAGCCCGCCCGGCAGCGTGCTGGCCGCCTGCACGCTGAACCACTGGTCCATCACCAGCGGGTTGTCCTTGAAGTGCTCGGCAAAGGCTTCCAGCGCCTTGGCCCGCTCGGCTTCGAACGGCGAGTTGACCAGCACCGCCAGCGCGGTAAGGCGCTCGGTCATGTTGTCGCAGTGCTCGAACTGCTCCAGGGTCGCCTCCAGCACCTGCGGCTTGCCGCTCTGCATCAGGTACGACAGCGCGATGTTCTGCAGGCTGCGGCGGGCGAAGTGCTCGGCCGAGGCCACGTAGGCAGTGCCGCGCGACACCTCACGGTGGGCCTGATAGCGCGCCCACAGGGCGTCGAACAACTGTGCGGCGATCTGCTTGCGGGCGAACTCGCGGGCATTGTGGATGGCATCCACGTCGGCCACCTGGCTGATTTCGGTCAGGTAGGCCTCACCCGGCAGCGAGAGCATTTCCGCGACCATGGCCGGGTCCAGCGATTCATTGCCCAGCACAGTGCCCAAGGCCTTGATCAGCCGCTGGTCGAGCTGCAGCGCTTCACCGCGCTGGTGCTGGCCGATCAGTTCCTGCAACACCTGCACCGACAGCTGTTGGCCCGCTTCCCAGCGGTTGAAACCGTCGCTGTCATGCTGCATCAGGAACATCAGCTGATCGCGGTCGTAAGGGAAGCTGAGCTTGACCGGGGCGCTGAAGCCGCGCAGCAGCGACGGCAGCGGCCTGGCCTTGAGGCCCTGGAAGGTGAAGGTCTGCTCGGCCTCGGTCACCGACAGCACGCGGCTGCTACCCTGGGCAGCGGTTTCGCCAGCCAGTTGCAGCGGCAGGTCATTGCCTGCGGCATCCAGCAGACCCAGTTCCACGGGAATCACGAACGGCAGCTTCTGCGCCTTGTCCGGAGTCTGCGGGCAGCTCTGGCGGAAGGTCAGGCTGTAGGTCTGCGCGGCGGCATCATAGGCTTCACTGACGTCCAGGCGGGGGGTGCCAGCCTGGCTGTACCAGCGCTTGAACTGGGTGAAGTCGACGCCATTGGCGTCTTCCATGGCCTTGATGAAGTCGTCGGTGGTCACCGCCTGGCCATCGTGGCGCTCAAAGTACAGGTCGCTGCCCTTGCGGAAGCCATCGGCACCCAGCAGGGTACGTACCATGCGCACCACTTCGGCGCCCTTCTCGTACACGGTCAGGGTGTAGAAGTTGGAGATCTCGATGAAGCTGTCCGGGCGCACCGGGTGGGCCATGGGGCCGGCGTCTTCGGCAAACTGATGGGTGCGCAGGTAGGCCACGTCCTCGATCCGCTTGACCGTGCGCGAGTTCATGTCGGCGCTGAACTCGGCATCGCGGAACACCGTGAAGCCTTCCTTCAGCGACAGCTGGAACCAGTCGCGGCAAGTAACGCGGTTACCCGACCAGTTGTGGAAGTACTCGTGCGCGACCACACCTTCGACGCGCTGGTGCGCGGCATCGGTAGCGGTTTCGGCGCGGGCCAGCACACAGCTGGAGTTGAAGATGTTCAGGCCCTTGTTTTCCATGGCGCCCATGTTGAAGTCATTGACCGCGACGATCATGAAGATGTCCAGGTCGTACTCACGGCCATAGACTTCTTCGTCCCAGCGCATGGACTTCTTAAGGCTGACCATCGCGTGGTCGCACTTGTCGAGGTTCTCGGGCTCGACGTAGATGCGCAGCATCACATCACGGCCTGACTGACGCGTGAAGTTGTCCTCGACGCACCACAGGTCACCGGCCACCAGCGCGAACAGGTAGGCTGGCTTCTTGAACGGGTCTTCCCAGGTTGCCCAGTGGCGGCCATCCTCGGCCGGCCCGCTGCCCGTCGGGTTGCCGTTCGACAGCAGGACCGGGTAGCGATGCTGCTCGGCGATCACCGTGGTGGTGAAGGTGCTCATCACGTCCGGGCGGTCGAGGTAGTAGGTGATCTTGCGGAAGCCCTCGGCCTCACACTGGGTGCAGAACATCTTGCCGGACTTGTACAGGCCTTCCAGCGCGGTATTGCTTTCAGGGTGGATCTTCACACTGGTATCGAGGGTGAAGTTCGCGGCCTTGGGGTGCAGGGTCAGGCTGTCGGCTTCGAGCCGGTAGTCGCCCGGCTGCAGTTCCTGGTCATCCAGGGCCGCGCGCTGCAGCTCCAGCTGCTGGCCATCCAGCACCAGTGGCGGCAGGCCGGCCCCGCGCTCGGGGTTGCGGCGCATGACCAGTTGCGCATGGACCAGGGTGTGGTCCTCGAACAGTTCGAAGGTCAGGTGCGTCTCGTCGATCAGGTACTCGGGCGCCTGGTAGTCCTTGAGGTAGATCACTTGCGGTTGTTCGGTACGCATGTGCAGGTCCTTTTTACTGGAGCACGGCCAACTGGTAGGCCGTGTACTTGCGAATATTGATCACACCGGTATCGAAGATCAGGTACTGGCCCTTGATACCCATCAGCGTACCTTCAACCACTGGGCTCTTGTCCAGGTTGTGGCTGACGATCTTGGTCGGGTAGGCCTCGACCGGGTAGCGCATCTGCACCACTTCGGCGTCGGCCAGCGGCTGGATGGCCTGCAGCCCGAAGCGTCCCTGCAGCTCGCGCAGGCCGTCGGCGCAGGCATCGAAGATCTGGTCGCGGATGGCCGGCAGGTCCAGCACCTCGGCGTCGCTCTTGAGCAGCGTGCGCCAATTGGTGCGGTCTGGCACCTGGCTGCGCAGGATATCCTCGACCAGCCCGGATTGCTGGCGGGTGGCCACGCGCATGATCGGCAGGGCCTGGCTGGCACCCTGGTCGAGCCAGCGGGTGGGCAGCTGGGTGGCGCGGGTGATGCCGACCTTGATGCCCGACGAGTTGGCCAGGTAGACCACGTGATCGGTCATGCAGAACTGTTCGCCCCACGACGGTTCGCGGCAGGTGCCGGCGTCATAGTGGCATTTTTCCGGGGCCATGATGCACACATCGCACTGGGCCAGCTTGGTCATGCACGGGTAGCAGTATCCCTGGCTGAAGCTGGTCTTGGTGCGCTTGCCGCAATGGCTGCAGTGAATGGCGCCGAGGTATTCCAGGCGCAGGCGCTGGCCAATCAGCGGGTTGACCGGCACCTGCGTGTCATCCAGGCGAAAGCTGTACTGCACCACCGGTGCCTGCAGGCTTACCGTCATCTTGCTCAAAGAGCCACGAGCGAGTTCGATCAATGTACCGAGTCCGACTTGAACAGAATATTGGCGATCGGCGCCGACTTGGAGGCGCATTCCTGCGGGCCCATGTAGCCGGTGCGCTGGTCTTCGGGCAGGTTTTTCATCTCCCAGGCAATAACGGCCTGCAGCGACAGTTCTTTCTGCTCGGCGGTGAGCTTGCGGCCATCCGACCATTTACCGATTTCCACGGCCAGTTTCAGGCTCTCGTAGATATCCGGGGTGATGTTTTCGATCATTTGCGCGAAAGTGGACATAGTGTCTCCTGATTCAAGCCGACAGTTTACGCCGGGCCAGCGCCCCGCCCAAGAGCCCGGTCAGGCATCCGATGAGCAACCCGCCGACATGCGCGGCGTTGGCGATCTGGCCCAGGCCCAGGGTGCCGACCACGCCGGTCAGGCACACCACGAGCCAGATCAGCATCATCACCAGCACACCCTTGGGCAGGTTGAAGTAACGGTTGGGGGCAAGCCACTGGTATAGCCAGATGTGCCCGAGCAGGCCGTACAGCACGCCGGACAGGCCACCGAACAGGCTCGGCCCGCTGGTGTAGTGCTGGGCCAGGTTGGACACCAGGCTGAACAGAAGAGTCAGGCCCAGCAGCATCCACGGGCCCTGGCGCAGTTCGATGCGTTTGCCCAGTTCCCAGTACCACAGGCTGTTCATGGCCAGGTGCAGCACGCCGAAGTGCAGCAGCATGGGCGACACCAGGCGCCACCACTGGCCTTGATCCAGGCTTTGTGCCAGCGAGGTGAAGTACAGGTAGTCGCCCTGCACGCGGAAGTCGAGGAAGGTGAACCAGCTGATGGTGGTGAAGTTGTCGCCCAGGCTGGTCAGGCCGGCGACGATGAAGCACAGCAGCAGGGTCAGGGTGGTGATTTTGCAGGCTTTGGCCTGGGCTGCCAGGGAAGGTTGCGTGGGGCCATTAGCGGGTAAACCCGCTCCTGCGGGGTCATCGGTTGCCGGGATATCGGCGTTACCCTCCGGGAAGCGCTGGTAGAGTTCGCGGACGTCTTCGGCCAGGGTATCGGGGGCCCAGAGCACCTGGACCTCGCCCTCTTCACTGACCCGGTGCGGCACCTGCAGGCGCTGCAGCAGGTGGACGAAGCCGCTGAGGTCGACCGACAGCGGCAGGCGCATCACTTCGATAATGTTCATTGGTTGGCCTGTGGGCGGTCGACGTCGACCCAGACGAACTTGTGCGGGTCGATGCGGGTTTCATCATCCAGCCGGTACGCAACCATTTTGCCGTAGAGCACGGCGCTGTAGTCCAGGCAGGCCAGGTTGGGGCGGATGGGCGCGGGATGGCCGCTGCGCCAGTAGTGGCCGACAAACAGCAACGGCTCGTCTTCGCCATAGCGCAGCAGGGCGTTCTTCTGGCTGTGGCTGAGCGGTGCACTGGCCACCGCTTCGGGCAGGGCATCGGGCTGGAACACGATGTCGCCGTAGGTTTGCGGGTCTTCTTCCCAGAACTTGGTGCGGAAAAAGGCGCGGGTCAGGCCATCGCCGCCGGTCAGGGTCAGGCCGTCGGGCAGGCGCATGTCGGTGCCGCGCAGCAGGCGGTTGCACACGGTGGCGGCGAAGCTGTTGCTTACCGCCGAGGCCTGGATGAAATGCTGGTCGATACGCCCATCGGGGTATTGCTGGCGCAGCGGCTCGATCAGCCGTGGGTCCCAGCAGGCATGCACCAGGCGGAAGCGCCCGGCGTCGATGAACAGCGGCAGCTGGTAGAACCAGTTGACGAAGTCGTGCCAGTCGCCCGGGTGTTGGGCGAACTGGGTGAGGGTTTCGTCTATCAGCCGGGCATGGCGTGGCGTATGTTCACGCACGTATTCCTTGCCGCTGCCGGGCAGCGCCGGGGTCACCCAGCCGAGGGCGTTGTATTCGTGGTTGCCCATGATGCAGAACGCCTGCCCCGCCTCGACCATGTCGTGGACGATGTGCAGCGCCTCGCGGATGCGTGGGCCGCGGTCGACGATGTCGCCAAGGAACAGCGCCTGGCGCCTCGGGTGGCGCCATACGCCGGCTACACGCTTGTATCCGAGGGCGTCGAGCAGGCGTTCGAGGGTGAGTGCACAGCCGTGCACGTCACCGATGATGTCGAAACTTCGCGCCGGATCGAGCATCAGTCGTCCCTGCTCCCCAGGCGGCTGCCCCAACCGAGCTTGGTGCGGCAGACCTCGTAGTAATTGTGGTCCAGCGGGTGGATCAGCCGCAGTTTCTGCGGTTTCTTGCTGACCGTGATGGTGTCGCCGGGAGCGCAGGTGAAGTGGTTCTGGCCGTCACAGGACACCTGCGGGTAGATCTGCAGGTCCTTGGACACCACGATCTTGAGCTCGCTGTTGCCGTCGACCACGATCGGCCGGCCCGACAAGGTGTGCGGGTACATCGGCACGATGACGATGGCATCGAGCTTGGGGTGCATGATCGGGCCGCCAGCCGACAGCGCATAGGCGGTCGAGCCAGTGGGGGTGGCGACGATCAGGCCGTCGGCCTTCTGGCTGCAGACGAACTGGCCGTCGATATAGATCTCGAACTCGATCATGCGTGTGGACTTGCCCGGGTGCAGCACCACATCGTTCAGCGCATCGCCCTGGCCGATGGCTTCGTGATGGCGACGCACCTCGGCCTGCAGCAGGAAGCGGTTTTCCACCAGGTAGTGGCCGTCGAGCACTTCGGCGACCTTTTCTTCCAGTTCGTCGGGGCGGATGTCGGTAAGGAAGCCCAGGTTGCCACGGTTGATACCCAGCACCGGAATGTTGTGCCGGGCCAGGGCGCGCGCAGCGCCCAGCAGGCTGCCGTCGCCGCCGACGACGATGACCAGGTCGCAGACTTCACCCAGCAGCTTGCGGGTGGAGGTTTGCAGGCCGTGACCGGGCAGCACTTCGGCGATGGTGTCCTCGAGGATCACGTGCAAGTGGCGGTCGAGGAGGAATTTTTTCAGTCGGCGAATGGTGTCGAGCACCTGCGAGCTGCCAAGGCGACCGATGATACCGATATTGCGAAATTGCTCCATGGGGCTCCTGCGAGGCTCTGCGGCGGGTGACGATGCGCCGATTATGGGCGAAACCACCGGGCAGCGGCAAACCGGCTATGCTCGCAGCATGACGCCATTCGCCCAGCTCGACGACCTGCCCCGGCAACTGCAGCGCCCCGCCGTGCGCGACCTGGCCTGGGCGCTGCTGTCGCCGCCCTTGCTCAGTGCCCCGCCCTGCCCCCAGCGCCACCCATTGGCAGGCAGCCTTTGGGCGGATCAACCGCGCCAGCTTGAAGACTGGCTGCGAGCGCTGGATGCCGACGATCGCCCTTTGCAGGACTGGCTGGCGAAATTGGGTAGCGGGCGCCTGGGGCACTATTACGAACGGCTGTGGCAGTTTGCCCTGGGCCAGGCGCCGGGCATCGAACTGCTGGCGGCCAACCTGGCGATCCGCGACGGCGGGCACACCCTGGGTGAGCTGGACGTGGTGCTGCGCGACCGCGACGGGGTGCACCATCTGGAACTGGCCATCAAGCTGTATCTGGGGCCGGAAGGCTCCGGACACGACCCCTGCACCTGGCTGGGGCCGGGCTGCCATGACCGGCTGGGGATCAAGCTTGGGCACCTGGCGAAGCACCAGTTGCCGATGTCGGCGGGGGCACACAGCCGCGTTCTGCTGGCCCGGCTTGGGGTTGGCCAGGTGCAGGCACATGCATGGCTGGGCGGCTACCTGTTTTATCCATGGGCCGGACATGCCGAGCCGCCGGCGGGTGCCAACCCGCAGCATCTGCGCGGGCGTTGGCTGCGGCGGCGGGACTGGGTCATGGCTGAGGGTGAGCGCTGGCAGCCACTGCAAAGGCATGCCTGGCTGGCGCCGGCGCGGGTAGAAGCGGGTGAGTGCTGGCAGGCAGAACAGTTTGCGGCCTGGCTGCATGTGTTGGCACGGCAGGCGCCGGCGCAGTTGCTGGTGCGGCTGAAGCCGGATCCCGACGGTACCTGGCAGGAGGCAGAGCGGGTGTTTCTGGTGGCTGACAGCTGGCCATTTTTGCCCGAGGCATGATGTTGCCTGTACCGGCCCTATCGCCGGCAAGCCAGCTCCCACAGGTACTGCGCAGGCCTCGGGCTCAACGCCGTACCTGTGGGAGCTGGCTTGCCGGCGATGGGGCCAGCACAGACAACACAGTTTTCACAGACCCAGCGCAATGATCTGTTCCCGGTAACCCTTAAAGTGGTACCTGAGCGCCAACAAGAGCGCCATCCCGACCTGATGACGAGGAACGACCATGGTTTCATCCACCCCCGCGACCCATTACGCGCGCCTGTCGATTGCCCTGCACTGGCTGATGCTGGTGCTGCTGGCAGCCGTCTACGCCTGCATCGAACTGCGCGGCCTGTTCCCCAAGGACAGCGCTGAACGCAACCTGATGAAAGACCTGCATTTCATGCTCGGGCTCAGCGTGTTCGTGCTGGTCTGGCTACGCCTGGCCGTGCGCCTCAGCCGCCCGACCCCGCCGATCCTGCCCAAGCCACCGGCCTGGCAGACCGGCCTGGCGCACCTGATGCATCTGGCGCTGTACCTGATGATGATCGGCTTGCCGCTGGCCGGCTGGCTGATCCTCAGCGCCGCCGACAAGCCGGTGCCGTTCTACGGCCTGGAGCTGCCGCACCTGATCGGCGCGGACCCGGACCAGGCCAAGTTCATCAAAGGCTGGCATGAACGTATCGGCAGTTGGGGCTACTGGCTGATCGGCCTGCATGCACTGGCAGGGCTGTATCACCACTATGTGCAGCGCGACAACACGCTGCTGCGCATGCTGCCTTACAAGTAGCCGCGCCGACCCTGCAGGCCACCGGTATGCACGAAGATCAGGCGAGTGCCGGGCGCGAACAGCCCGGCCTCGACCTGTTCGCGCAGCGCCATCAGCGCCTTGCCAGTGTAGAGTGCTTCGAGAGGTACGCCGGTGTACTGCTCGCAGTGGGCGACGAAGGCTAGCAGCTCATCGTCGAACGTGCCGAAGCCACCCCGGCAAGCATCGTGCAGCTGGTAGCCTTGTCCGCCTGCCAGTGCCGCCACCGTTTCCGCCACGCCATGATCCCTGGGTACGGCCAATGCGCCATGCACGGTGTGCGCACCCGCCTCGGCCATTACCAGCCCGGCCAAGGTGGTACCTGTACCGGCAGCCAGCCACCAGCTGTCATAGTCCGACCAGCCCAATGTCGCGATTTGTGAGCGCGCCTGCTGCAGGATCAGTGCACAGCCTTGGGCACCGGCCAGCCCGCCGCCGCCTTCGGGGATGCAATGCCAACCGGGGTAGTGTGCCTGCCAGGGCTCCCAGAACCCTGGTTCGTTGCGTGCGCGATAGCCGCCATAACCAAGCCAGTGCAGCTCCATGCCCAGCGCCTGCAGGTCGCGCACCGTGGGCGTGTCCTGGGCGTGGCCGCGCAGCAGGCCGGCGGTGGCAAAGCCGAAGCGCTTGCCGGCGGCGGCAAGCGCGTGCAGGTGGTTGGAATGGTTGCCGCCGAGGCTGATCAAGCCCGGGGCTTTGCTGTTGCCAGCTTGCTGCAGATGATGGCGAAGCTTG
>NZ_JABMCN010000021.1:0-24837 GCF_013179515.1 Pseudomonas sp. CM27
GAGGCCGAGCAGCCCGAGCCGTTCGCCAATCGCCAGGACGCCGTGAAGCGGCTGCTGACCGAGCAGTTCATCACCTTTCCGCGCTTCGTGCTGAGCGGGAGCTGGTGGAAAGCCTGGCGGGAGCGGCACAAGCACCGCGATTGACTGCAGCAGTAGCGGGCTCAGGCAAATACGGTCACAGTCTGCCGGCTCAAGGCCAGCAACTCGCCCTCGGCCGTCCACAGGGCTGCTGCAGCATGTCCATAGCCGTCTCGCGCATGCTCCGTTTCTACGCAATAACGGCACCAGTCCAGTGTGGACAGCGTCGGCGTGGGCTGGATGAACTCGATGGTCCAGGTCAGTGTGCTGCCCGCCGCAGGCTGCTTCAGAAATGGCATCAGGCTCGGCGGCCAGGCATCGACCAGCGCCAGCAGGTGGGCCTCCGTGACCTGTTCCTCGGCTACGTCGCGCAAGCGCACCCAGCCGCCCATCTTGCGCGACTGATTGCCACTGAACGGTAACCCGCCCACCGCCCAGCGTAACGCCACATGCCGCATGAACTCCGGGGTTACGCCTTTGATATAGGGCAGTTCGGGGGCCGCCTCGTCGAGGGCTTTCATGTCCATGGCCGGCAGCGCCGATACCTCAACCGTGGAAGGCCGCCCTGCCCCGAAGTTACCCTGTACCAGGGTCACCACCTGGCCTTCCTGAACGGCGCGGCCCAGCAAGGTACTGACCGCCTTGCCTTCACGCAGCACCTCCACCTCGAAACGGATTGGCACATCGGCCGCAGCCGGCGCCACGAAACTGATGGCCAGCGAGCGCACAGGGCGGCTGTCGGAGAGTTTCAGGCGCATGGCTTCATAGACCATGGCCGCCATCAGCCCGCCAAAGGCCGCCCGGCCCTGAGCCCAGCTGGGTGGAACGCTGACCGACTCGGGGCTGGCGCGCACGGCGTCGAGCAGTTGATTGAAGTTCATAGGCCGGCTCCTGCCTGCAGCGAAAAAGGTCTGCCCATCCTAGCCAGCAAACGCCTGGCGATCAGCCCGCATATCGGTCATTTGTCGGGCTGGCGCCGCGCCAGTGCCTGTTGCAGGGCATCCAGCGTCACATCCGACTGACGCTCGGCTTCGTGCAGTTCTCGCTCCCAGGCCACTTTGCACGGCGCCAGGTCGGCATGGTCGCGCACTTGCAGCAACCATTGCAGGCGGTCATGCCAGTCACCCAGGTCACCCTGAGCCTTTTTCAGTAATCGCTGCAGCTTATTGCCGGCATGGTCGAGCTGCGGGTAGGCCTCATCACCATAACGCGCGCGCTTGATCAACAACCGCAAGCGGTGGCGATGGTGGGCCGGGTCCTGCAAGGCGTGGTGCAATTTGCGCCACTGCTTGACCAGGCGTTTGTCGATACGCTTGTCGAGTGACTTGACCAGGCCCTCGCGGCCCGCCGCACGCAGGAACAGCGGAAACGCGTCGACGATTGCCAGCACCTTGGTAAGTTGGGGGCTGGCAGCAACACTGGCAAAGGTCCTGCCACGCCCTTCCAGGCGTCGCTGTCCGGCTCCGGTGTAACCACGCCCCAGTAGCTCGGCCGCGAGCACCTCGCGGTCACGCAACGGCGTGGTCAGGGTACCCAGCGAACTGGCGGCTTCCTCCAACTGCTCCACCCCGGGCAACCCGCGCAATGGCCGCAGCAGGCTGCGCAGGCGCCGCAGGGTGGTGCGCAGATCGTGCAAGGCCTCGCTGTCAGTATCGGCGGCCAGGCGCTCCCTGCAGGCCAGCAGACGGACTTGCAGGGCCAGTACCTGGGCAACCACGTGATCGAGCATGGCAGACATCAGACGCTCCTTGGTCAGCGCCCGGCGCGCGATTCACGAATGTAGAAACGCGCCTTCTCGGCCTTGCGGGTACAGCTTTCGTAACCTTCGAACTGCTGCTGGGTCTTGGCCCCGGTCAACAGCGACAACGCCTTGGAGTAACTCACGGCACCGGCAAAGCCTTCGGACTTGGCCAGGTCCAGCTCCTTCCAGGCGGCATCCAGCTGGGTTGCGCAACTGTCCCGGTAGGCCGTCTTGCCCGCACAGCCAGCAAGGGCCAAGGCAATCAGTGGAAGGCAGATCCAAGCTTTCATCGGTGACACCTCAAAGGTAAAAAGTTGGCGATTTGACGCCCCTGCTGTTGAAAAGTGCCCTGATCGGCTGCTTCACTTGGCCAGCATTATCACAGTAGCTCAGTGCGATCTACATTGAAGCACAGGTGGCGATAGGTGCATTGTAGGACCATGGTTGCACTGGCCGGGGAATGTTCATGAGTAAACGCGTTGCACTGGTACTGGGGTCGGGCGGTGCCCGGGGGTATGCACACATTGGCGTGATCGAAGAAATCGAGCGACGCGGCTATGACATTGCCTGCGTAGCGGGCTGCTCCATGGGCGCGGTGATTGGCGGCATCTATGCCGCGGGCAAACTGGAGCATTACCGCAACTGGATCGAGAGCCTCGACTATCTGGATGTACTGCGCCTGGTCGATGTCAGCTTTCGCCTTGGCGCCATCCGCGGCGACAAGGTGTTCGGGCAGATCCGCAAGATCGTCGGCGAGATCAACATCGAGCAACTGCGCATTCCCTACACGGCGGTTGCAACCGACCTTACCAACCAGCAGGAAATCTGGTTCCAGGAAGGCTGCCTGCACCAGGCCATGCGTGCCTCGGCAGCCATTCCCAGCCTGTTCACGCCGGTCATGCAAGGCAACCGCATGCTGGTCGACGGCGGCATCCTCAACCCGTTGCCGATCGTGCCGGTGGTGTCCAGCCATTGCGACCTGATCATCGCGGTCAACCTCAACGCCACCAACCAGAAGCAGTATCAGCTGCCGGTGATCGAACGCCCGGCGGCGTTCAAGATGCGCTTCGATGCCTTGCTCAGCTCGCTGGGTTCGCGCTTGCCGTTCCGGCGCAAGCCGGCAGAGGAACTGATCCGCATCGAACAGGAAATCGTCGCCGAAGGGCTGGCACCGCCCAGCCCCTGGTTGAGCGATGCCGCCGACCCGGACACTCAGCAGCCGGCGGCGGCACCCGAGCGCGAGGGCGCGCCGAAATCGGCGACCGGCTCGTTCATCATCGACAACGTCGGGCCCGCCTCACTGCTGGACCTGATCAACCAGAGCTTCGAGGTCATGCAGACCTCGCTTGCGCAGTACAAGATTGCCGGCTATCCACCGGATGTGCTGATCAACGTGCCCAAGCGCGTGTGCCGGTTTTTCGAGTTCTACAAGGCACCGGAGCTGATTGCCCTGGGGCGGGAGATTGCGCGGGATACGCTGGACAGTTATGAAGGGGTGAAACGCTAGAGCCAGCCTGCACTGGCGACAGAAACGACACAGGCCGCACTGGGCGGCCTGCTTCTTCATGCAACGATCACCTTAGTAACGGGTGATGTCCGCATTGGCTTCCAGCTGTTTGCGGAAGGCCGCAAAGTCTTGCTGGCCAGCACGCGACGCGAGGTAGCGGCGGATCTGCTGCTTCTCTTCGTCGGTGGCGGTTGCGCCTTCGTTGACACCCTTGAGCTGCAACACCACCAGGCTACCGTCACGCAGCACGACGCTGCCGTACACCGGCTTGTCCTTGGCTTGCGGCTTGTTCAGGCGGAACAGCGCCTGCAGTTCGGCCGGGTCGATACCGTCCTCGCCCCGGGTGACGGCTTCATAAGCCTTCCAACCCTGCCCTTCGTGCACGCTACCTGGTGCGATGGAGCCATCACGCAGGCCGGCAATCAGCTTGTCCGCCTTGGCCTTGAGCTCGGCTGTCGCCTTCTCCTTGGCCAGGTGTTCGCGGATGCTGCTGGCCACGGCTTCCAGCGGCAGTTGCTCAGGCTTGCGGTGCTCCTTGACGCGCAGCACCACGGTGGTCTCCGGGTCGAGCTCGATGGCGGTGCTGTTGGCAGCCTCATCCAGCACTTCTTCGGAGAACGCCGCCTGCACCACCGAACGGTTGGCAGTGATGCCTTCACCACCCTCGCGGCCGAAGGCTGCAGAGGTGTGCACTTTCAGGTTCAGGTCCTGAGCCGGCTGGCCCAGGTCGGAAGCCTCGTAGGCGGCATCCTGCAGCTGCTTGCTGGCGTCGACGTAACGCTGCTCGACCAGCGGGGTTTTCAGATCGCGGGTCAGCTTGTCCTTGAGGCTGGCGAAGCTTGGCACTTCCGGCGCCTGCACGCCCAGCAGCTTGATCAGGTGGTAGCCGAACTCGGTGCGTACCGGCGCCGATACCTGGCCATTTTGCAGCGTGTACAGGGCATCTTCGAACGCCGGGTCGTAGACCCCCGGGCCGGCGAAGCCGAGGTCACCACCGCTATTGGCCGAACCTGGATCCTGGGAGAACTCCTTGGCCAGTGCGGCAAAGTCTTCACCTTTGGCCAGGCGCTGCTCGATCTCTTCGGCGCGGGCTTTGGCCTGGGCGTCGGTGACCTTGTCGTTGACCTCGATGAGGATGTGCGCCGCATGGCGCTGCTCGGCGAGGTTGGCGATTTCCTTCTCGTACTGGGCCTTGAGTTCCTCGTCGGTCACCTTGACCTGGTCGAAGAACGCCGACTTCTTCAGTTCGATGTAGTCGATCACCACCTGGTCAGGCGACATGAACTCCTTGGCGTGCTGGTCGTAGTGCGCCTTGATCTCTTCGTCGCTGACCTTGACCGCAGCCGGATCGGCCTTGAAGGTCAGCGATGCGAAGTCACGGGTCTGCTTTTCCAGGCGGGCAAAGGCATCGACCTGCTGGTCGGTGACAAAGCTGCTGCCAGCCAGGCCGGTGCGCAGCTGGCCGATGAGCATTTCTTCAGCGAGCATGTCGCGGAACTGCATGCGGCCATAGCCCATCTGGCGGATGACCTGGTCGAAACGGTCGGCACTGAACTTGCCGTCCACCTGGAATTCCGGCGTCTGCAGAATCACCTGATCCAGCGCAGCCTCGGAGAAAGCGAACTTGGCATCTTCGGCGCCTTGCAGCAGCAACTTGCGGCTGATCAGCCCCTTGAGTGCCTCTTCGCGCAGCAATTTGTCATCCAGCAGCGCCGGATCGAAGTCCTTGCCCAGTTGTTGTACAAGCTGGCGGCGCTGCATGTCGGCCGCCTGGCTCAGCTCATTCTGGCTGATGGTCTGGCCGTTCACCTTGGCGGCGTCCTGGCTATGGGTGGCGGCCTGGAAAATAGCTTCGAAACCGGTCAACGCCATCAATACGACGATAAGGCCGATGATGGTCTTGGCAATCCAACCTTGTGAATTGTCCCTGATATTTTGCAGCATGCGTCCCCCAGAAACGGCTGTACCACTGCGTCGACAACCGCGGAGCGTGGGTAGAAACCTGATAAAAGAAAGGCGCATCCGAGGATGCGCCTTTACTTAGCAAACGTGTCAGGCGGGAACGTTTGCGCCCCGCCTTCACCGTGCTCGGACCTGGCCAGGCCGGGTCCGGCTGAAAGACGACTTAGTTGACGGCGTCTTTCAGGCCTTTGCCTGCCTTGAAACCTGGAACCTTGGCAGCTTCGATCTTGATGGCCTTGCCGGTTTGCGGGTTACGGCCAGTGCGCTCGGCGCGATCCTTGACCGAGAAGGTACCGAAGCCAACCAGTACGACGTCGTCGCCTGCTTTCAGGGCACCGGTCACGGAGTCAATTACTGCGTCCAGCGCACGGCCAGCTACAGCTTTCGGGATGTCAGCAGATGCGGCGATAGCGTCAATCAGTTCCGACTTGTTCACTCTAAGTCCCCTTATTTCTCTATTGAGTTTGTTTCTAAGTATGTAATGAAAAGCTTATGAAACGTGCGCTGGGTGGCTTGAAGACAATAGCGTGCCGCTTTATAGCAAGGCCCCGAAAAAACTGTCAAGGAAAGCCCCCCAGCCAAAAACTACTAATGCGTGCTGATTCTTTCCTTAGCATCGCCGTCGCGCTTTTCATCTTTCGCGACAATCTCCGGAGCCACATCTGGCAAGGGCTCCGGGGCGTATTGCAGCGCAATTTGCAGGACTTCGTCAATCCATTTGACCGGTTTGATCTGCAGATCCTGTTTGATATTTTCCGGAATCTCCTTCAGATCGCGAACATTCTCCTCCGGAATGATCACCGTCTTGATCCCGCCACGGTGTGCCGCCAGCAGTTTTTCCTTCAACCCGCCAATGGCCAGGACTTGGCCACGCAAGGTGATTTCGCCGGTCATGGCCACGTCGGCACGTACCGGAATCTGCGTCAGCGCCGACACCAGCGCGGTGCACATGCCGACACCGGCACTTGGACCGTCCTTCGGCGTGGCGCCTTCGGGCATGTGGATATGCACGTCGCGCTTCTCATGGAAGTCGGCGGCGATGCCCAGGCTGCGTGCGCGGCTGCGCACCACCGTCTGCGCGGCAGTGATCGACTCCACCATCACATCGCCCAGCGAACCGGTCTTGATCAACTGGCCCTTGCCGGGGATGACCACGGCTTCGATGGTCAGCAGTTCGCCGCCCACCTGGGTCCACGCCAGGCCGGTGACCTGGCCGATCTGGTCCTGCTGCTCGGCCAGGCCGTAGCGGAACTTGCGCACGCCCAGCAGGTGTTCAAGCTGCTCGCTGGCGACCTTGACCTTGACCTGCTTCTGCCCGGTGTGTTCCTTGACCACCTTGCGGCAGACCTTGGCGATTTGCCGCTCCAGGCCACGCACACCGGCTTCGCGGGTGTAGTAGCGGATGATGTCGCGGATGGCCGATACGTCGACCTCCAGCTCTTCCTTCTTCAAGCCGTTGGCCTTGACCTGCTTGGGCACCAGGTACTTGACCGCGATGTTGATCTTCTCGTCCTCGGTGTACCCCGGCAGGCGGATGACCTCCATCCGGTCGAGCAGCGCCGGCGGGATGTTCATCGAGTTCGAGGTGCACAGGAACATCACGTCCGAGAGGTCGTAGTCGACTTCCAGGTAGTGATCGTTGAAGTTGTGGTTCTGCTCCGGGTCGAGCACTTCGAGCAGCGCCGAGGCCGGGTCGCCACGCATGTCGCTGCCCATCTTGTCGATTTCGTCGAGCAGGAACAGCGGGTTGCGCACGCCAACCTTGGTCATCTTCTGGATCAGGCGACCTGGCATCGAACCAATGTAGGTGCGGCGGTGACCACGGATTTCGGCCTCGTCACGCACACCGCCCAAGGCCATGCGCACGAACTTGCGGTTGGTGGCGGCAGCGATCGACTCGGCCAGCGAGGTCTTGCCGACACCAGGTGGGCCGACCAGGCACAATACCGGGCCACGGATCTTCTTGACGCGCTTCTGCACCGCGAGGTACTCGAGAATGCGCTCCTTGACCTCTTCCAGCCCGTAGTGGTCGGCGTCGAGGATTTCCTCGGCCTTGGTCAGGTCCAGGCGTACCTTGCTCTGCGCCTTCCACGGCACCTGCACCAGCCAGTCCAGGTACGAACGCACCACGGTGGCTTCGGCCGACATCGGTGACATCTGCTTGAGCTTGTTCAGCTCCGCCTGGGCTTTGGCCAGGGCATCCTTCGGCAGGCCGGCGGTTTCGATGCGCTTTTTCAGCTCTTCGACTTCGTTGTGGCCTTCGTCGCCATCGCCGAGTTCCTTCTGAATGGCCTTCATCTGCTCATTCAGGTAGTACTCGCGCTGGCTGCGCTCCATCTGCTTCTTGACCCGGCCACGAATGCGCTTTTCAACCTGCAGCAGGTCGATTTCGGCATCCAGCAGCGCCAGCACGTGCTCGACACGCGTCGACAGGTCGACGATTTCGAGAATTTCCTGCTTCTGCTCGATCTTCAGGGCCATGTGCGCGGCCATGGTGTCGACCAGGCGCCCGGGCTCATCGATGCTGTTCAGCGAAGACAGGACTTCGGCAGGCACTTTCTTGCCCAGCTGAACGTACTGTTCGAATTGCGAAAGCAAGGTGCGTACGAACACTTCCGACTCGCGCTCGGCGGCGTCAGTTTCGTCGATCAGGGACACTTCGGCACGAATGTGTCCTTCTACTTCGGTGAAATTTTCGACGGCGCCACGCTGCTCGCCCTCGACCAGCACCTTCACGGTGCCATCCGGCAGCTTCAGCAGCTGCAGCACGGTGGCAATGGTACCGACGCGATACAGGGCGTCCTCGCCCGGATCGTCATCGGCCGGGTTCTTCTGGGCCAGCAGAAGAATCTGCTTTTCGCCCGTCATCGCTGCCTCGAGAGCTTCGATGGATTTTTCGCGCCCCACGAACAGCGGGATAACCATGTGCGGGTAAACAACGACATCGCGCAATGGCAAAAGAGGCAAGTCGAGGGTTGTCTTCATGATTTCGCCTCTACAACGGCCCTATGGCCGGAAACCGGTGGAAATGATGCTTGGACCTAATGTGGGGGCACGCCTGGGAAATTACAAGCGCTAGCGCAGGAAAAGCAGAAAGGGGCCCGTAGGCCCCTTCTTGCTTGCAACCGGAAACCGGCCATTGCCTGAATCAGGCGTCTGGCGCGGCCTTGGCTTGTGGCTCGCTGTTCTCGTAGATCATCAACGGCTGCGAGGTGCCTTCGATGACGCTCTCGTCGACCACCACCTTGCTGACATCCTTCTTCGAAGGGATCTCGTACATGGTGTCGAGCAGCACGCCTTCAAGGATCGAACGCAGGCCACGGGCGCCGGTCTTGCGCTCCAGGGCCTTGCGGGCAACGGCCTTGAGTGCATCGCTGCGGAACTCGAGGTCGACGCTTTCCATCTCGAACAACTTGGCATACTGCTTGGTCAAGGCGTTTTTCGGCTCGGTGAGGATCTGCATCAATGCAGCCTCGTCCAGCTCATCGAGGGTCGCCAGTACCGGCAGACGGCCGACGAATTCCGGAATCAGGCCAAACTTGACCAGATCGTCCGGTTCGACCTCACGCAGGGACTCGCCGACCTTCTTGCCTTCTTCCTTGCTGCGCACTTCAGCGCCAAAGCCGATGCCACCTTTGGTGGAACGGTTCTGGATGACCTTTTCCAGGCCCGAGAACGCACCACCGCAAATGAACAGGATATTGCGGGTATCAACCTGCAAGAACTCCTGCTGCGGGTGTTTGCGGCCACCTTGCGGCGGCACCGAGGCGACAGTGCCCTCGATCAGCTTCAGCAGCGCCTGCTGCACGCCCTCGCCCGAAACGTCACGGGTGATGGACGGGTTGTCCGACTTGCGCGAAATCTTGTCGATCTCGTCGATGTAGACAATGCCCATCTGGGCCTTTTCCACGTCGTAGTCGCACTTCTGCAACAGCTTCTGGATGATGTTCTCGACGTCCTCCCCCACATAACCGGCTTCGGTCAGGGTGGTGGCGTCAGCAATGGTGAACGGTACGTTCAACAGGCGTGCCAGGGTTTCGGCGAGCAGGGTCTTGCCCGAGCCGGTCGGCCCGATGAGCAGGATGTTGCTCTTGCCCAGTTCGACTTCGTCACCCTTCTTGTCACGCTGGTTCAGGCGCTTGTAGTGGTTGTACACCGCTACGGCCAGCACCTTTTTCGCGCGCTCCTGACCAATTACATACTGGTCCAGGATGCCGCTGATTTCTTTCGGCGAAGGCAATTTGTGCGCGCTGCTCTCGGCCTGGGCTTCCTGCACCTCCTCACGGATGATGTCATTGCACAGGTCGACGCACTCGTCGCAGATAAATACCGAGGGCCCGGCAATCAATTTGCGCACTTCGTGCTGGCTTTTGCCGCAGAAGGAGCAATAGAGCAATTTGCCGCTGTCCTCGCCGTTACGGGTGTCAGTCATTCGATCGATCCAATCCGGTAGGCTTGCAACACAAGATGAAGGCAATTGCGGGCTTTTTCAAGTCCGCAGGTAGGCGCTTTCGGCGCCTGCCTGCTCTGGCACCCCGGTTCAGGAGGCCAGTTGCCGCTTGTCGTAGACCGAGTCGATCAGGCCGTACTCGGCCGCGCGCGAGGCGCTCATGAAATTGTCACGCTCGGTGTCGCGCTTGATGGTCTCGAGGTCCTGGCCGGTGTGGTAGGCCAGCAGCTCGTTCAGACGCGCCTTGATATTGAGGATTTCCTGGGCGTGGATCTCGATATCGGTGGCCTGACCCTGGAAGCCGCCCAGCGGCTGGTGGATCATCACGCGCGAGTTCGGCAGGCAGTGACGCTTGCCTTTGGCACCGGCAGTCAGCAGGAAGGCGCCCATGCTGCAGGCCTGGCCGATGCAGATGGTGGAGACGTCCGGCTTGATGAACTGCATGGTGTCGTAGATCGACATGCCAGCGGTAACGGAACCGCCCGGCGAGTTGATGTACAGATGGATATCCTTGTCCGGGTTTTCCGCCTCGAGGAACAGCATCTGCGCAACGACGAGGTTGGCCATGTAGTCTTCGACCGGGCCAACCAGGAAGATCACTCGCTCCTTCAACAGGCGCGAGTAGATGTCGTAAGCGCGTTCGCCACGGGCGGACTGCTCGATAACCATCGGGACCAGGCCGCCTGCGGCCTGGATGTCAGAGCTCTGCTGAATATAAGAATTGCGGGACATGTCCTGCGCTCACTCCCAAATAGTCATGGCTTGAATACGCACAAGCCAGCGCGAAGGCTGGCTTGTGGAGTTTCCTACGAGAGAAACGTATTACTCGGCTTCGGCAGGTGCCTGGGCTGGTTTTACGGCTTCTTCGTACGAGACCGACTTGTCGGTCACAGTCGCTTTCTGCAGAACAGTATCTACAACTTGTTCTTCCAGCACAACCGAACGGACTTCGTTCAGCTGCTGGTCGTTCTTGTAGTACCAGGAGATGACCTGCTCAGGCTCCTGGTAAGCCGAGGCCATTTCTTCGATCATCTCGCGAACCTTGGCGTCGTCCGGCTTCAGCTCGAACTGCTTGACCACTTCGGCAACGATCAGGCCCAGCACCACACGGCGCTTGGCTTGCTCTTCGAACAGCTCGACTGGCAGCTGTTCTGGCTTGATGTTGCCGCCGAACTGCTGAACAGCCTGCACGCGCAGACGGTTGACTTCATTTTCCAGCAGGGCTTTCGGCACTTCGATCGGGTTGGCGGCCAGCAGACCGTCCATGACCTGGTTCTTGACCTTGGTCTTGATCGCCTGGCGCAGCTCACGCTCCATGTTCTTGCGAACTTCGGTGCGGAAACCTTCCAGGGTCGATTCCTTGATGCCGAACTGGGCGAAGAATTCTTCGTTCAGCTCTGGCAGCACAGGCGCCGAAACGCTGTTGACGGTGATGGTGAACTCGGCAGCTTTGCCCGCCAGGTCCAGGTTCTGGTAGTCCTCTGGGAAGGTCACGTTGACAACGCGCTCTTCGCCAGCCTTGGCGCCAACCAGGCCATCTTCGAAGCCAGGGATCATGCGGCCGGAACCCAGCACCAGCTGGGTACCCTTGGCCGAACCACCGGCGAACACTTCACCGTCGACCTTGCCGACGAAGTCGATGTTGACCTGGTCGTCGATCTGCGCAGCACGCTCGACGGCCTCGAAGCGGGTGTTCTGCTTGCGCAGGACTTCGAGCATGTTGTCCAGGTCGGCGTCAGCCACTTCAGCGCTCAGGCGCTCGACGTTGATCGACTCGAGGCCGGCAACGGTGAACTCCGGGAACACTTCGAAGATGGCGACGAATTCCAGGTCCTTGCCCTTTTCGAAGGACTTCGGCTCAACGGCCGGGGCACCTGCCGGGTTCAGCTTCTGCTCGACGATGGCTTCGTAGAAGGAAGCCTGGACCAGGTCACCGAAAGCCTCTTGACGGGCGTCAGCTTCGAAACGCTGACGGATCACGCTCATCGGTACCTTGCCAGGACGGAAGCCTGCAACCTTGGCGCGACGGGCAGTCTGCTGCAGACGCTTGTTGACTTCGTTCTCGACGCGCTCGGCCGGAACGGCGATGGTCATGCGGCGCTCGAGAGCGGAAGTGTTTTCAACAGAAACTTGCATGGATATTCCTCGTTGCACAGACGTTAGCCGGCGTTAGCCCGACTCCAGAATCAAGGGCAAGCATTCTAGTGAGTCGCGCTGCAGAAGTCACCCCACTCGGGACGACGGGAAACTACGCCGGTCGATTAACTTTCAAGGCCCGCACGGGATGCCGCCGAGCCTGCCTCAATTGGGGCTGCAGGCCGCGCCGGGCGGCCTGTCGCCGAAATACCTTGTCAAACAACTGCCAACCCCGAATTCGCCTCCTTTATTGAGGGTCGATTTCGTTGAACTGGCAGTATTCTTCCCACTCCATCCCCAGCGCCTCGGCCACCTCGCGGTGGGTCTCCAGGCGCATGGCCTGCAGCTGTTCCGGGGTTTCGGCGATCAGTTGCAGCGCCAACTCCCAGGGCTGCAGGCCCTGCTCATCGGCCGCATCCTCGAACGCCCACTCGATCTGCCGGGCCTGCTCACGCGCATCCAGCCCGCTGATTTCCTCGAGCAGCTGCGGGTTGGCTTCGGCAAAACGCTGCAGTGCCAGGGCCTGGCGGGCTTCTTTTGCGATCATTGGGCGGTTCCTCTGCCGGGCAACTGGGCCGGTGTTTCAACCGGCTGAAATCTATCAGGTTTTATTGGGGTGCCACTAGGGGATTGCAAGGGGGAAATGATGCGTTTGGGCTTACAGGGGATCGGCTTGGGTTTGGCAGCACCTGTGAGATCGAGCGCCGCCCGCGCGGCCCTTCGCAGCACAAGGCTGCTCCATTTGTTTCGGGCCAATGCGGCCTGTGCCAATTGCGCGCGACCGCCTTGTCATTCCAACTCGATATCTCGACGGGCGCCAGGGGCCGAGCCCCACTTCAACCACCCAAAATCCAAAACAAAAAGGCGCCCGGTCTTTCGACCAAGGCGCCTTCTAAAAATATGGGGTGGACGATGGGAATCGAACCCACGACAACCGGAATCACAATCCGGCGCTCTACCAACTGAGCTACGCCCACCATATTGCAGTGCTGCGGTGTTGCGGTACAACCTTACAGAAGCATGGTGCGGACGAAGAGACTCGAACTCTTACAGCTTGCGCCGCTGGAACCTAAATCCAGTGTGTCTACCAATTTCACCACGTCCGCGTAACGCTTAAAACAAAGGCGCCAGATACTATCGAGGCGCCTTTGAAGAATATGGGGTGGACGATGGGAATCGAACCCACGACAACCGGAATCACAATCCGGCGCTCTACCAACTGAGCTACGCCCACCATATTGCATTACCGCCTACTTGCTTGCCAATGCCGCCTAATGGCGCACCCGGCAGGACTCGAACCTGCGACCATCCGCTTAGAAGGCGGATGCTCTATCCAGCTGAGCTACGGGCGCTTAAGCTTGAAGTCTAACCGAACAAGAACTTGGCAGATAACTGCCAAACCACTCATTCTGCCCGACTTAGCCAACCAGTGCTAGGCTGTGCCCGACAAGTGCGGCGAATCTTATAGGCGACCCCGAAAGTCGTCAACACCTTTTTCAAAAAAATTTAAATTATTTAAGGGGTTAGGGGATTTGCCCGACCACCCGCCTTTGCCCTTGGCGCGGGTCGTGCGAGAATACGCCCTCTTTATTGTTTCCTTCTCGATGGTTAATCACGCGTCTATGACTGCACACCTAATCGATGGCAAGGCGATCGCCGCCAGCCTGCGCCAGCAGATCGCTCAACGTGTCGTGGAGCGTCGCCAGCAAGGCCTGCGTACGCCGGGCCTGGCGGTGATCCTGGTCGGCACCGACCCCGCCTCCCAAGTCTATGTCTCGCACAAGCGCAAGGACTGCGAAGAGGTCGGCTTCATTTCGCAGGCGTTCGACCTGCCCAGCGAAACCACGCAGCACGCCCTGACCGAGCTGATCGATCGCCTCAATGATGACCCGGCCGTCGACGGCATCCTGCTGCAACTGCCCCTGCCCGAGCACCTCGATGCCTCGCTGCTGCTCGAGCGCATTCGCCCGGACAAGGACGTCGACGGTTTCCACCCGTACAACATCGGCCGCCTGGCCCAGCGCATCCCGCTGCTGCGCCCGTGCACCCCGAAAGGCATCATGGCCCTGCTGGAAAGCACCGGCCAGGACCTGTACGGCATGGACGCGGTCATCGTCGGCGCCTCCAACATCGTAGGCCGGCCGATGGCCATGGAGCTGCTGCTGGCCGGTTGCACCGTGACGGTATGTCACCGCTTCACCAAGGACCTGGCCGGCCACGTAGGGCGCGCCGACCTGGTGGTCGTGGCTGCCGGCAAGCCGGGGCTGGTCAAAGGTGAGTGGGTGAAGGAAGGCGCCATCGTCATCGACGTGGGCATCAACCGCCAGGAAGATGGCAAGCTGGTCGGCGACGTGGTCTACGAGACCGCCCTGCCGCGCGCGGGCTGGATCACGCCGGTGCCAGGCGGCGTCGGGCCAATGACCCGGGCGTGCCTGCTGGAAAACACGCTGTATGCGGCGCAAGAGCTGCACAAGTAATACCGCGTGAAGTGAAAACGGCACCTCTGGCAGGTGCCGTTTTTTTTGCCCGTTTTTTTTGCGTGGTTGTGCCGGCCTCTTCGCGGGTAAACCCGCTCCCACAGGGATATCACTGTGGGAGCGGGTTTACCCGCGAAGAAGCCAGCGCGGTATTCAGCCGATCACTTCCTGGCCGCCTCCCACGACTTCAGCAGTTCGTTGTAGCTGACCGTCTCGCCTTTGGGCTTCTCGTTGGCCAGCTTGGGCTTCGGCGCACCGGGCTGGTCGAACCAGTACTGGGCATCCTTCTCCGGGTTCAGCTTGGGCGCACAGGTGGCCTGGGCGTTGGACCGCTGCAGGCGCTCCATCATACGGTCCTGGTCGCGGGCCAGGCCATCCAGGGCTTCCTGCGGGGTCTTCTCGCCACTGGCCACCTCGGCGATGTGGCTCCACCACAGCTGCGCCAGGCGCGGGTAATCCGGCACGTTGGTGCCGGTGGGCGTCCACTGCACCCGCGCCGGGCTGCGGTAGAACTCCACCAGCCCACCCAGCTTGGGCGCCAGGTCGGTCATGGCCTGGGAGTTGATGTCCGACTCGCGTATCGGGGTGAGACCGACGATGGTCTTTTTCAGCGATACGGTCTTCGAGGTGACGAACTGGGCATACAGCCACGCCGCCAGACGCTGCTTCTCGGGCGTGGACTTGAAGAAGGTCCACGAGCCGGTGTCCTGGTAGCCCAGCTTCATGCCCTCCTCCCAGTACGGGCCCTTCGGCGACGGCGCCATGCGCCATTTCGGCGTGCCGTCGGCATTTACCACGGGCAGCCCAGGCTTGGTCATGTCCGCGGTAAAGGCGGTGTACCAGAAGATCTGCTGGGCGATGTTGCCCTGGGCCGGCACCGGGCCGGCCTCGGAGAAGGTCATGCCCTGGGCTTCCTTGGGCGCATAGGCGCGCATCCAGTCCACGTATTTCTGGGTGGCATAGACGGCGGCCGGGCCGTTGGTGTCGCCGCCCCGGGTCACGCTGGAGCCCACCGGGTGGCAGTCCTCCACGCGAATACCCCATTCATCCACCGGCAACCCATTGGGCAGGCCCTTGTCGCCTCCGCCGGCCATCGAGAACCAGGCATCGGTGAAGCGCCAGCCCAGCGATGGGTCTTTCTTGCCATAGTCCATGTGACCATAAACACGCTTGCCGTCGATTTCCTTGACGTCTTCGCTGAAGAACCTGGCGATGTCCTCGTAGGCCGACCAGTTCACCGGTACGCCCAGATCGTAGCCGTACTTCTCCTTGAACCTGGCTTTCAGCTCGGGCCGTTCGAACCAGTCGGCACGGAACCAGTACAGGTTGGCAAACTGCTGGTCGGGCAGTTGGTAGACCTTGCCGTCAGGTGCTGTGGTAAAGGAAATGCCGATGAAGTCCTTCAGGTCCAGGGTCGGCGAGGTGTAGTCCTTGCCTTCGTTGGCCATCAGATCGGTGATCGATTCCACCTTCCCGTAGCGAAAGTGCGTACCGATCAGGTCGGAGTCATTGACCCAGCCGTCGTAGATGTTCTTGTCCGATTGCATCTGGGTCTGCAGTTTTTCCACCACGTCGCCTTCCTGCAGCAGGTCGTGGGTCAGCTGGATGCCGGTGATCTCGCTGAACGCCTTGGCCAGCACCTTGGACTCGTATTCGTGGGTTGTAATGGTTTCCGAGACCACGTTGATCTTCATGCCACGGAACGGCTCGGACGCCTTGATGAACCACTGCAACTCGGCCAGCTGCTGTTCAGGGGTAAGGGTCGATGGCTTGAACTCGCTGCCGATCCATTTTTTTGCCGCATCTTCGTACTGGTCGGCCCAGGCAGTGCCCTGCACGCTGGCCAGTACCAGCAATGCGGCCAGGGTCAAATGTCGCCTGTTGTGCTTGTTATCGAACATTGTGATCTCCCGTTTCAGTTATCCCACAGGGCCATTCGCTCAGCCCCAGCGCAGCACCACCAGCAGCCAAGCCAGCGACAGCAGCGAGGCCACCCACAATGGCCACTCGCTGACACCGACCACCAGCAGATGCAGGTAGGCGCTGGCCAGCAGGCCGATGAACAGACGATCACCCCGGCTGGTGACCAACGGCAGAAAGCCCCGCCGCTGCACACAGGGTCGGCGCAGTTCGAGCAGGGTCATGCCCAGCAGCAGCATGCCAACGGCGGCAAAAAACAGCGCCGTCGGCAGGGTCCAGGCCATCCACTCCATGGGTTTCCCTCCTCACACCCGGCCCAGGGCAAAGCCCTTGGCCACATGGTTGCGTACAAACCAGATCACCAGCATGCCGGGCAGAATGGTGAGTACCCCCGCCGCTGCCAGCACGCCCCAGTCGATGCCCGAAGCCGACACCGTGCGGGTCATCACTGCGGCAATCGGTTTGGCATTCACCGAAGTCAGGGTGCGCGCCAGCAGCAGCTCGACCCAGGAGAACATGAAGCAGAAAAACGCCGTGACGCCGATGCCGGAGCCAATCAAGGGAATGAAGATCTTCACGAAGAAGCGCGGAAAGCTGTAGCCGTCGATGTAGGCCGTTTCGTCGATTTCCTTGGGTACGCCGGACATGAATCCTTCCAGGATCCACACCGCCAGGGGCACGTTGAACAGGCAGTGGGCCAAGGCTACGGCGATATGGGTGTCGAACAGGCCAATCGACGAGTACAGCTGGAAGAACGGCAACAGGAACACCGCCGGCGGCGCCATGCGGTTGGTCAACAGCCAGAAGAACAGGTGGCGGTCACCCAGGAAGCGGTAGCGCGAAAAGGCATAGGCCGCCGGCAGCGCCACCAGCAGCGAAATCAGCGTGTTCAGGCACACGTAGTACAGCGAGTTGAGGTAGCCGTTGTACCAGCTGGCATCGGTGAAGATCACCCGGTAGTTGTCGAGGGTAAACGCCTGCGGCCATAGGGTGAGGCCGCCGAGGATCTCGGTGTTGCTTTTGAACGACATGTTGAGCAGCCAGTAGATCGGCACCAGCAGGAAGAAGAAATACAGCAGCAGCGCCAGCGATTTTCGTGTGCTCACGGCCTACTCCTTGTCGGCATGGGTCATGGCTGTGTAGAACAGCCACGACACCAGCAGGATGATCAGGAAGTACACCAGCGAAAACGCCGCCGCCGGGCCCAGGTCGAACTGCCCCACGGCCATGCGCGTGAGAGTCTGGCTGAGGAAGGTGGTGGCGTTGCCGGGCCCACCGCCGGTCAGCACGAAGGGCTCGGTGTAGATCATGAAGCTGTCCATGAAGCGCAGCATCACCGCGATCAGCAGCACGTTCTTCAGCTTGGGCAACTGGATGTGGCGGAACACCGCCCAGCCCGAGGCGCGGTCGATGCGCGCGGCCTGGTAGTACACGTCGGGGATCGCCCGCAGCCCCGAGTAGCACAGCAATGCCACCAGCGAAGTCCAGTGCCACACGTCCATCACCAGCACGGTGAGCCAGGCGTCGAAGGGGTCGCCGGCATAGTTGTAGCTGACCCCGAGCTTGGCCAGGGTGGCGCCGAGCAGGCCGATATCAGCGCGGCCGAAGATCTGCCAGATGGTGCCCACCACGTTCCACGGGATCAGCAACGGGATGGCCATGACGATCAGGCACACCGAGGCCATACGCCCTCTGGTGGGCATGGTCAGGGCAATGCCGATGCCCAGTGGAATCTCGATCAGCAGCACGCAGGCGGAATAGATGAACTGGCGCAGCAGCGCGTCGTGCAGCGCCGGATCGCGCAGCACCTGGCGGTACCAGTCGGCGCCGACGAAATAGCGGTTGGACTGGTCGAAGATGTCCTGCACCGAATAGTTGACCACCGTCATCATCGGCACCACGGCACTGAATGCCACCAGCAGGAACACCGGCAGCACCAGCCACCAGGCTTTGTTGTTGTGCACCTTGTTCATGGCCCTGGCTCCAGCAGCAGGTCATCGACATACAGCATCAGCCACTGCGCCGGCAGGCTGACCCAGGCCCGCCCCTCCGGCAGCGGGCGGTCTTCGTTCAAGCGCGCTTTCAGCGCCACACCGCCCAGTTCCAGCGTGACGATGCGGTAGGTGCCCAGGTCCTCGACATCCAGCACCTGGGCCGGGTAGGTGTTGTCGAGCGGGCTGTCCCACAGCTGCACGAACTCGGGCCGGATACCGACCTGCAAGCGCCCGCCTGCAGTGCTCGCCAAGCGTTCTCGCAGGCCGTCGGGCAGCGGCAGATGAACATCGCCGAACACCACCCCTTGGGCGTCGGCGCGTACCTCGATCAGGTTCATTCCCGGGCTGCCGATGAAGTAGCCAACGAAGGTGTGCCGCGGCCGCTCGAACAGTTCGCGCGGCGTGCCGAACTGGACGATGCGCCCGCCGTGCATCACCGCAATCTTGTCGGCGAAGGTGGAGGCCTCCAGCTGGTCGTGGGTGACATAGATCATGGTGATGTTGAACTGCTCGTGGATCTGCTTCAGCTTGCGTCGCAGCTTCCACTTCAGGTGCGGGTCGATCACCGTCAGCGGCTCGTCGAACAGGATCGCCGACACATCGTCGCGGACCAGGCCACGGCCCATGGAAACTTTCTGCTTTTCATCAGCGCTGAGGTTGCGCGCCTTCTTGCGCAGCACGGCTCCCAGGTCGAGTACCTCGGCAATTTCCGCTACCCGGGCTCGCACCCGGGGTTCGTCCAGCCCCTGGTTACGCAACGGGAACGCCAGGTTGTCGAACACCGTCATCGTGTCGTACACCACCGGGAACTGGAAAACCTGGGCAATGTTGCGCGCCTGCGGCGACAGCTGATTGACCGGCTTGCCGTCGAACAACACCTCGCCATGGGACGGGGTCAGCAGGCCGGAGATGATGTTGAGCAAGGTGGACTTGCCGCAGCCCGACGGCCCGAGCAAGGCATAGGCACCGCCCTGCTCCCACACATGTTCCAACGCATGCAAGGCATAGTCCGCCTCGCTGGCAGGGTGGCGGCTATAGCTATGGGCCAGTTGGCGCAGGCGAATTTCGGCCATCACCCTCTCCTTGTCTGGCGCAGGCCGGGTGCCTGCACCAGCGCACCGGTGCTGTCGAAGACGAACAGCTTGTGGGTGGGGATGAACACGCGGATCGCCGTGTCCACCTGGTATTCGTGCACCCCGGGCAGGTGCAGGATCATTCGCCAGTGTTCGTTGCGCACATGCAGGAAAGTCTCCGAGCCACTGATCTCGGCCAGCTCAACCGACACCGCCAGTTCCAGGTCGTCGTCGTGGGCCGGCACCAGGGTGATATGGCTGGGGCGCACGCCAAAGCGGTAGTCGCCCTCGCCAAGCTGCTGCAAGTCGGCACTGCGGGCAAAGTGCACCGCCTGGGCCAGGCTCACCTCATTACCGCTGATTCGGCCAGGCACCAGGTTGATCGGCGGCTCGGAAAACAGCTCGGCGGCCAGCACGCTGCCAGGGCGCTGATAGACCTCGGCGGTGGGCCCGCTCTGGACGATACGGCCCTCGTGCACCAGGGTGGTGGTGCCACCCAGCGCCAGCGCCTCGTTGGGCTCGGTGGTGGCGTACACGGCGATGCAATGGCGCGCCGCAAACAGCTCGCGCAATTCCTGGCGCAGACCCTCGCGCAACTTGTAGTCGAGGTTGACCAAAGGCTCGTCGAAGAGGATCAGCGAGGCATCCTTGACCAGCGCCCGGGCCATCGCCGTGCGTTGCTGCTGACCGCCGGACAACTCCAGTGGCAGGCGCTGCAGGTAGGCTTCGATACGCAGCATCTCGGCGGTTTCCTGCACCCGCCGGCGAATCTCCGCTTCGGCCATGTGCGCCTGGCGCAACGGCGAGGCAATGTTCTCGTAGACACTGAGGGTCGGGTAGTTGATGAACTGCTGATACACCATCGACACATTGCGCTGGCGCACCGGCACGCCGGTCACGTCCTGGCCATCCATCAATACACGCCCGCAGTCCGGGCGGTCGAGCCCGGCCATCAGGCGCATGAGGCTGGTCTTGCCGGCCAGGGTGCGGCCCAGCAGCACATTGAACGACCCAGGCTCGAAACGCAGTGAGGCATCGACGACCCAGGCCTGGTTGTCGACGCTGCGGCTGACTTGCTCCAGCACCAGGGACATGGCGTGGCCTTTCTGTAGTTGTTGTCTGCCGGGCACAGCCAGTTCCGTGCCAGTTGCGCCGCGCCGCTCTGGCCCGGGGCGAACGCGGCAAGCCCGGCAAATCACCGGTTCACAAGTGAACACAATGGCTGCACAACTGAACACTCGCCGGTTTGACAATGAACACTCGTGCACAACACTGAACAGCGGTCGGCCCATGACAATAACCACACAGGACAGGCCCATGGACGCATCCGCTTCGACCCATTCCCAGCTGATCCAGGCCTCCTGGGTCCGCTGCCGTGAACACGGTCTGCAACCCCAGCACGCACCGGACTTCGACTGCCTGAGCCGCGCCGAACTCGGTGCCCTGCTGGAGCGGCGTCAGGCACTCCTGCGTCTGACTCGCGAGGAGGTGCTGCCGCAATACACGCACCTGCTGGGCAACGCCAGCTACCTGGTGATGCTGGCCGACGCCAGCGGCTGCCTGCTCGACACCTGGGGTTCGCGGCGGTTCATCGAGCCACGCCAGCAGCATGGGTTCAGCGCCGGCGCCCATTGGCACGAGCGTGGCGTGGGCACCAACGCCCTGGGCACCGCATTGGTCTGCGCCGAAGCGATCCACGTTGGCCAGGACGAACACTTCCTGCGGCAGAACCGCTACCTGTCCAGCGCCGCCGCCCCGCTGTTCGACGCCGCCCGGCGATTGGTGGGGGGGCTGGACGTGGCCAGTGACGGCTACCTGCCGGCCAGCCAGACACTGGGCCTGGTGCGCATGATGGGCCAAAGCCTGGAAAACCGCCTGATCCTCGCCGAGCACGCCGACCAGCACGCGCAACTGCTCTTCAACAGCGCCTCCGACAACCTCGACAGCCCTTGGGCCGGCCTGCTGGTGTTCGATGAGCGCGGGCAGGTGCTGGCCGCCAATCACCGGGCCGACAGCCTGCTGGGCAGCAACCCGCTGCAGCAGAACATCGAGCAGTTGTTCCAGTTGCCCCTGCAGCACTTGCTCAGCCATCCGCGGCAACAGGCCTTCGCCCTGCAGGCCACCGGGCGCAACCGCTTTCATTGCCTGTGGCAGCCCCCACGCACGGCCACTTCCCGCTGCAAAGGCGAGCCGCGCCTGGAAAAGGCACTGACCCAGGCCGGACTGCTGCTGGAAAAGGACATCCCGGTGCTGGTACAGGGTGAAACCGGCGTCGGCAAGGAAGTGTTCGTCAATGACCTGCACCGCGCCAGCAGCCGCGCCAACCAGCCCCTGGTCGCCGTTAACTGTGCGGCAATCCCGGCCGAGCTGGTGGAGTCGGAGTTGTTTGGATACGACAAAGGGGCATTCACCGGTGCCCACCACAAGGGCAATCCGGGGCTGATCCGCAAGGCCGACCACGGCATCCTGTTTCTCGACGAGATCGGCGACATGCCACTGCCCACCCAGGCCCGCCTGCTGCGCGTACTGCAGTCGCGCAGCATCCAGCCGCTGGGCAGCGGCGAACCGGTGACGGTGGATATCCGGGTGGTGTCGGCAAGCAACCGCGACCTGGCCGACGAGGTGCGTGCCGGGCGCTTCCGCCAGGATCTGTACTACCGCATCGCCGGCCTGGCGCTGGTGTTGCCGCCACTGCGCGAGCGCGCTGACCGGCGGGCATTGATAGAGCAGCTGCATGCGCGCTACCGCGACCCAGGGCAACCTGCGCGGCTGCCAGCGGGCATTATCGACCTGCTCGACCAGCACCCTTGGCCGGGTAACCTGCGTGAACTGGGGAGTGTGCTGCAGGTAGCGCTGGCCTTGGCCGGCAACGCCCCGGTCGGGCTGGAACACCTGCCCGCGGGTTTTCTGGCCGAGTCGCAGGTGCCGGTGGTGCTTGCGACCGAGGGTGAGGACTTGCAGGTGCTGGTGGCACAAGCCGATGGCAACCTGTCGGCGGTGGCACGCAGGCTGGGGATCAGCCGTACCACGCTTTACAAGCGGCTGCGTGGGGGCTGATGATCTGGCGGCAAACCCGGCAACTCAACACTCGCGCCATTGCGCCGGCTGCCGGTAAGCCTGCGCCCAGGCCTCCACCTCAGACGCCGGCATCGGCCGGGCTATGCAGTACCCCTGCGCCAGCTCGCAACCCAGGCCCATCAGCACCCGGCCGTGCTCGACACTCTCCAGCCCCTCGGCAATCACCTCACGGCCAAATGCCCGGGCCAGGCCGATCACCGCTGCAGTCAGCGCCAGGTCGTCCTGGTCATGCAGGATGTCGCGCACGAACGACTTGTCGATCTTGATCGTCTGGGTCGGCAAACGCTTCAGGTAGCTCAACGACGAATAACCGGTGCCGAAGTCATCCAGCGAAAAGCACACGCCCAGTGCACGGCAGGCATCGAGGCAGCGGCTGACGTGCTGCAGGTTGTCGATGGCCACCGACTCGACGATTTCCAGATCCAGCCGCGCCGGCGCCACCTCGGGGTACGCCGCCAGCAGTTGCTGCAAACGTTCGGCAAAGTCGCTGCGCTGCAAATGCCGTGCAGCAATATTCACGCTCAGTGACCAAGACCGGCCCTGGCGCTGCCAGGACTGCAATTGGTGCAGCGCCTGTTCGAGCACCCACTCGCCGATTTCGACGATCAGGTCGGTCTGCTCGACCCAGGGCAGGAAGTCGCCGGGTAGCACCAGCCCATGGCCGGGCCGTTGCCAGCGCAGCAGGCCCTCGAAGCCGAGGACCTGGCCCGTGCGCAGGTTGACCTTGGGCTGGTAGTACACGCACATCTCACCGTTGTTCAGCGCCCGGCGCACATGCGCCACGGTCTGGTGGGTGGCCTTGAGCTCCAGCTCCTGGGACACGTCGAACAGGTGATAGCGGTTGCGCCCGCGCTGCTTGGCCACGTACATCGCCTGGTCGGCATGGCGCACCAGGGTGTCAGCGTCTTCGTCATCCTGGGGGTACAGGGTAACGCCGATGCTGGCACTTAGCGCCAAGGTCTGTTCGCGCACCTCATAGGGCGCCGCCAGTGCGCGCAGCACCCGACGCAGGGCCCCATGCAGATGGCGGTCGTCATTCATATCGCGCAGGATCAGCACGAATTCATCCCCCGACAACCGGGCCACGGCATCACCGCCACGCAGGATGTTCTTCAGCCGCTGCGCCACCTCCATCAGCAGCAAATCCCCCATGGCATGCCCATAGCCGTCATTGACCGCCTTGAAACCATCAAGGTCCAGCATGCATACCGCCAGCGGGCTGTGCTCCTGGCGCGAGTATGCCAAGGCCTGGTTCAGCAGTTCGGACAGGTAGGCACGATTGGGCAGACCGGTGAGCACATCATGGCCCACCCGCCACTGCAAGGTATGCAGCAGCTGGCGCTTCTCGGTGACGTCGAAGCGGATCGACACGTACTTGCGCACCTGGCCGGTGGCTGGGTCGACCAGCGGCACCATGGTGCTGTCCACCCAATACAGCGACCCGTCCTTGGCGCGGTTGCAGATCTCGCCCTTCCATACCCCGCCCGCAGCCAGCGCCCGCCACATGCCAACGAAAAACGCCGGCTCGTGCAGGCCGGAGTTGAGGATGCGGTGGTTGGCGCCCAGCAGTTCTTCGCGGCTGTAGCCCGAGATGCTGCAGAACTGCTGGTTGACGTAGGTGATGTTGCCCCGCAGGTCGGTTTCGGAAAAAATCGCAGCCGCATCCACGGCCGCGCGGTAGTTGTCATCCATAAAGCATCCTGCCTTAGCGGTTGAAGCGCTCCACCAGGGCACGCAATCCGGCGCACACCTGCTCCAGTTCGGCGCCACGCGAAGCGGCGGCGTTGGCGCTGCTGGCGCTGTGCCGGGCAATGCCGGCCACGCCATTGATCTGCCGCGAAACGTCTTCGGCCACTGCCGATTGCTGCTGCGAGGCCGTGGCCATCTGCTGGCTCATGTCGCTGATACGCTGCACCGCGTCACGAATGCCATGCAGTGCCTGCCGGGCCTCCTGCACCTGGGCAACGCCCTGCTCGGCCCCGATGATACCTTGGCTGGCAATTTCCACAGCCTCCTCGGCACCACTGCGCAGGGCGTCGATGATGGCCTGGATGTGCAAGGTCGACTGGCGGGTCTTGTCGGCAAGTGCCCGCACCTCATCGGCGACCACGGCAAAACCGCGGCCATGCTCGCCCGCACGCGCGGCCTCGATGGCCGCGTTGAGCGCCAGCAGGTTGGTCTGCTCGGCAATGCTGCGGATCATCCCGGCGGCGTCGGCGATGGCGCCGGTCTGACCAGCCAGGTGGCTGACCGCCTGGTTGATCTGGGTCACGGTGCTGGCCAGGGTGCGGATGGCCGCGCCACTGGCATCGGCCACCTGGCTGCCCTGCGCCGCCAGCAGGTGCGCGGTGTGCGCCTCGGCGGCAGTCAGCTGTACGTGGTTGGCCACCTGGCCGATGGAAACAGCCATCTGGTTCATCG
>NZ_JABMCN010000021.1:24936-33182 GCF_013179515.1 Pseudomonas sp. CM27
GGCCGCGCCACTGGCATCGGCCACCTGGCTGCCCTGCGCCGCCAGCAGGTGCGCGGTGTGCGCCTCGGCGGCAGTCAGCTGTACGTGGTTGGCCACCTGGCCGATGGAAACAGCCATCTGGTTCATCGCCGTGGCGCTGAGGTCGGTTTCGGCGCGCTGGTCCAGCAATGCCGCTTCGGTGCCGCGTGACAATTGCCCGGCATCATGGGCGGCCACGGCCATTTGCCCGGCCAGGTCGCTCAAGCGGGTCAACGCGGTTTTCAGCCGTGCCTCCTCACTGATCAGCATCACTTGCAGTTGCCCCGCAGCACCTGGCAAGTCGCTGTAGGTCAAGGCTGCGACCGGGTCGGCGAAGGTGCCCTCGGCGCCCTGCACAACCTGCTGCAACTGCCGTCCGACGGCGTTGCGCGCCCACAAGCCGTAGGCCAGGAACAGGCCCGCTGCAAGGCCCTGCCCCGGAAAGCCGGGCCACAGCTGGTTGGCACCCACCGCCAGCAGCCCACCCGCCAGTGGCAAGGCCAGGGCCTGAGCCAGCGAGCCCAGCCGGTGCGCTGCCGACAAGGCCGGTTGGCCGTTGCGCAGCCGAGCATACAGGGCCTCGGCGCGGGCCACCTGCTCACGTGTGGGGCACACCCGCACCGACTCGTAGCCAACCACCCGCCCGCCTTCGAGGATGGGGGTGACGTAGGCGTTGACCCAGTAGTAGTCGCCGTTGCGGCAGCGGTTCTTGACGATGCCCATCCAACTCTTGCCGGCCTTCAGGTAACGCCACATCAGCGCATACACCGCCGGTGGCATGTCCGGATGGCGCACCAGGTTGTGCGGGCTGCCGATCAGTTCGGCCTCGCTGTAACCGCTGATGGCAGTGAATTCGGGGTTGCAGTAGGTGATCAGGCTGGCGGTATCAGTGGCGGAAATCAGCCGCTGACCAGGGGGGAAACGTTGCTCGACCGGGGTGACCGGGAGGTTGAGGCGCACGATGAGACTCCATTCATTTGAACGCCAGGCGCCAGCTTGGGGCGGGGTCGGGAGGATTTTCCCGCAAACGGCCCGTTGCTGACTGCCCGGTCGGGCGCGGATTCTACGATTTCAGCCACATAATGCAAATAAACCTTACGAATCATGGCGTTATCAAAAAAGTCGAGGCTGGCTCGGCGATTGGCAAGCGGATTGCAACCTGCAACCAGGCTCCGGCCATGCCCTGAACTGTTTTCTGTGCATTCCGATTGCGGTGCGCACCGAACTAGAGCCTGGTGGGCCGAGTTGCCCCACAACTGGTCAGACCGGTAAGGCCAAAAAGCCTTGCAATCTCGGATTTTTCGCGCTTTTATGGCCTGGCGCTGAACAAACCGGTAAGACCACAATAATTAAGTCCTGCGCTCTTTCGCCCCGTGCGGCTACCGAAGCAAGGACACCGATCAGAGATCACTTCCATGCTCAAATGGTGCTCGCGTTCGATATTCCTGCAAGTCGTGCTCGGCCTTGCCCTCGGCATTGCCTGCGGCCTCAGCTTCCCCGACCTTTCCTTGCAACTCAAACCCCTCGGCGACGGCTTCATCAAGCTGATCAAGATGTTGATCGGCCTGATCGTGTTCTGCGTGGTGGTCAGCGGTATTTCCGGCGCGGGTGACCTGAAAAAGGTCGGGCGCATCGGCTTGAAATCGGTGATCTATTTCGAAGTGCTGACCACCATCGCCCTGGTGATCGGCTTGATCTTCGCCTTCAGCAGTGGCATTGGCAGTGGTGCCAACATCCACCTGGAGCAGCTGTCCAGCGCCGATGCCAGCAGCCTGGCCGAGCGTGGCCAGCACATCCACGGTGCCACGGCGTTCTTCATGGACCTGATCCCCACCTCGGTGATCGGTGCCTTTGCTGACAACAACATTCTGCAGGTGCTGCTGTTCTCGGTGCTGTTCGGCAGTGCGCTGAACCTGGTCGGGGACTCGGCCGCCGGGATTTCGCGGTTGATCAACGAACTGAGCCATGTGATCTTCCGGATCATGGGCATGATCGTGCGCCTGGCGCCGATTGGCGTATTCGGCGCCATCGCCTTTACCACCAGCAAGTACGGCCTGGAGTCGCTGCAGCACCTGGGTGGCCTGGTGGCACTGTTCTACCTGACCTGCGCCGGTTTCGTCCTGGTCGTGCTGGGCACGGTGATGCGCCTGTCGGGCCTGAAGCTGTTGCCACTGATCAAGTACCTGCGTGAAGAGCTGACCATCGTCCTTGGCACCGCGTCCTCCGACGCCGTGCTGCCACAAATCATGCGCAAACTGGAGCACCTGGGCATCGGCAGCTCCACCGTCGGCCTGGTTATCCCTACCGGCTACTCGTTCAACCTTGACGGCTTCTCCATCTACCTGACCCTGGCCATCGTGTTCATTGCCAACGCCACTGGCACGCCGCTGGAAATGACCGACCTGCTGACCATCCTGCTGGTGTCGTTGGTGACTTCCAAGGGTGCTCACGGCATCCCAGGCTCGGCCTTGGTGATTCTTGCCGCCACCTTGACCGCGGTACCGGCGATTCCGGTGGTCGGCCTGGTGCTGGTGCTGGCGGTGGACTGGTTCATGGGCATTGGCCGTGCGCTGACCAACCTGATCGGCAACTGCGTCGCCACCGTGGCCATCGCCCGCTGGGAGAAGGACATCGACCTTGAACGTGCGCAGAACGTGCTCGACGGCAAGCTCGGCTTCGCCCCCACGCCGCGCAAACAGCCCAATGTCCATCAACAGGAATTCTGAGTGAACGTGGCCGGCACTGATGCCGGCCCTTCCAGGAGCGAACCGTGATCAGCTCATCGACCGTCGTCAACTCAGTGGTGGAAAAGCTCCGCCAGGCCCTGGCCCGTGGCCAATGGCGCAGCGGCGACATGCTGCCGGGCCAGCGCGACCTGGCCGAGCAACTGGGTATCAGCCGCCCAAGCCTGCGCGAAGCGGTGACCGTGCTGGAAACCCAGGGCCTGGTGCGCTCGTTGCCGGGCAAAGGCGTGCTGGTGCTGGATGCCGACGCCGCCGCCCAGGAGCCGGGCCTGGAAACCAGCGCCGCAGCCAGCCTGGCCGATGTGCTGGAGCTGCGCTACACCCTTGAACCGTTCATCGTCGGGCTGGTGGCGCAATCAGCCAATAGCCAGGATATCGGCCAGTTGCGCCTGACCCTGATGGACATGCGCGAAGCGCTGGAGGCCGATGACAGCGAAGCCGGGGTCTCGGCCTACATCGCCTTCCATCAGGCGCTGTTCGCCCTGACCACCAACCCGATCTTCCAGAGCGTGGTGCAGCAGACCGGCAATGCCCTCAAGCAAAGCGCCGACATGCTGCGCAACTCGCCCGAACACCTGGCGGCCCGGCTGAAAGAAAACGAAGCCGTGGTACGTGCCATACGTGAACGCAACAGCGCCCAGGCCAGTGCCCAGATGCGCCAGCACATCCTGGCCGAAGGGCTGCGCATGGGCATAGCGCTGAACATCCCGGACGAACACCCGCATCCATGACCCCAGGAGAGCGACCATGAACGCCGCCCCCCACTTGCCTGCCCTGCTTGCGGCAGGCGAAACCCGCCTGTCGGCCGAGCAGATCTACCCGCGGCTGTTCGATGCCATTCTCGAACAACGCCTGCCGCCTGGCAGCCTGCTGCCCGAACAGGCGCTGGGCCATGCCTTTGGTGTCAGCCGCACCGTGATCCGTCGCGTGCTGGGGCGCCTGTCCGACCAGCAGGTGGTGGTGCAGCGCCCCAGCCACACCGCACACCTGGCCGCACCCGACCCGGACCAGGCGCGCCAGGTGCTCAGCGCCCGGCGCCTGGCCGAAACCACGCTGATCACCCTGGCAACCCAACGCGCCCGGCCGGCGCAGGTACGCCAGCTACGGCAACTGGTGGAGCGTGAGCGCCAGCATCATGAGAGCGGCGAGCGTTGCGCGGCGATCCGCCTGGGCGGGGAGTTTCACCTGAAACTGGCGCAGGTGGCCGCCAATGCGCCACTGGCGCGGTTTCTGAACGGTTTGGTGCCGATGACCTCGCTGATCATCGCGCGCTATGAGTCACCGTGCTGTGACCACTGCGCGTGGGAAGAGCATGCGGCGATCATCGATGCTGTGGAGCAAGGCGACGCCGAAGCGGCATTGGGGCTGATGCACAGGCACCTGGACCGCCTGGAAGAAAAGCTCGACCTGGGATGACCCATTCACAATCCAGCTACTTGTGTAGGAGCGGCCTTGTGTCGCGATGGGCCGTAACGCGGCCCCGGCAATATCTGCTGCGCAGCTGAGAGCCTGGGGCCGCTTTGCGGCCCATCGCGACACAAGGCCGCTCCTACAGAGGGAACGCGTCGGGCAGGCGATGGGCTGCGCAGCGGCGACTGCAACCCCACCCTATACTCCGAGAACCACCCCAGCCTCTACCAGGGAGGCGGTTGCGTGAGTTCTCGTATCCCTCTGCTGTTGTGCCTGCTGCTGGCGCTTGTCGCCTGCGCGGGCAAGCGCCCGCCTGCCCCACCACCGCCGGCGGTGCTCACCCCCGACGCCTGGCAACGCATCGACCAGGATCTGATCGATGCCTCGGCCGGCGCTGCGGGCTCGGCCAACGACTATGCCCGGCGCTCGATGCGGGTGTGGAAGGAGCAGGTGCAGCAACGCACCGAAAGCGACTTCATCCCTTGGTTCACCGGCTACTGGACCCAGCAGTGGCTGACCTTGAAAGTAGCCTGGTACAAGCTTGACAGTGGCAAGGGCCGGGAGCCTGCAGAAAAGCGCCTGGCGCTGTACCTGCAGGAGCAGTACCACGAGCGGGTGATCGAGCCGGTGGCCGAGCAGATCAACCCGGAGGGTATTCGCGACCGTGCCTGCGAGCTCTATCTGCAACTGCTCGGCCAACAGCTACCGGCCATCACCAGCCGCTACAACGCGCCGCCCGAGCAGTTCAGCCAGCGCCTCAACCGCATCCCCGCCATCAACCTGGGGCCGCCGGACGCACGCAATGCCAGCCTGTATCAGCTGCTGCGGGCCCAGTCGCTGGACCAGCAGCCGGCCTGGCAAGCCATGCGCCAGCATTTGCATCAGCAGGCCAGCAAAGGCCCGGGTAACACCGATGTGGGTTTGAGTTCGGTGGCCACCCAGGCCAGTGAGAAGCTTGGGGCTACCCTGGCCCCGCGGGGCATCGCCAGTGCCGTGGCGTCAGCGGTGGGCAAGGTGGCGGGTGCTATGATCTCGATTGCGGCGGCGGGCTACGGGATGATGACCCATGATCGCGAGCAGCCGCAGATGGTCGAGCAGCTGCGGGTGATCCTCAACGTGGCGTTGAACCAGGAATGGCAAGAGCTGATGGAAAACCGCCAGAGCGGGGCCATGGCGGGCGTGTATTACCTGTCGGGGCAGGTTGAGGACAGTTTGCTGGCCAGTGCACCACGGCCGCTTGAGCAGCCTGTGGAGCAGCCGGTGAAGCAGCGGCAGGAGCCTTTGATCATCCGCCTGCCTTAGCGGTTGCCTGTGCCGGCCCGATCAGGCCGAGGCCAGGGCCGAATTTGGCAACCCGAACATCCGGTCGAACGCCCAGTTGTAGGCAAAGGTGTAGCAAGGGATCAGCACAATGAACGCCATGTCCACCAGCAACGCCTCGACCAGCGTCATTCCGAGCCACCAGGCGATCAGCGGGATCAGATACACCACCAGGGTCAGCTGAAAGCCGATGGCATGCGCCACCCTCCGCGCCACGCTGCGCCCACGCTTGGCCTGGCGGCTCTCCCAGTACTCGAAGAGGGTGTTGTAGATCAGGTTCCAGAGCATAGCGATGGTAGTGATCATCACCGCCAGCGGCCCGGTATGGGAGGCCTGGGTATCCGCCAGGTAGGCCAGCCCGAGGGTCGACATGCACAGCCCGATCAGTTCATAGAAAGTCACGTAGACCAGTTTGCGTTTCATTCCCTGCATCGGGAGTTTCCTCTGAATGACAAAAGCGGTGCGATAATGCTTCACGCTGCTTGACAGCAAAAGTCAGCAGCTGTCAGATCTACTGACAGGAGCCTGACATGAATTTTTCCAGCGACAACATCCAGCTGTTTCTCGCCGTGCTTGACCGCGGTTCGTTTTCTGCCGCCGCACGAGCCCTGCAGCGGGTGCCGTCCGCCGTGAGCATGGCTATTGGCAACCTTGAGGCCGAACTGGGTTACAGCCTGTTCGAGCGTGGCTCGCGTGAAGTTCGGGCTACAGCACAAGCGCTGGCCCTGGAGCCACACGCCCGACTGATTGCCGAACAGCTGGGGCTGCTGCAGGCACATGCCCTGGAATTGTCGCAGGGGCTGGAAAGCAGTCTGACGCTGGCCGTGGTGCCAGACATCGACCACCGCCCGCTGCTGGCAGCCATTGCCCGCCTCGGTGAGCGTCACCCGTTGCTGGACATCGCCCTGCTCAGCGCCCCGCAAGAGGAAGCCTTGCAGTTGCTGGACAGCGGCCGCGTAGACCTTTGTGTAGCCTTTGCCGGCCTGCAGGTCGATGCCCGGCGCGGCTTTCAGCACATCGGCATGGAGTCGCTGGTGGCAACTCTGTCGCCGGCCCACCCCGCCCTGCGCGAGGGGCGAATCCAGTACCTGGAGGACCTGACCCGGGTGCGGCAGATCCTGGTACGCAGCCGTGACCTGCCACTGACTGACCCGCGCCCGTTGATCGGCGCCACGCACTGGTCTACCGACAGCTTCGACCTGGCCCTGCAGATGGTCGAAACCGGCCTGGGCTGGGGCGACCTGCCGTCGTCGCGGGTAGCGCCGCTGATCGCCAGGGGGCGCCTGGTACGTCTGGATTTTCGCAATACACGCAATGAACTCCAGTTACCAGTGCACATCTTCTGGCGCAAACAACAGCCGCTGCAGCAGGCCGCACGCCTGTTGATCGAACAACTGGGCAAGCCATGATTACCGTCTGTCGAAACGCCTGTAAGAAATTTCTGTAGGCGCTTCAATATTTTACCCCTTGAGCCGATATCCCGGTCGATAGGCCCCGCAATGCGTCATGAGCGCGCTGCGCCCTCCCCTCATTGGCTCAAGGTCTCGAAACATGAACCTGAAATTTCGCCACAAGATCCTGCTCAGCGCCTGCGGCGTCGTGGTCCTGGCATTTGCCCTGTTCACGCTCTACAACGACTACCTGCAACGCAACACCATCCGCCAGAACATCGAAGCCTCGGTGGAGCAATCCGGTGCCCTGACCGCCAGCAGCGTGCAGAACTGGATGAGCGGGCGCATCCTGGTGCTGGAAAACCTGGCCCAGGACATCGGCCAGCAAGGCGCCGGCGACACCTTGGCCGGCCTGATCGAGCAGCCTTCCTACACGCGTAATTTCCTGTTCACCTACCTGGGCCAGGCCAACGGTGTGTTCACCCAGCGCCCGGATACCCAGATGCCCGCCGGTTACGACCCGCGCCAGCGCCCTTGGTATGGCGCCGCAGCCAGCGCCGGGCAGACGGTGCTGACGGCCCCCTACCAGGGCGCGGTCGGCGGCCTGATGGTAACCATCGCCACGCCGGTCAAGAGCAGCGACAATGGCCAGCTGATCGGTGTGGTCGGTGGCGACGTGACCCTCGACACCCTGGTCGAGATCATCAACTCGGTCGATTTCGGCGGCATCGGCCACGCCTTCCTGGCCGACAGCAATGGCCAGGTGATCGTCAGCCCGAACAAAGACCAGGTGATGAAAAACCTCAAGGACATCTACCCGGGCAGCAACCTGCGGGTTGCCGCCGGCATGCAGGATGTCACCCTCGATGGCCAGGACCGCATCATCTCCTTCGCCCCGGTGGCCGGCCTGCCATCGGCGCAGTGGTACATCGGCCTGTCGATCGACAAGGACAAGGCTTACGCCGCGCTCAGCCAGTTCCGCACCTCGGCGATCATTGCCATGTTGATTGCCGTCGCGGCCATCGCCGGCCTGCTCGGCCTGCTGATTCCGGTACTGATGAGCCCGCTGACCACCATGGGCCGCGCCATGCGCGACATCGCCGAGGGCGAAGGCGACCTGACGCGTCGCCTGGCCGTGCAGAACAAGGACGAGTTCGGCGAACTGGCGACCTCGTTCAACCGCTTTGTCGAACGGATCCATGCGTCCATCAGCGAAGTCTCATCCGCCACCCGCCTGGTGCATGACCTGTCGGAGAAAGTGGTCAGCGCCTCCAACGCGTCGATCAGCGGCTCTGAAGAGCAGAGCATGCGCACCAACAGCGTGGCTGCGGCAATCAACGAACTGGGTGCCGCCACCCAGGAA
>NZ_JABMCN010000210.1 GCF_013179515.1 Pseudomonas sp. CM27
ACGGGCACAGCTCGAACCCTGGTATGACTTTGCGGTGCTCGACGCGGTGCGTTATCGGGTCGGTGACGAACAGCAGATGAGTGCAGCCAATGTGATGTTGCAAAACCCCGACGTGAATGCCGTGACGTTGATCGACACGATCATCTTCCGCCGCGGCAGCGATGCCGAGGACAATGTGGCCTTATGGGCGCACGAGCTCAAGCATGTGCAGCAGTATCAGGCGCTGGGCGTGGACGAGTTCGCCCGGCGCTACACGCGCAACTACGACGAGCTTGAAGCGCCGGCCTACAAAGTCGAGGCCGAGGTGGCGAAGGCGCTGCGCGAGCGCGGCTCAGGGCAGGCCAGATAAGAATGGGCTGCTGCGGCAGCCCTCCCCCGTCAGGACCGCGCCGACATCTGTTCCGCCCCCTCCTCCCGGCTGGCATACCGCTGCGCCAGTACTGCACAAACCATCAGCTGAATCTGGTGGAACAGCATCAACGGCAGGATCATGGCACCAATGCCACTGCCCACGAACAGCACCTGGGCCATCGGCACACCAGTCGCCAGGCTTTTCTTCGAGCCGGCAAACAGGATGGTAATGCGGTCCTCCAGATCAAAGCCCAGCGCCTTGCCCAGCAGGCGGGTGCCGAACAACACCACCGCCAGCAGGATCCCGCACACGGCAAACAACCCGGCGAGGTGCTGTGGCGATACGGTGTGCCACAGCCCGGTGACCACCGCCTCGCTGAACGCGGTGTAAACCACCAGCAGGATCGACCCTTGGTCGACCACCTTGAGCCAGCGGGCATTGCGCTTGACCCAGGCGCCAATCCAGCGCCGCGCAATCTGCCCGGCCACGAATGGCACCAGCAGCTGCAAGGTGATCTTCAGCACCGCATCCAGACCGGAGCCGGTATCACCGCTGGCGCCCAGCAGCATCACCACCAGCAACGGCGTCAGGAAAATGCCCAGCAAACTGGACGCCGCAGCACTGCAGATGGCCGCCGGCACGTTACCGCGGGCCAGCGAGGTGAAAGCGATGGCTGACTGCACGGTGGCCGGCAAGGCACACAGGTAGAGCACGCCCAGGTAAAGCTCGTTGCCCACCAGCGGCACGAATAGCGGCTTGAAAGCCAGGCCCAGCAGCGGGAACATGACGAAGGTGCAGGAGAACACCAGCAGGTGCAGGCGCCAGTGCCCGGCACCGGCAATGATCGCCTCGCGCGACAGCTTGGCGCCATGCAGGAAGAACAGCAGGCCGATGGCCAGGTTGGTCAGCCAGCCGAAGTACACCGCGCCGTCGCCCGAGCACGGCAGCACCGTGGCAATCAGCACCACCCCGAGCAAGGCCAGGGTGAAATTGTCGAATAACATGCGCAAATACTTCATCACTGCTTCCGTCTTGTCATTGTGCAAGGGCAGACGATAAGGTTTTCGGCTTTGCGCCGCTAACGCCGGAACCCCCACCGGTATCGCTCAACGGACACGTTCCCGTAAAGGACCCGCCCATGCCCCCTCCTCGCCTGGCCGCACTTGCCGCTGCCATCACCCTCACCCTCGGCCAAGCCACTGCCCGGGCCGACGACCAGTTGCAGGCCAAGGTCGACCAGGTCATCCGCCCGCTGATGCAAGCGCAGGGCATCACCGGCATGGCCGTGGCTATCTACGCCCGCGACCATGCGCATTACTTCAGCTATGGCGTGGCCAGCAAGGCCGACAACGTGCCAGTCAGCCGGGACACGCTGTTCGAGATCGGCTCGCTGAGCAAGACCTACACCGCCACCCTTGCCGCGCTGGCCAGTGCCGAGGGCAAGCTGGACCTCGCTGCCCCGGCCAAGCGTTATCACCCGGCACTGGCCGGGGCGCCCATCGGTGATGCCAGCGTGCTGGACCTGGGCGCCTACAGTGCCGACTGCCTGCCCCTGCAATTCCCGGATGCCGTGCAGACGCCACAGCAGGTGGTCGACTTCTTCCGTCACTGGCAGCCCCGTGCCCAGCCCGGCACCCGGCGCTGCTATTCCAACCCCAGCCTGGGTTTGTTTGGCGACCTTGCTGCCCGCGCGCAGCACCAGGGGTTTTCCACCCTGATGAGCGAAGGCCTGCTGGCGAAAATGGGCCTGGAAAGCACCTACCTGGATGTCCCGGCCAGCGCCGAGGGGCTGTATGCCCAAGGCTATGACGCCGCCGACAAACCCGTACGCGTGGGCCCCGGCCCCTACGCCGATGAGGCTTACGGGATCAAGACCAGCGCCAGCGACCTGCTGCGCTACGTGCGCCTGCACATGCAGCCTGAGGGCCTGCCCCCAGCGCTGGCAAAAGCCACCGCCATCACCCAGCAAGGCTACTTCCAGGTGGGGCCGATGACTCAAGGCCTGGGCTGGGAGCGCTACCCCTACCCCGTCACCCTGTCTACCCTCGAAGCGGGCAACAGCGTCCAGATGATTCGCGAACCGCAGGCCACCACGCGGCTGCAACCAGCCCTGCCCGTGCTGCCTGCCGCCTGGTACAACAAGACTGGCGCCACTAACGGTTTCGGTGCCTACGCCGCGTTTGTGCCATCCGAGCACTTGGCAATCGTATTGCTGGCCAATCGAAATTACCCCAACGAAGCCCGGATACGCGCAGCGTTCGAAATACTCTCAGGGCTGTAGTGCGGGGGCGATTGTCGGACAAATCGACAGAAATGTAGTGCCAGAAAATATTCACTACAAAATGGTTGACGCCGTTCATCGCGCTTGGGCATGATGAAGCCGTCTCCCTGATCGGGAGCGATGGCAAGGGTGTTCCAGACGGCTTGCGCGGTAACGCAGGCCGTCCGTGGAGAGGGAATCTGTCCAAAAGGCAGCGTGAGAAAGCCCCTGTTGCGATGCTGCTGTAGCAGCCTTGGTAGTGCGCTACATCGTGTTGGCGCCAACTGTGAAAATCACCTAAGAATGGGTAATGGGGGCTTTATGATGAACTTGAACGACAAACCGACAATCGACCAATTGGCCCAACTGTTCGCTGGACGCAAGGACAGCCTTGACGACCACCTGCTGTGGGTCAGCCAAACCGGTGAAGTGCGCCTCGACCGCCTGCCACCGAACACCGTCGAAGCTGAATTCGAAGAGCACCTGCCCAGCATGCGTGCACGCTTCAAGGTCTACCGCCGTGGGATGGGCTACGTCGGCAAGAAGGCAGCCGCCGACACCGAGTTCGTTGGCCGCGTGCTGCAGACCCTGCAACAGGAATGGCCCGCCGCCCGTGAGCAGCAGGCAGTCAAGGTGATCGAACCGCTCAACTGAGGGCTCTCACCTTTATCGAAGCCCGGCCGCACAGGCCGGGCTTTTTCATGCCCGGCGCCGGTGGCGGCGCGGCTCTGGCAAGGGCAAGGCGCCCGTTGCCATCGCCCGGGCGCGATCGACGCCCCATACCATGGCGCGGGTCATCGTCTCGCCTGGCCGTGCAGGGTAGTACTCTTCCAGCAACGCTCGCCCATCCCCGCCATACAACCCGAGGAACAACTGGGTGGCCCCCAGGCGCGAAAGCCGTACCTGCACGTCCAGCGTGGTGCCGTCGCTGAGTACTTCGTCGTGGCTGCGGCTATGCAGCTGGGCGTCGGCCCACTGCCAATAGGTATCTTCCCTGACTCGCATGAGCATTCAATCCTCCGTCGCTGCAATGCCACGCCAGCAAACCACAGCCTTGGCCGTTCGGCGAGCGCTACCCGGCAATACCATGAGGCGGATCAACGAACCGCAACAAAAACCCCGCCATCGGGCGGGGTTGGGCTGGGGCGGGGTCACTTCTTCAACGGCACCCGCGGCATGAAGCGGCCTTTTTTGCTGCGCTGCAGGTGTGCAGGCTGGAGCTGTTCGGAATCATCCAGCGTCATGTGGGCGAACCCCAGGCGAAATGCCGCCTGGCCGCAACGCACTTGGCTGTTGATCGGGAACGCGTCGTTCAGGTCTTCGAAAAAGGATTCGCTCATGCCCTGTGTCCCTCCAGTGGCGGTCGCGCCGGCAACCAGAAAAGTTGCCCAGGTAGACGCGGCCTGTGAAAGTGAGACTAGCTGGTCATTTGCAGACCACCCGGGCAGAACGCCTTGGACCCGACCAGTGGCATAAACGTTCTATTTCAGGCGCACCGCTGTACCCGTGGCAAAAACCACCACCATGCCGCCTTGTACCGACGGCATGCTGATCTCGAAATCCACACCCACTATCGCGTCGGCGTGCAACTGCCGTGCCCGCGCTTTCAACTCTTCGGTAGCCTGCTCGCGGGCCTCGCGCAGCGCGCTTTCCAGGGTTTGCGAGCGGCCACCGAAAAAGTCGCGAAAGCGTGCAAAGAAATCGCGCACGAAGTTGATGCCCTGCACCGACTCGGAGCTGACTACACCCAGGTATTCGGCAATCGGGCGGCCTTCGAGCTGACTGGTGGTGGAAATGATCATGAGTGCGCTCCGCAAGCCTGGCAAAAGGAGCCGATTCTAACAGAGCGCAGTCCTGCAGATTTGCCTTACGCGCTAGCGGCCCGCAAGCGCTGCCCGATCCGGGCGCCGAGGACGTTGACCAGCAAACCCGCCATCACCAGCAGCGCGCCCCAGCCCTGGGTTGCGGTCAGGCGTTCGCCCAGCAGCAACGCCGACGAGCTCAAGCCAATCACCGGCACCAACAGCGAGAACGGGGCCACCTTGCCTGCCGGGTGGCGCGAGAGCAGCGTGCTCCACAGGCTGTAGCCGAGCATGGTTGCGACAAAGGCCAGGTACGCCAGGGCCAGCAGCGAACTCAAGCTGATATTGGCCAGGGCGTGGCCGATGCGCTCTGGCCCTTCCAGCCACCAGGACAGTGCCAGGAACGGCAGCGGCGGAATCAGCCCGCCCCAGATCACCAGCGCCACCAGGTCGACCGAGCCAAAACGCCGGGTAATGATATTGCCCAACCCCCACATGGCACCGCCACACAGGGTCAGCACCAGCGCCAGCATTGGCACATGGCCGCCATCTTCACTGCCGATCAGTGCCAGGCCACCAGCCGCCACCAGCAGCCCCAGCACGCTGGCCACGCGCAAACGCTCGCCAAGAAACAGGGCAGCGAAGCCCAGGGTGAAGAACGCCTGCGACTGCAAAATCAGCGACGCCAGCCCCGGGGGCATGCCGCTGTACATCGCCTGGAACAGAAAGGCGAACTGGCCCAATGAAATGGTCGCCCCATAGGCGATCAGCCAGCGCCAAGGCAGCTTGGGGCGCTTGACCAGCAAGATAGCCGGGAATGCCACCAGCAAGAACCGCAGCGCGCCCAGCAACATCGGCGGCAAGCCATCGAGGCCCACCTTGATGACCACGAAGTTGACGCCCCAAGCGACAATCACCACCAGGGCGATGAGCAGGTCCTTCAGCGGCATTGCAGCGTTCCTCAGCAGATTTCTTAGACATATTTCGTAACAGCATAAGGCTATTCCATCGCGTCCGACCAGCACAGTTACGCCCAAGGGTTGCGCAACAGTACCACTGTAATCCTCGGTAAACTTCACTTGACCGGACTTGTATAGACATGCTCAGATCAAGCCAAGGTCATTCGCCTTGCGTCCAGCCGATGACCTCCTCGCTTATACAAAAACAATCAAGCGGAGCCACACCATGTCCAGCAAACCCGTGCTCGAACGGCGCTCGATCGACTACATCCCGGAAACTGAACGCCATGGACGCGTGTACAGTCAGTTCACCCTCTGGCTCGGAGCCAACCTGCAAATTACCGCTATCGTGACCGGTGCCCTGGCCGTGGTGCTGGGTGGCGACGTGTTCTGGTCGCTGATCGGCCTGCTGATCGGCCAACTGATCGGTGGTGCAGTCATGGCGCTGCACGCGGCGCAAGGCCCACGCCTTGGGCTGCCGCAGATGATCTCCAGCCGAGTGCAGTTCGGGGTTTATGGCGCCGCCATCCCGATGGTGCTGGTGTGCCTGATGTACATGGGCTTCACCGCTACTGGCACGGTGCTTTCCGGGCAGGCGATCGGCCAGCTGTTAAGTGTCAGCGATAGCACCGGCATCCTTATCTTCGCGGCAGTGATCGTGCTCGCCACCCTGGCCGGGTACCGGGTCATCCACTGGATCGGCCGGATCGCCAGCGTGCTGGGCATCATCGCGTTCGTCTACCTGTTCAGTCGCATCCTCATGCTGGCCGATATCGGGCAGTTGCTGGACAACCGTCATTTCACCTGGGCATCGTTCCTGCTGGCGGTTTCGCTGGCGGCATCCTGGCAGATAGCCTTCGGCCCCTATGTAGCGGACTACTCGCGCTACCTGCCCAGCAGCACTTCACCGGTCAAGACCTTCTTCGCCGCAGGCCTGGGCTCGGTGATCGGGGCCCAGGCATCGATGATCCTCGGTGTGTTCGCGGCGGCCATTGCCGGCGGCGAATTTTCCGGGCGCGAAGTGGCCTACATTGTCGGCCTGGGAGGTGTCGGCACCACTGCCGCGCTGCTGTATTTCTGCATAGCGTTCGGCAAGGTGACCATCTCGACCCTGAACTCCTACGGCAGCTTCATGTGCATCGCAACCATCATCAGCGGCTTGCGCGGCCACCTGACGATCACCCGCAGCCAACGCCTGGTGTTCGTACTGGCCATCGTCGGAGCGGCAACCCTGGTCGCGCTGCTTGGCCAGCATTCGTTTCTGACCGCGTTCAAGTCGTTCATCCTGTTCCTGCTGACTTTCTTCGTGCCCTGGAGCGCCGTCAACCTGGTGGACTACTACTTCATCACCAAGGAGCGCTACGACATCCCTGCCCTCGCCGACCCACAGGGTCGCTACGGTCGCTGGAACTGGCCAGGCATCATCGTGTACACCGTCGGCGTGCTGATCCAGATGCCGTTCATCGACACCAAGCTGTACACCGGGCCGATGGTCGCGCACCTGGGTGGAGTGGATGTGTCCTGGCTGATCGGACTGGTGGTGCCTAGCGTGCTGTACTACCTGGTCGCGCGGCGTCGTGCTGAGCTAGCACCTGCGGCGATGATTGTGCCTGGGGTGAATTGATCGGGGTGTGGAGGGCTGGGCGGTGAGTGGCCAGACTGCACTGCACATTGTCTGCCGGCAAGCCTTCCTCGCAAGGAATGCATCAGGCTGACAGGGGCTTGTCACAGCATTTGCAGCGCCTATGAGATCGAGCGCCGCGCTGGCGGCGCTCGATCTCATAGGCGCTGCATGTCTTAAGGCAAGCACCTGTAAGCCCTGATGCAACCTGCCAGACCCTAGCATCCCCCACAGCGACCACTGACCCTACGGCCATCACCTGACTCCGCGCCATTTCGCCGCCGCCTTCGCTCTGCATCGTAGCGTTCTCCTGCCGGTTCCCCCAAAGGCCCGTTTTCCTGTTGCTGTGAGCTCACACCCTCGCTCTGAGACTGAGAAAAAGCCAGCCGCATTCAAGTAAAGAAATGAGTTGACTTTTTACTGCAGCTACACTTTCATAACAGAAAAACAACAACAGATCACCGGAGCCGCCTGCATGCAAACCGCCTTCCCGCACCTGTTCGAGCCGCTGCAGATCCGCGGCAAACGCTTGAAGAACCGGATCATGTCAACCGGCCACGACACCTGCCTTCCCACCGACAACCTGGTCAACGACAAGCTGATCGCCTACCAGCGGGACCGCGCCGCCGGCGGCGTGGGCCTGATCGTGCTGCAGGTCGCCGGGGTGCACGAGAGTGCCCGCTACACCTCGCATGTGCTGATGGCTACCGACGATGCCTGCATCGATGGCTACCGCCAGCTTGCCCAGGCGTGCCATGCGCATGGCACGCTGGTGCTGTCGCAGCTGTTCCACCCGGGGCGGGAAATCATGGAGTCGGCGGATGGCCTGCTGGCAATCGCCTACTCCGCATCGGCCGTGCCCAATGAACGCTTCCGGGTGATGCCGCGTGCACTGGACCAGGCGATGATCGACGAAATCGTCCAGGGCTACGCCAGCGCTGCCCGCCGCCTGCACCAGGCCGGGCTGGACGGCGTCGAGGTGGTGGCCAGCCATGGCTACCTGCCCGCCCAGTTCCTCAACCCACGGGTGAACCTGCGCAGCGACGGCTACAACGGCGAACTGGAAAAACGCCTGAGGTTTCTGCGCGAAGTGCTGGCCGCAGTGCGCGCCGCCACCGACGAGCAGTTCATCATCGGCCTGCGCATCAGTGCCGAAGAGCGCGACAGCCAAGGCCTGAGCGAAGATGAATCACTGGCCGCCGCCGTTGCCTTGCAGGGCCAGCTCGACTACCTGCACATCGTCGCCGGTACCTCGGCGTCCTTGGGCGGTGCGGTGCATATCGTTCCACCCATGGCCATCGAGGCGGCGTACCTGGCTCGCGAGGCGGGCACCTTCAAGCAGCAGCTGGACGTGCCACTGTTCGTTACCGGACGCATCAATCAGCCCCAGGAGGCCGAACAGATTCTCGCCCGCGGCCAGGCAGATGTGTGCGGCATGACCCGGGCGCTGATCTGCGACCCGCTGATGCCGAGCAAAACCGAGCACGGTAACGTTGAAAACGTGCGCGCCTGCATCGCCTGCAACCAGGCGTGCATCGGCCACTTCCACCGCGGCCTGGCGATTTCCTGCATCCAACGCCCCGAAACCGGCCGAGAGCTGCAGTACGGCCAAATGACCATCACCCCCTCGCCCAGGCGCATCATGGTCGCCGGCGGCGGGCCCGCCGGCATGAAGGCCGCAGCCGTGGCCGCCGCGCGCGGGCATCAGGTGACCCTGTACGAGGCCGGCCCGCAACTGGGCGGCCAGGTGCTGCTGGCCCAGTTGCTACCGCGGCGTAGCGAGTTTGGCGGCGCCAGCACCAACCTGCAGCGGGAAATGGCGTTGGCGGGGGTGGAGGTGGTGCGCAACACCCGGGTCGATCGCGCCCTGGTCGAGCGTGAGCGCCCTGACCTGGTGATCGCCGCGACCGGCGCCATCCCTTATTGGCCGGCGTTCGAACGCACCGGCGAGTTGCAGGTGGTAGACGCCTGGCAAGTGCTGCGCAACGAAGTGACGCTGGGGCGCTCGGTGCTGGTGATCGATTGGCGCTGCGACTGGATAGGCCCCGGCATCGCCGAGCGCCTGGTGCGCGATGGGCATCAGGTGCAACTGGCCGTCAACGGTACGCATTGCGGCGAGAACCTGCCGCTGTACGTACGTGACCAGCTCGCCGGCGAACTGCACCGCCTGGGGATCTCCATCACGCCTTATGCCCGGCTGTATGGTAGCGACGACAGCACGGTGTACCTGCAACACACCGCCAGCGGCGAACCGATGATCTTCGAAGGCATCGATACCCTGGTGCTATGCATGGGCCATCAGCCGGAGGACCGCCTGGCCACGGAACTGGCCGGCCTGGTGGAGGTGCGGCGCATTGGCGACTGCCTGGCGCCGCGCACCGCCGAGGAAGCGATTCACGATGGCCTGACGGTTGCCTGGGCGCTCTGAGGCTGTACATACTGGGGCTTTTACGATGGACCGACGTGCATGAGCCAACTCCCCCAGCCCCCCGCCAGCGAAGCCGGGGCCGTCGCCCCACAATTCCTGGGCACCCGCATCCGCGGCCTGCGCAAGCGCCGCGGCATGACACTGCAGGAGTTGGCCACGCAAAGTGAACTGACCGCAGGCTACATCAGCCAGCTGGAGCGCAACCTCTCGTACCCGTCGATCCCGGCACTGTTCAACATCGCCCGCAGCCTGGGCGTGACCATCCAGTGGTTCTTCGCCAGCGAAGCCACCACAGCCCCTGAGGATCAAGGCTACGTGGTGCGTCGCAACAGCCGCCTCAGCGTGCATTACGAAGATGGCATCGTCGACCAGTTGCTCACGCCCCAGCCCAACCGCCAGCTGGAAATCCTGCACTCACGCTTCCCCCCGGGCACCTATAGCCAGCAGAGCTACAGCCACGACGGCGAAGAGGCCGGCTATGTGCTCAGTGGGTGCTTCGAGCTGTGGGTGGGCGAGCGGCATTTCCAGCTAGCCGAAGGTGACAGTTTCAGCTTCTCGAGCCAGGAACCGCATCGCTACGGCAACCCCGGTGAGAAGGATGCGGTGGTGATCTGGGTGATCACACCGCCAACCTTCTGAAGCTCGCCGCCAAGCCCGCGCGGGGGCGGCCTGTCGAGAAGGCTCAGGCCGCAACAAACAGCTCATTGGCAATTTGCGCCTGGGCGGCATCGATCGCCTGGCTGCGCTGCTCCGGGCCATAGGCCAGGCCATGGGCACGGACGATTTCCAGGTCGGTCACACCGATAAAGCCCAGGAACACCTTGAGGAAGTCCTCATGCCCGGCGCCCGTCGGCTGGCCAGCGTGCAGGCCGCCAGCGGTCGATACCAGCACCACTTTCTTGTTGCCGCACAGCCCTTCCGGGCCGCTTTCGGTGTAGCGGAAAGTCTTGCCGGCGACGGCCACGCGGTCGATCCAGGCCTTGAGCTGGGTCGGCACGGTGAAGTTGTACATCGGCGCACCAATCACCACGGCGTCGGCAGCCAGGAACTCTTCCAGGGTTTCCGCGCTCAGCCTGGCTTCGAAAGCCTGCGCTGCATCACGCATATCTTCTGGCGTACCAGCAGCAACCAGCGTAGCAGCGGAAAAATGGGCGATGGCATCTGCGGCCAGGTCGCGATACACCACTTCAACGCTTGGGTCAGCGGCTTGCCAGGCTTCGACCACTTCGCGGCTCAGCTGGCGGGAGGCGGAATTGTCGCCCAGGATGCTCGAATCGATGTGCAACAGTTTCATGGGACTCTCCTGTATATGAAGACCGCAGTGCTGGGCGATCACGATGGGGAGAATCCTACCTGGGT
>NZ_JABMCN010000211.1:0-3426 GCF_013179515.1 Pseudomonas sp. CM27
CATCCTGGAAGTTCCGGTTGGTAAGGAACTGCTGGGCCGCGTTGTCGACGCACTGGGTAACCCGATCGACGGCAAAGGTCCTCTGGGCAACACCCAGACCGACGCGGTCGAGAAAGTGGCTCCAGGCGTGATCTGGCGTAAGTCGGTAGACCAGCCTGTACAGACTGGCTACAAATCCGTCGACGCCATGATCCCTGTCGGCCGTGGCCAGCGCGAGCTGATCATTGGCGACCGTCAGATCGGCAAGACCGCCATGGCCATCGACGCCATCATCAACCAGAAAGATTCCGGTATTTTCTGCGTTTATGTTGCTGTCGGCCAGAAGCGTTCCACCGTTGCCAACATCGTTCGCAAGCTGGAAGAAAACGGCGCCCTGGCCAACACCATCGTGGTTGTTGCCAGTGCCTCGGAATCCGCTGCACTGCAATTCCTGGCGCCATACGCCGGTTGCACCATGGGCGAGTTCTTCCGTGACCGCGGTGAAGACGCGCTGATCGTTTACGATGACCTGTCCAAGCAGGCCGTTGCGTACCGTCAGATCTCCCTGCTGCTGCGCCGTCCACCAGGACGTGAAGCGTACCCAGGCGACGTGTTCTATCTCCACTCCCGTCTGCTGGAGCGTGCATCGCGCGTTTCGGAAGAGTACGTCGAGAAGTTCACCAACGGTGCTGTCACTGGCAAAACCGGTTCCCTGACCGCTCTGCCGATCATCGAAACCCAGGCTGGCGACGTTTCCGCGTTCGTTCCGACCAACGTGATTTCCATCACCGACGGTCAGATCTTCCTGGAATCGGCCATGTTCAACTCGGGCATCCGCCCTGCAGTGAACGCCGGTGTTTCGGTATCCCGCGTAGGTGGTGCCGCTCAGACCAAGATCATCAAGAAGCTGTCCGGTGGTATTCGTACCGCTCTGGCTCAGTACCGTGAGCTGGCTGCATTCGCCCAGTTCGCTTCCGATCTGGACGAAGCGACCCGCAAGCAGCTGGAGCATGGTCAGCGCGTTACCGAGCTGATGAAGCAGAAGCAGTACGCGCCGATGTCCATCGCGGACATGGCCCTGTCGCTGTACGCCGCTGAGCGTGGCTTCCTGACTGACGTAGAAGTCTCCAAGATCGGCAGCTTCGAGCAAGCACTGATCGCCTTCTTCAACCGTGATCACGCTGAACTGATGGCGAAGATCAACGTGAAGGGTGACTTCAACGACGAAATCGACGCAGGCCTGAAAGCCGGCATCGAGAAGTTCAAGGCCACCCAGACCTGGTAAGCCGCAGCGGGGGCCCTGGCCCCCGCTTGCTAACCTGATAGGTGATACATGGCAGGCGCAAAAGAGATTCGCAGTAAGATTGCGAGCATCAAAAGCACGCAAAAAATTACCAGCGCCATGGAGAAAGTGGCGGTCAGCAAGATGCGCAGGGCACAAATGCGCATGGCTGCTAGCCGTCCTTACGCGGAGCGTATCCGCCAGGTGATCGGTCATCTGGCCAACGCCAACCCGGAATACCGCCACCCATTCATGATCGAGCGCCCTGTAAAGCGCGCCGGTTATATCGTGGTGAGCAGTGACCGTGGTCTGTGCGGTGGCTTGAATACCAACCTGTTCAAGGCCTTGGTCAAGGACATGAGCGCAAACCGCGAACAGGGCGTTGAAATCGACCTGTGCGTGATCGGCAGCAAGGGTGCGACTTTCTTCCGCATCTTTGGCGGCAACGTCGTAGCCGCGATCAGCCACTTGGGCGAAGAGCCATCGATCAATGATCTGATCGGCTCCGTCAAAGTGATGCTGGACGCCTACCTCGATGGCCGTATCGATCGCCTCTCGGTGGTTTCGAACAAGTTCATCAACACCATGACCCAACAACCGACGGTCGAGCAATTGGTACCGTTGGTGGCAACCCCGGATCAGGAACTCAAGCACCACTGGGACTACCTGTACGAACCCGACGCAAAAGAGCTGCTGGACGGCTTGATGGTGCGTTACGTGGAGTCGCAGGTGTACCAGGCGGTGGTCGAGAACAACGCTGCTGAACAAGCGGCCCGGATGATCGCCATGAAAAACGCCACAGACAACGCCGGTGATTTGATCAAAGAGCTGCAATTGATCTACAACAAGGCGCGTCAGGCTGCGATCACCCAGGAGATCTCGGAAATCGTCGGCGGCGCTGCCGCGGTTTAACGGTTCACATATTCAGAGGATCCAGCTATGAGTAGCGGACGTATCGTTCAAATCATCGGCGCCGTCATCGACGTGGAATTCCCACGTGACGGCGTACCGAGTGTATACAACGCGCTGAAAGTACAAGGCGCGGAAACCACCCTCGAAGTTCAGCAGCAGCTGGGCGACGGCGTGGTTCGTACCATTGCCATGGGCTCGACCGAAGGCCTGAAGCGCGGTCTGGATGTCGTCGACACCGGTGCTGCCATTTCCGTTCCTGTTGGTAAGGCCACCCTGGGCCGTATCATGGACGTACTGGGCAACCCGATCGACGAAGCCGGCCCGATCGGTGAAGAAGAGCGTCGCGGTATCCACCAGCCAGCGCCTTCGTTCGCTGACCAGGCAGGCGGCAACGACCTGCTGGAAACCGGCATCAAGGTTATCGACCTGGTTTGCCCGTTCGCCAAGGGTGGTAAGGTTGGTCTGTTCGGTGGTGCCGGTGTCGGCAAGACCGTAAACATGATGGAACTGATCCGTAACATCGCCATGGAACACAGCGGTTACTCCGTGTTCGCTGGTGTGGGTGAGCGTACTCGTGAGGGTAACGACTTCTACCACGAGATGAAGGACTCCAACGTTCTCGACAAGGTAGCGCTGGTCTACGGTCAGATGAACGAGCCACCAGGAAACCGTCTGCGCGTAGCGCTGACCGGCCTGACCATGGCCGAGAAGTTCCGTGACGAAGGTAACGACGTTCTGCTGTTCGTCGACAACATCTATCGTTACACCCTGGCCGGTACCGAAGTATCCGCACTGCTGGGCCGTATGCCTTCGGCAGTAGGTTACCAGCCGACCCTGGCTGAAGAGATGGGCGTTCTGCAAGAGCGCATCACCTCCACCAAGGAAGGTTCGATCACCTCCGTTCAGGCCGTATACGTTCCTGCGGACGACTTGACCGACCCGTCGCCAGCGACCACCTTCGCCCACTTGGACGCCACCGTCGTTCTGTCTCGTGACATCGCCTCCCTGGGTATCTACCCAGCGGTCGATCCACTGGACTCGACTTCGCGCCAGCTGGACCCGAACGTGATCGGCAATGAGCACTACGACACCGCTCGTGGCGTTCAGTATGTTCTGCAGCGCTATAAAGAGCTGAAGGACATCATTGCGATCCTGGGTATGGACGAACTGTCCGAGACCGACAAGCAACTGGTAGCCCGCGCTCGTAAGATCCAGCGCTTCCTGTCGCAGCCGTTCTTCGTGGCCGAAGGACA
>NZ_JABMCN010000211.1:3522-10743 GCF_013179515.1 Pseudomonas sp. CM27
TATAAAGAGCTGAAGGACATCATTGCGATCCTGGGTATGGACGAACTGTCCGAGACCGACAAGCAACTGGTAGCCCGCGCTCGTAAGATCCAGCGCTTCCTGTCGCAGCCGTTCTTCGTGGCCGAAGTCTTCACCGGTTCGCCAGGCAAGTACGTTTCCCTGAAAGACACCATCGCTGGCTTCAGCGGCATCCTCAAAGGTGACTACGACCACCTGCCAGAACAAGCGTTCTACATGGTCGGCAGCATCGACGAAGCGATCGAGAAAGCCAAGAAACTGTAATTCCTGCGCCCCGCAAGGGGCGCTATCAGGTTGAGGCAAGCAGATGGCTATGACAGTCCATTGCGATATCGTCAGCGCGGAAGGAGAAATTTTCTCCGGTCTGGTCGAGATGGTGGTTGCGCACGGTAACCTGGGTGATCTTGGTATCGCTCCAGGCCACGCGCCGCTGATCACCAATCTGAAGCCAGGTCCGATCACGCTGACCAAGCAGGGTGGCGCCCAAGAGGTGTTCTACATCTCTGGTGGTTTCCTCGAGGTTCAGCCGAACATGGTCAAGGTGCTTGCCGATACCGTGCAACGTGCTGCAGACCTGGATGAAGCGCAGGCTCAGGAAGCCCTCAAGGCTGCCGAGAACGCCCTGAATCTGAAAGGTGCGGACTTCGACTACAGCGCCGCCGCCGCACGTCTGGCCGAGGCCGCAGCCCAGCTGCGTACTGTCCAGCAAATGCGCAAAGGCAAGTAATCGGCCCAGGGCTGATGACTGCTGTTGTGATTGAGTAAAAGGGTAGCCTCGGCTACCCTTTTTCTTTTTCCGTTTTCCCCCCGGTCATTTCACTGACCGCCCAGGATTGGTAGCCAGTAATGTCACTCGATATCGTTATTCTCGCCGCCGGCCAAGGCACTCGCATGCGTTCGGCGCTGCCCAAAGTGCTGCATCCGGTAGCCGGCAACTCGATGCTTGGCCATGTTATTCACAGCGCGCGCCAACTGCAGCCGCAAGGTATTCATGTGGTGATTGGCCACGGTGCCGAGCTGGTTCGCGAGCGCCTGACTGCTGACGACCTGAATTTCGTCATGCAGGACAAGCAGCTGGGCACCGGCCACGCAGTTGCCCAGGCGCTGCCGGCAATCTCCGCGGACACCGTGCTGGTACTGTACGGCGATGTGCCGTTGATTGAAGTGGAAACACTGCAGCGTCTGCTGGCCAAGGCCAACGACAAGCAGCTGGGCCTGCTCACGGTGACCCTCGATGACCCGACCGGTTATGGCCGTATCGTCCGTGACGAGCAAGGCATGGTGACTGCAATCGTCGAGCACAAGGACGCCACCGACGCGCAGAAAGCCATCAAGGAAGGCAACACCGGTATTCTCGCCCTCCCGGCCGCACGCCTTGCCGATTGGATGAGTCGCCTGTCGAACAACAATGCCCAGGGCGAGTATTACCTGACTGACATCATTGCCATGGCTGTAGCCGATGGCCTGGTGGTTGCCACCGAGCAGCCACATGATGCGATGGAAGTGCAGGGCGCCAATGACCGGCGCCAGCTTTCCGAGCTGGAGCGCCATTACCAGCTGCGCGAAGGCCGTCGACTGATGGCGCAAGGTGTCACCCTGCGCGATCCTGCACGCTTCGATGTGCGCGGTGAAGTCACCGTTGGTCGCGATGTGCTGATCGACATCAACGTTATCCTCGAAGGCAAAGTGGTCATCGAGGACGATGTCCAGATCGGCCCTAACTGCGTAATCAAGAACACCACCCTGCGCAAAGGGGCGGTGGTCAAGGCCAACAGCCACCTCGAAGGCGCGGTGATGGGCGAGGGCAGCGATGCGGGGCCGTTCGCCCGCTTGCGCCCGGGCAGCGTGCTGGACGCCAAGGCCCATGTGGGTAACTTTGTCGAACTGAAGAATGCGCACCTGGGTGAGGGGGCCAAGGCTGGTCACCTGAGCTATCTGGGCGATGCAGAAATCGGTGCGCGCACCAATATCGGTGCCGGCACCATCACCTGCAATTACGATGGTGCCAACAAGTTCAAGACCGTGATGGGCGAAGATGTGTTCATCGGCTCGAACAATTCCCTGGTGGCGCCTGTGGATATCCAGGCGGGGGCGACTACCGCTGCCGGTTCGACCATCACCCAGACAGTGAAAGCCGGGGAGTTGGCTGTAGGTCGTGCGCGCCAGCGCAATATCGAAGGCTGGAAGCGGCCGGAGAAGCTCAAGAAGAGCTGAGTTATACACAGCTGTTTCTACTCAAAGCCGACCTATGAGAATAGGTCGGCTTTTTTGTGGGTAGAGATTCCTGGTGTAATTCCGAGCAGCTGAAAGATTTATCCACAGCTTGACGAAACGCTCATCTTAGGTTTTGATTGCAACCATTATCTTTCGAAACGAAACTTAAGCGCTCATGTCGAAACGAAACACCCCACAACGACGGCACAACATTCTGGCTTTGCTCAGCGAGCAGGGCGAGGTGAGCGTGGACGCGTTGGCCAAGCGTTTCGAAACGTCGGAAGTGACCATCCGCAAAGACCTCGCCGCCCTGGAAACCAACGGCCTGCTGCTGAGGCGCTATGGTGGTGCGGTGCCTGTCCCGCAAGAGCTGCTCGGTGAGCCCGCTCAGCCTGTCTCTTCCTATAAAAAGGCCATCGCCCGGGCAGCTGTCGGGCGCATCCGCGAACACGCACGGATCATCATCGACAGCGGCAGTACCACGGCGGCCATGATCCCGGAGCTGGGGCGCCAGCCCGGCCTGGTGGTGATGACCAATTCGCTTAACGTGGCCCGTGCCATCTGCGACCTGGAACACGAACCGGTGCTGCTGATGACCGGCGGTACCTGGGACCCGCATTCCGAGTCGTTCCAGGGCCAGGTGGCCGAGCAGGTATTACGCTCTTACGATTTCGACCAGCTGTTCATCGGTGCCGATGGCATCGACCTCGGCCGCGGTACCACCACCTTCAACGAGCTGCTTGGGCTCAGTCGGGTCATGGCCGAGGTAGCCCGTGAAGTGATCGTGATGGTGGAGTCCGACAAGGTAGGGCGCAAGATCCCCAACCTCGAGCTGCCATGGAGCAGCGTGCACACTCTGATTACAGACGAACGCCTGCCCGCAGCGGCACGCGAACAAATTCAAGCCCGTGGCGTCAACCTGATCTGCGCCGCGATCAGCCAGGAGCAATAAACATGTGTGGAATCGTTGGCGCCGTCGCCGAGCGTAATATCACAGCCATCCTGATCGAAGGCCTCAAGCGTCTCGAGTACCGCGGGTACGACAGCGCTGGCCTGGCAGTGCTCACCCAGAACGGTGAACTGCAGCGCCGCCGCCGCATCGGCAAGGTCAGCGAGCTGGAAGCCGCTGTTGCAGCAGACCCGTTGGCAGGCCAGCTGGGCATCGCCCACACCCGTTGGGCTACCCACGGTGCGCCAACCGAAGGCAATGCACACCCGCACTTCTCGGCGAGTGAAGTGGCCGTTGTGCACAATGGCATCATCGAGAACCACGAGGAGCTGCGCGAAGAGCTGAAGGCGCTGGGCTACGCCTTCACCTCGCAGACCGATACCGAAGTGATCGTCCACCTGATTCACCACACCCTGAAAACCATCCCTGACCTGACCGATGCCCTGAAGGCTGCGGTCAAGCGCCTGCATGGTGCCTACGGCCTGGCGCTGATCAGCGCCAAGCAGCCTGACCGCCTTGTTGCAGCCCGCAGCGGCAGCCCGCTGGTCATCGGCCTGGGCCTGGGCGAGAACTTCCTGGCCTCCGACCAACTGGCCCTGCGCCAGGTCACCGACCGCTTCATGTACCTGGAAGAAGGCGACATCGCCGAAATCCGCCGTGACCAGGTTTCCATCTGGGACGTGCAGGGCGACAAGGTTCAGCGCGAAACCGTGCAGTACCACGAAGGTGCCGAAGCTGCTGACAAGGGCACTTACCGTCACTTCATGCTCAAGGAAATCCATGAGCAGCCAAGCGTGGTGCAGCGCACCCTGGAAGGCCGTCTGGGCACTGACCACGTCTTGGTCCAGGCCTTCGGACCGCAGGCCGCCGAGCTGTTTGGCAAGGTACGGAATGTACAGATCGTTGCGTGCGGAACCAGCTACCACGCGGGCATGGTAGCTCGCTACTGGCTGGAAAGCCTGGCGGGTATCCCATGCCAGGTCGAGGTAGCCAGCGAGTTCCGCTACCGCAAGGTGGTGGTGCAGCCGGACACCCTGTTCGTCTCCATCTCGCAGTCCGGCGAAACCGCCGACACCCTGGCCGCTTTGCGTAACGCCAAGGAGCTGGGTTTCCTGGGCAGCCTGGCAATCTGCAACGTGGGCATCAGCTCGTTGGTACGTGAGTCGGACCTGACCCTGCTGACCCTGGCCGGCCCGGAAATCGGCGTGGCTTCCACCAAAGCCTTCACCACCCAGCTGGTTTCGCTGATGCTGCTGACGCTGGCCCTTGGCCGGGTGCGCGGTACCCTGGATGCCGGCGTCGAAGCCGAGCTGGTGGAAGAACTGCGCCGCCTGCCGACCCGTCTGGGCGAAGCCCTGGCCATGGACGCCACCGTCGAGAAAATTGCCGAGCTGTTTGCCGACAAGCACCACACCCTGTTCCTTGGCCGTGGTGCGCAGTACCCGGTCGCGATGGAGGGTGCGCTCAAGCTCAAGGAAATCTCCTACATCCACGCCGAAGCCTACCCGGCAGGCGAGCTGAAGCATGGCCCGCTGGCACTGGTGGATAACGACATGCCGGTGGTTACCGTGGCCCCGAACAACGAACTGCTGGAAAAGCTGAAATCCAACCTGCAGGAAGTACGTGCCCGTGGTGGCGAGTTGGTAGTGTTTGCCGACGAGCACGCTGGTATGACCAATGGTGAAGGTACGCACGTGATCAAGGTGCCGCACATCGCCGATGCCCTGGCGCCGATCCTGTACACCATTCCGTTGCAGCTGCTGTCTTACTACGTCGCTGTGCTGAAAGGCACCGACGTGGATCAGCCGCGTAACCTGGCCAAGTCGGTTACTGTCGAGTAAGGCGAGAGCCGGGGGCGTTTTGGTGGTGGCTGCTGTACTTTTTGCAGTCACTTTCTGCTCTACAAGCACCAGGTGATTACTGAGGTCGCAGGTGTAGCGCATAGGGGGTATGACCCAGCGATCAGATCACAGCCAGCTCCTTGAACAGCCATTGCTTGAATTGAGTGACGGCGTGAGGCTGCGTGGGCCGACGGGGATGTACCAGGTAATGGCCCACGTACCGGACGCTGTGGCTCACATCCCGCAGTGGACGGACCAAGCGACCGCTCGCCAGCTCTTGCTCGGCTACTAAATCCGATTCAAGGACTACTCCCAGACCACCTGCCGCCGCAGCGATACCCATTGAACTCCGGTCGAACGCCAGACCATAAGATTGCGGCGGTTGCATCGCGTTTGCCGCAAACCAGCCTTTCCATTGCACCGACTGCCCATCGCTCTGTATCAGAAACTGAGAGTACAGATCCTGTGGCGAGCGTAGAGACCTTGCGACTTCAGGGCTGCACAGTGGCGTCAGCTCTTCGATGCGCAACGGCGTCTTTTCATGCGAGGACGGCCGGGGCTCGCCATACACGATATCCAGGTCGAAGTCGTCATTGTCGAACAGTGCGTAATCCGTGCTAGCGGAGATACGCAAGTCGATGCCAGGGTGGTCTCTCAAGAACCCGGCCAGGCGCGGGACCAGCCACTGACTGGCAAAGGTCGGCGCGGTATGCAAGCGCAGGGGGAGCGCCGTCTCGTTGGTCGCGATCGCTAAACCCCGACTCATCTCTTCGAAGCCGCGTTGTACGTGATCGAGCAGCATGGCTCCTTCAGCCGTCAACGCCGTGTGCCTGGTGTTGCGGACGAACAGCGAAATTTCGGCAGCGGCTTCCAGTTTTCGGATTGCATGGCTCACCGCACTGGGCGAGAGATCAAGCTCTTTTGCTGCTTCCACGAACGAGCACGTTCGGCCTGCCGCCTCGAAAACCCTGAGCGCTGGCAGAGGCAACCGTTTCAACACCTTCATTGATGAATCCAGTTCATTGGTTGGCGAATTTAAACCTTTTGTCGGCTCTGTATTTTTACATGAACATCAACTGGTTACTCAATTCGATGCTTACCGATGAATCTTCTACATCAGTGACACCGGATCGCTGGTCACCAATGGAGAACAATATGACCGAGAGTCGCAATGAGCACTTTGCCCGGATGTCGGCGCACGCTTGGCGCATCCGTCGCTTCGCGCTGCGCATGGGTGAGGTCCAAGGCCAGGGCTACGTAGGCCAGGCGTTGGGCTGGGCCGATGTGCTAGCTGTTGCCTACTGCCACGCCATGAATATTCGCCCTGATCAACCCGACTGGGAAGGGCGGGATCGCTTTCTGCTGTCCCATGGACACTATGCCATAGCCTTGTACGCCGCTTTGCTGGAGGCGGGAGTGCTGCCGGAAGAAGAGCTGGAAACCTATGGCTCTGACGATAGTCGGCTGCCGATGTCTGGCATGGCTACCTACACACCCGGCATGGAAATCTCGGGTGGCTCGTTGGGCCAAGGGCTGGCCATCGCGGTGGGTCAGGCGCTGGGGCTGCGCCTCAAGGGCAACGGGGCGTTCGTGTACAACTCAATGTCTGACGGCGAGTTGGATGAAGGCGCGGTATGGGAGGCTGCCATGTCGGCCGCACACCACCGGTTGGGCAACCTCATCAACCTGGTGGACATCAACCGCCAACAGGCCGACGGCCCATCGCACGACATCCTTCAGTTCGAGCCTCTCGTCGATAAGTGGGCCGCGTTTGGGTGGCATGTGCAACGCGTCGACGGCAACAACCTGCAGGCTGTGATCGATGCCTTCGATACCGCGCGGGCGCTCCCTGGCGATAAGCCCCGGGTGATCCTCTTCGATACCTTGATGGGTAAAGGCGTGCCGTTCCTGGAACAGCGTGACAAGAACCACTTCATCCGGGTCGAGCCCCAGGAGTGGCAGCAAGCACTTGCAGACCTCGATGAGATCCACGCGCCAAGGAGCCACCAATGACTGCCGCCTCTCCAGCAAAGCCGAAGCTCACCACGTCGTCCATGATCGCTTCCATTGCCAGTGAAGGGCAACGCACCACCTCTGCACCATTTGGCCACGCTTTGGTTAAGGCTGGTCAGAAGGATCCCCGCATCGTTGGCATGACTGCAGACCTGGCCAAGTACACCGACCTGCACATCTTCGCCC
>NZ_JABMCN010000212.1:0-9432 GCF_013179515.1 Pseudomonas sp. CM27
GTTCGGCTCGACCAGGTACAAGGTGACCATGACACGCAGGTAGTAGTACACGCCAATGGCGCTACCGATCACCAGGGCACCGACCAGCCACCACAGGTGCGACTCGACGCCGGTGGCGATGATGTAGAACTTGCCGATGAAGCCGGCGGTCAGCGGGATACCCGCCAGCGACAGCATCATCACGGTCAGTACCGCGGTCAGGTACGGGCGGCGCCAGAACAGGCCGCGGTACTCGTACAGTGCATCGGCGTCACGGCCGCCATAAGGCGAGGACATCAGGGTGATGACACCGAAGGCGCCCAGGCTGGTGATCACGTAGGTGACCAGGTATACGCCCATGGCTTCCAGTGCCAGGCCCTTGCTGGCGACCAGGGCAATGACCAGGTAGCCGAAGTGGGCGATGGACGAGTAACCCAGCAGGCGCTTGAGGTTGCTCTGGGTCAGCGCCAGCAGGTTGCCGATCAGGATCGAGGCCACGGCGATCACCGCCAGCACGGTGCTCAGCGCGCCGCTGCTGGCAGCAGGGGAGAGCATGAACAGGCGCACGACCACGGCAAATACCGCGACCTTGCTGGCGGTGGCCAGGAACGCGGCGACCGGCGCCGGGGCGCCTTCGTACACGTCCGGGGTCCACAGGTGGAAGGGTACCAGCGACAGCTTGAAGGCCAGGCCGACCAGCATCATGCCCAGGCCCAGCTGGGCCACCAGGCTTGGCATGCTGGTGGTAGCCAGGGCCTTGCCGATCTGGTCGAAGCTCAGGCTGCCGGCGTCGGCGTACAGCAGCGCCATGCCGAACAGCAGGAAGGCCGAGCCCGCAGCCGACAGCACCATGTACTTGATGCCGGCTTCCAGTGATCGCTTGTTGAAGAAGGCATACGCCACCAGGCCGTAGACCGGTACCGACAGCAGCTCCAGGCCGATGAACAGGCCGGCCAGGTGGTTGGCGCTGACCAGCACCAGGCCACCGAGGGCCGACATCAGCAGCAGCAGGTACAGTTCTTCACGGTTGCCCGGGAAGCCTTTGGAGCCTTCGCCGAGGTAGGCGTGGGCAAGGGTGACGCAGGCCAGCGTCGCCACTAGGATGATCGCCATGTACAGGCAGGCGAACTTGTCGATGGTGATCAGCGGGGTGACCGCCAGCGGCGCGACTTTCAGCGCCGGCAAGATCGACAGCAGGGCCAGGTTGAGGCCCACGGTGGACAGCAGGAAGGTCTGCGAGTGGTTGCGCTTCCAGGCGATCGCCAGCATCACCACCACGGTGGTGATGGTGGTAATCAGCATCGGCGCCAATGCGATGAAGTGTTGAGTGGTGAATTCCATAGCGCTCTTACCGGGCCGAAGCGAGTTGAGTGAAAGCGGAACCGAGCCACTGCTGCACACCACTCATGGTGGCGGCAGAGGTGTCGAGGAACGGCTGCGGATACACGCCCAGCAGAATCAGCAGCCCCGCCAGGCCCAGCACCATGATCATCTCGCGGCCGTCCATGCCGGCCAGCACGGTGTCGCTCTTGGCTGGGCCGAAGTAGGCGCGGTGGATCATGATCAGCGAGTACACCGAGCCGAAGACCAGGCCGGTGGTGGCGATCACGGTGATCCAGGGCACGTGGGCGAAGCTGCCGATCAGGATCAGGAACTCGCCAACGAAGTTGCCGGTGCCTGGCAGGCCCAGCGATGCGGCGGCGAAGAACAGGCTGATAGCCGGCAGGTACGCGATGCGGTGCCACAGGCCACCCATCTGACGCATGTCACGTGTGTGCAGGCGCTCGTACAACTGGCCGGACAGGATGAACAGCGCGGCTGCCGACAGGCCGTGGGCCAGCATCTGGATCACCGCGCCTTGCAGGGCCTGCTGGCTGCCGGAGTAGATGCCGATCAGCACGAAGCCCATGTGCGAGACGCTGGAGAAGGCGATCAGGCGCTTGATGTCGGTTTGCGCGAAGGCCAGGAAAGCACCGTAGAAGATACCGATCAGGCCCAGGGTCATGGCGATGGGCGCAAACTCTGCCGAGGCATTCGGGAACAGCGGCAGGGCGAAGCGCAGCAGGCCGTAGGCTGCGGTCTTCAGCAAGATGCCCGCCAGGTCCACGGAGCCTGCAGTCGGTGCCTGGGCGTGAGCGTCAGGCAGCCAGGAGTGGAATGGCACCACCGGCAGTTTCACCGCAAAGGCGATGAAGAAGCCCAGCATCAGCACGTACTCGACGCCAGCCGGCAGTTCGGCCTTGAGCAAGTCGCTGTAGTTGAAGGTGAGCACCCCGGTGGTGTTGTAGTTCACCAGCACCAGGCCAAGGATCGCCACCAGCATGATCAGGCCGCTGGCCTGGGTGAAGATGAAGAACTTGGTCGCCGCGTAGATCCGGGTCTTCTTGCCGTCTGCCGAGCTGTGACCCCAGAGCGCGATGAGGAAGTACATCGGCACCAGCATCATTTCCCAGAAGAAGAAGAACAGGAACAGGTCCAGCGCCAGGAACACACCGACCACGCCGCCCAGGATCCACATCAGGTTGAGGTGGAAGAAGCCGACGTGGCGCTGGATTTCTTTCCAGGAGCACAGTACCGACAGCACACCGAGCAGGCCGGTGAGCAGGATCATCAGCAGCGACAGGCCGTCGAGGGCCAGGTGGATGCTGATGCCGAAGCGCTTGATCCACTCGACTTTGTATTCGAGTGCCCAGTGCGGTTCGGCGCCCGGTGCCGGGGCCAGGGTGTAGTCGCCGTGGGCCCACAGCCACAGGCCGATACCCAGCAGCAGAGACATGGTCAGCAGTGCGATCCAGCGCGGCAGGGTGGCGCCGAAGCGCTCACCCAGCCAGCACAGAAGGCCGCCGATGAAAGGAATCAGGATCAGCCAAGGCAAAATCATGACGGGTTGGTTTCCTTTGGCAAAGTCGCAAGGTTCTTCATAGTCATACCGCAGCCACTACCACAGCGCCCAGCACCAGTACGGCGCCGACGGCGATCGAGGCGGTGTACCAGCGCAGCTGGCCGGTCTCGGTCTTGCTCATGGCAACGTTGCCGCCGCGAGCCATGCGAGGGATCAGGCCGATGCTGCGGTCCACCGGGTCCTTGCGCAGGATGTGGCAGATCAGCAGGTAAGGTTTGACGAACAGCTTGTCGTAGATCCAGTCGAAGCCCCAGGCAGCGAACCACCAGGCCGACAGGACCCGGCCGATGCTGCTGTTGGCCACTGCGCTGACGAAGCTGCGCTTGCCCAGGAACAGCAGGGCCGAGAGCAGGATGCCGGCGATGGCGATGGCACCCGAGGTGATCTCCAGCGCGTGCTTGGCTTCGCCACCGGCGTGGCCGGCGCTTTGTGGCAGCACACCTGCCAGCGGCGGGGTGATCCAGGCGCCGACGAAGGTCGACAGCACGATCAGCACGCCCAGCGGCAGCCAGTGGCTGATGCCGTGGCCGGCGTGGGCTTCGGTCTTGGCTTCGCCGTGGAAGGCGATGAAGATCAGGCGGAAGGTGTACAGCGAGGTCATGAACGCGCCCACCAGGCCGGCGTACAGCAGGCCGGTATTGCCGCTGGCGAAGGCTTCCCAGAGGATCTCGTCCTTGGAGTAGAAGCCCACGGTCACGATCGGCAGGGCCGCCAGGGCAGCACCACCGACCACGAAGCTGGCGTAGGCCAGCGGCAGTTTCTTCCACAGGCCGCCCATCTTGAAGATGTTCTGCTCGTGGTGGCAGGCAACGATCACCGCACCGGAAGCAAGGAACAGCAGGGCCTTGAAGAAGGCGTGGGTCATCAGGTGGAAGATTGCCGCGTCCCAGGCACCAACGCCCAGGGCCAGGAACATGTAGCCGATCTGGCTCATGGTCGAGTAGGCCAGGATACGCTTGATGTCGGTTTGCACCAGCGCGGCGAAGCCGGCCAGTACCAGCGTCACGCCACCCACCACGCCAACCAGGTGCAGGATGTCCGGCGCCAGCAGGAACAGGCCGTTGGTACGGGCGATCAGGTACACGCCCGCGGTCACCATGGTTGCAGCGTGGATCAGTGCCGAAACCGGCGTCGGGCCAGCCATTGCGTCGGCAAGCCAGGTCTGCAGTGGCAGCTGGGCCGATTTACCGACCGCACCACCCAGCAGCATCAGGGTTGCCAGCACCATCCAGGTGTCGCCCGCCTGGAACTTCTGCGGTGCCAGCACCAGCAGTTCCTGCACGTTCAGGGTACCCAGCTGGGCGAACAGGATGAACAGGCCGATGGCCATGAACACGTCGCCGATTCGGGTGACGATGAACGCCTTGAGTGCCGCGTTACCGTTGTTGCGGTTGCTGTAATAGAAGCCGATCAACAGGTACGAGCACAGGCCCACGCCTTCCCAGCCAAAGTAGATGAACAGCAGGTTATCGCCCAGGATCAGGAACAGCATGCTGGCGATGAACAGGTTGGTGTACGAGAAGAAGCGCGAGTAGCCGGCTTCGCCACGCATGTACCAGGACGCGAACAGGTGGATCAGGAAGCCGACGCCGGTGACCACGCCGAGCATGGTGACCGACAGGCCATCCACGTACAGGGTGAAGTTTGGCGCAAAGCCATCCACCGACATCCACTGCCACAGCAGCTGGCTGTACGCGCCGCCTTCAGGCGGGGCGACGTTGAACTGCCAGATGACGTAGGCGGCCACGGCGGCCGACAGGCCCACCGAGCCGACGCCGATCAGGGCGGACAGGTTCTCCGAGAACCGCCCGCGCGAGAACGACAGCAGCAGGAAGCCGATCAGGGGGAAGACGAAAGTCAGGAAGATAAGGTTCATCCGCGCATCTCACTGGCAGCATCGATGTCGAGAGTGTGGAAGCGGCGATACAGCTGCAGCAGGATGGCCAGGCCGATACTGGCCTCGGCGGCCGCCAGGCTGATCACCAGAATGAACATCACCTGGCCGTCGGGCTGCACCCAACGGGCACCGGCGACGACGAACGCCAGGGCAGAAGCGTTCATCATGACTTCCAGGCTCATGAGCACGAAGAGGATGTTGCGGCGGACCATCAGGCCAACCAGACCTAAGCAGAACAGGATGCCGGCGACCGCCAGACCATGCTCGAGAGGGATAGCACCCATGATTTACTCCTTCGCCTCGTTTCGGCCCAGGTGGAAGGCGGTGACAGCCGCGGCCAGCAGCAGCATCGACGCCAGTTCGACCACCAGCAGGTACGGGCCGAACAGGCTGATGCCCACTTCTTTCGGGCCCACGGTGGTCCCGCTGATGCCGGCGCCACTCGGGGTGACGAACAGCACGTACAGCAGCTCCAGCAGCAGCAGGGCGCCGAGAATGACCGGCCCTGCCCAGATGCCGGGCTTGAGCCAGCCGCGTTCCTGGGCGACCGAGGCCGGCCCCAGGTTGAGCATCATCACCACGAACACGAACAGCACCATGATGGCGCCGGCGTAGGCGATCACTTCCAGGGCGCCCGCGAACGGCGCACCGAGGGAGAAGAAGATCATCGCCACGGAAATCAGCGAAATGATCAGGTAGAGCAGGGCGTGCACAGGGTTGGTGCCGGTAACCACCCGAAGGGTGGAGACCACGGCGATCCCGGATGCGAAGTAGAAAGCGAATTCCATCTTTCTGTCCTTATGGGAGCAAGCTCTTCACGTTGATCGGCTCGGCTTCGTTCTGCGCAGAGCCTTTCGGCTTGCCAGCGATCGCCATACCCGCAACACGGTAGAAGTTGTAGTCAGGGTTCTTGCCGGGGCCGGAGATCAGCAGATCTTCTTTCTCGTACACCAGGTCCTGACGCTTGAACTCGGCCATTTCGAAATCCGGAGTCAGCTGGATCGCGGTGGTCGGGCACGCCTCCTCGCACAGGCCGCAGAAAATGCAGCGCGAGAAGTTGATGCGGAAGAACTCCGGGTACCAGCGTCCGTCGTCGGTCTCGGCCTTCTGCAGCGAGATGCAGCCAACCGGGCAGGCCACCGCGCAGAGGTTGCACGCCACGCAGCGTTCCTCGCCGTCGGGGTCGCGAGTGAGGACGATGCGGCCGCGGTAGCGCGGCGGCAGGTACACGGGTTCTTCGGGGTACTGCAGGGTGTCGCGCTTGCGGAACCCGTGGGAGAACACCATTGCCAGGCTGCGCAGCTGGGTGCCGGTGCCCTTAACGATGTCGCCGATATACTTGAACATGGGTCAAATCCTCACTGGGCCGCGACGGCTGGCGTGTTGTAGAGCACGATCGCAGCGGTCACCAGCAAATTGATCAGGGTCAGCGGCAGGCAGAACTTCCAGCTGAAGTCCATCACCTGGTCATAGCGTGGGCGCGGGATCGAGGCGCGCAGCAGGATGAACAGCATGATGAAGAACGCGGTCTTCAGGGCAAACCACAGGAACGGCAGTTGCGGCAGGATGCCGAACGGGCCGTGCCAGCCGCCGAAGAACAGGGTTACCAGCAGCGCCGAGATGAGGATGATGCCGATGTACTCACCGACGAAGAACATGCCCCATTTCATGCCGGCATACTCGATGTGGTAGCCGTCAGCCAGTTCCTGTTCCGCTTCCGGCTGGTCGAACGGGTGACGGTGGGTCACGGCGACGCCAGCGATGAAGAAGGTGCAGAAGCCGAAGAACTGCGGAATGATGAACCACAGGTTCTGGGCCTGGTATTCAACGATGTCGCGCATGTTGAACGAACCCACCTGCACCACCACGCCCATCAGCGCCAGGCCCAGGAACACCTCGTACGACACGGTCTGTGCCGAAGCACGCAAGCTGCCCAGCAGGGCGTACTTGTTGTTCGACGACCAGCCGGCAAAGAGCACTGCATAAACAGAAAGCCCGGCCATGGCGAAGAAGAACAGCAGGCCGATGTTCAGGTCGGCGACGCCCCAGCCCGGTGTGATCGGGATGATCGAGAAGCCGATCAGCAGCGCGCTCATGGCCACGACCGGGGCCAGGGTGAAGATCATGCGGTCGACGAAGGGCGGGTTCCAGTCCTCCTTGAAGAACATCTTCAGCATGTCGGCAGCGATCTGGAACATGCCGAACGGGCCGACACGGTTCGGACCGTAGCGGTCCTGCCACCAGCCCAGCAGGCGACGTTCGACAAAGCTCAGCAGCGCGCCGCAGACCACTACGGCCAGCAGCACCACGATGGCCTTGACGACCTGAATGATCACATCGATCACTTCGGGGGTGAACCAGCTCATTGTGCTGCCTCCTGCAGGCCTTCGATGGATGCACCGAAGATGGCAGGCGGGATACCGGCCAGGCCTTTCGGCAACGCGACCAGGCCTGCGCCCAGCTCTTCATTGATGCGCAGCGGCAGGCGCAGGGCCACACCGGCCACGGTCAGGCTCAGCAGCGCACCTTCGTTGACGCCCAGGCGATCGGCTTCGGACTTGGCCAGGGCCACGTAGGCAGCCGGGATGCGCTGTTGCACCGGAGCGGCGCGCGAGGAGCTTTCTTCGCTGCCGAACAGGTGGAAGAACGGCACGGCAGTCCAGGTACCACGGGCCGGGTTGAATGCGCCCGGAATGGCGTTGAACCAGTTCAGGCGGTCGCCTTGCGACTCGATCAGGCGTACGCCCGGGTCACCGGCACGCAGGTGACCACCGACCTCGTCCTGGAACTTGTTCCAGGCTTGCGGCGAGTTCCAGCCCGGCGACCAGGCGAACGGCACTTGCTGGCGCGGTTCGGCCGAACCCGAGTAGCCTTCCATGGAGAAGGCGAACGCGGTGTCCTTGTCTTGCGGGGTGCGTGGCTCATGCACACTGATGTTGGCACGCATGGCGGTACGGCCGGAGTAGCGCAGCGGCTCACGCGCCAGTTTCATGCCCTTGATGCGGAACGCGGCGCTTGGCGCGGCGTTGACGATGCCGGCCAATTGCGGGGCGGCTTCGGCACAGGCGCTGGTGACGTGGTCGAGCTGGGTCCAGTCGACCGGCTTGTTCAGCAGGGTGGCACGCAGGGCGTGCATCCAGCGCCAGCCTTCGTGGACCAGGATGCTGCTGTCCAGGTACTGCGGGTCGAACACCTGGAAGAAGCGCTGGGCACGGCCTTCCTGGCTGACCAGGGTACCGTCGCCTTCGGCGAACGAGGCGGCTGGCAGCACCAGGTGGGCACGGTCGACCGTCGGGGTTTTCGAGTGGTCGGCGACGATCACCACCTTGGCCGCAGCCAGGGCTGCATCGACCTTGGCCGCCGGCAGGCGGGCGTACAGGTCGTTTTCCAGCACGACGATGGCATCGGCCTTGCCGCTGATGACTGCGTCCAGCGCGGCATCGACGGACTCGCCACCGAGCATGGCCAGGCCGATACTGTTGGCTTCAGGTACCACCAGGCTCAGCGAGCCGTTCTTCTCGCGCAGTTTCAGGGCCTTGGCGATGTTGGCGGCGGCTTCGATCAGTGCCGGGTCGGCCAGCGAGGTACCGGCAACCACCAGTGGGCGCTTGGCTGCGACCAGGGCGTCGGCGATGCGCTGGGCCAGGGCCTTGGCTTCGTCGTCAAGGCCGGCTACTGCTGGTGCGCTCGGGTCGATGGCGTGGGCCACCGCGAAACCGATGCGCGCCAGGTCGGCAGGGGCGGCGTGCACACATTCTTCGGCGACGTCGTCCAGCTTGGTTTCAGCCAGCGAGGCGATGAACAGCGGGTACAGCGCGTGCTGGCCGATGTTCTTCACCGCGGCGTCGAGCCATGGCTGCACTTTCATTGCTTCGGCCATAGCCTCGGCCTTGCCTTTGGTGGCTTGGCGCACGGCCAGGGCGACGCGGGCAGCGGTCTGGGTCAGGTCTTCACCAAGCACGAACACGGCGTCGTGGTCTTCGATGTCGCGCAGGGTCGGCACCGGCAGCGGGCTGTTGTTCAGCACGGTCAGGGCCAGGCGCACGCGGGCCAGTTCGCCGGCTTCCATGCCCGAGTAGAAATACTCGGCGCCGACCAGCTCACGCAGGCCGTAGTTGCTTTCGAGGCTGGCGCGTGGCGAGCCGATACCGACGATGGTACGGCCACGCAGCAAGTCGGCGGCCTTGTCCAGAGCGGCGTCCAGGCTCAGCTTGGTGCCGTCTGCCAGGCGTGGCTGGCGTGGGCGATCGGTGCGGTTGACGTAGCCGTAACCGAAGCGGCCACGGTCGCACAGGAAGTACTGGTTGACCGAGCCGTTGAAGCGGTTCTCGATCCGGCGCAGTTCGCCGTAGCGCTCGCCCGGGCTGATGTTGCAGCCGCTGGAGCAGCCGTGGCAGATGCTTGGGGCGAACTGCATGTCCCACTTGCGGTTGTAGCGCTCGGAGTGGGTCTTGTCGGTGAACACGCCGGTCGGGCAGACCTCGGTCAGGTTGCCGGAGAACTCGCTTTCCAGCACGCCGTCTTCGACGCGGCCGAAGTACACGTTGTCGTGGGCGCCGTAGACGCCCAGGTCGGTACCACCGGCGTAGTCCTTGTAGTAGCGCACGCAGCGGTAGCAGGCGATACAGCGGTTCATCTCATGGGCGATGAACGG
>NZ_JABMCN010000212.1:9530-10670 GCF_013179515.1 Pseudomonas sp. CM27
GCGCCGTAGACGCCCAGGTCGGTACCACCGGCGTAGTCCTTGTAGTAGCGCACGCAGCGGTAGCAGGCGATACAGCGGTTCATCTCATGGGCGATGAACGGGCCGAGGTCCTGGTTCTGGTGGGTACGCTTGGTGAAACGGTAACGGCGCTCGTTGTGGCCGGTCATTACCGTCATGTCCTGCAGGTGGCAGTGACCGCCTTCCTCGCATACCGGGCAGTCGTGCGGGTGGTTGGTCATCAGCCATTCGACGACGCTGGCGCGAAACGCCTTGGACTCATCGTCTTCGATGGAGATCCAGGTGCCGTCGGAGGCAGGGGTCATGCAGGACATGACGATACGACCACGGGTGTCGTTTTCGTCGGTGTACTGCTTGACCGCACACTGCCGGCAAGCGCCGACGCTACCAAGCGCCGGGTGCCAGCAGAAATAAGGGATATCGAGGCCTAGCGACAGACACGCCTGTAACAGGTTGTCTGCACCGTTGACTTCGAGCGCTTTGCCGTCTACGTGGATAGTGGCCATTGTTCAAAGTTCTTCGTTGGCCCGCGTGAGCGGGCGTGGCTAATGGAAATCTGTGCGCCTGCGGCACGCCTCGCTCGATGCGGGCCGGCCTGCAGGCTGGCGGGTGGCACGGACCACCCGCGTCTGTATTGTTACGCGCCGACCATAATCGGCTTCGCCAGGTTCGGGCGCAGGCTGGTAGCGCTTTCAGGCGCCACGCCGGCCTCGAACTCCGAGCGGAAGTATTTGATGGCACTGCCCAGCGGCTCGACGGCACCCGGTGCGTGAGCACAGAAGGTACGGCCAGGGCCGAGGAAGTTGACCAGCCCCAGCAGCGTCTCGATGTCTTCGGCGCGGCCCTGGCCATTTTCCAGTGCGCGCAGCATCTTCACGCTCCACGGCAGGCCGTCACGGCATGGGGTGCACCAGCCGCACGACTCGCGGGCAAAGAACTCTTCCATGTTGCGCAGCAGCGAAACCATGTTGACGCTGTCGTCCACCGCCATGGCCAGGCCGGTACCCATGCGGGTGCCCACCTTGGCGATGCCGCCGGCATACATTTGCGCGTCGAGGTGCTCGGGCAGCAGGAAACCGGTACCGGCGCCGCCTGGCTGCCAGCACTTGAGCTTGAAGCCGT
>NZ_JABMCN010000213.1 GCF_013179515.1 Pseudomonas sp. CM27
CAGTGTGAACGATATTACAGCACTTATGCCCCAGCAGCTGTTTGCTTACAGTCAGGCTCGCTGACTGGAGTTCACCGTGGCCTTACTTGACATGCGTCGTCGCATCACCTGCGTTTACCTGCTGGGGTTCTTCCTTGATCTGATCAATACATTCATCACGGCGGTGGTCGCCCCGAGCATCGGCGAAGCCCTGCAGGCCGATGTGGCGACCTTGGCCTGGGTAAGCACTGCCTATCTGCTGGGGCTGATGCTGGGGATGCTGCCCAGTCGATGGCTCGGGGAGCGCCTGGGCGAGCGCCCAGTGCTGCTGGGTTCGCTGGTGCTTTTCTCGGCGGCGACGATGTTGATCCTCGGGGCCGGCCAGATGGCTTTGCTATTGCCCTTGCGCGGGCTGCAAGGCTTTGCTGCCGGGCTGTTCATTCCGGTCGGGCAGGCGCTGGTGTACCGGCTGTACGCTGCCGACGAGCGCCCCAGGGTAACCATGGCGATCATGGCCACCGGGCTGCTGGCGCCCGCCGTATCCCCCGTGCTGGGTGGCTGGTTGTCGCAGCACATGCCGTGGCAGTGGGTGCTGCTCGCCAGCCTGCCGATCGCGCTGATCACGCTGGTGCTGGGGGCTGTTTGGTTACCGCGCACACCGGCAACGGCGGCTCCAGAAGCTTTCGATGGCAAGGGCATGCTCCTGGCCGGGGCCGGCATTGGCATCGGCTTGCTGGGCATGACCGAAGCAGGCAATGGTGCGGCCTGCAAGGCTGCTGCGTGGTTGCTGCTGGGGGCAGGCTTGCTCGCCGGCTACATCAGGCATTCTCGGCGCAGTGCAGCACCACTGGTGGATTTCTCGGTGGCCCGTGAGCCCGTATTCGCGGCGTCGCTGGTCTTGTACCTGGCCATACCGGGCCTGTTCATCGGGGTGAACCTGCTGGCCATGCTTTACCTTCAGGCCCAGCTTGGCTGGAGCCCAAGTGCAGCGGGTAGCCTGATGCTGCCATGGACACTGGGGGCAGCACTGGCGATAGCATCGACCACCTGGGGCTACAAACGGTTCGGCCCTGTGCCGTTGCTGCTGGTCGGGATCGTGCTGCAGATACCGGGTTATGCATTGCTGGCGCTGGCTTCGAGCGTGCCGTCATTGACGATCGCCTATGCGCTGCTCGGCCTTGGCGGCAGCTTGTGCACCAGCGTCGCGCAAAGCGCTGCATTTTCCACATTGCCCGCATCGGCGCTCGGCCAGGCCAGCACTCTCTGGGCCCTGAACCGGCAGTTGAGTTTCTGCCTGGGGGTAACCTCTGGCAGCCTGGTCTTCGGTTTGCTGGCAACGTTCCTCGGCGCCCGAACTGCCTACCAGACCACTTTCATGCTGGCGGGGGCAGTGCAGCTGTTGTGCCTGGGAACCCTCGGCTGGCTTCGCCTTTTTTCATCTGCAAAACGAAAGGAACGCCATGAACCCGTATCTTGAGGAAGTCATCGCTCTGCATGACATGATCGAAGCGCTGTTTGCCAGAGGGGAGGGCTCTGTTGCCGGCATGCTGAAGCGCTTTCACCCGGACTTTGCCATGGTGACACCGGCCGGCATGCAACTGGGGCTGGGCGAGGTCTCAACACTGTTTGCCCAGCGTGGTGGCTCTCAGCCCGGGTTGTGCATCGAGCTCACCGAGCAGCAGGTTCTCGCGCAATGGCCGGAGGGGGCAGTGGTCAGTTATCGGGAAACGCATCATGTGCCCGGTCAGCCGGCCAAGGCACGCATCTCCACGGTCCTGTTCAGCCTGCAGGCCGGGCAGGTGCTATGGCGCCATCTCCATGAAACCGGGGCGGCTTGAAGGCACTCAGGCGCCCTGGCGGTCGATGTCACGGCGCAGCACCACCGAGGTGGTAATGTCGTCCACCGACTCGTGCCTTGCGACGTTGTCACGCACCTGATTCAGGTCTTCGATTGTGCGGGTCTCGACTTCGACCACCAGGTCAAGCTGCCCGCTCACCGAGGAAACGCGGCGCACCCGTGCGTCCGTTGCCAGCTGGTCGAGCAGGCCCATGGCCGGTGTGCGTTGCAACGTCACCAGCAGGATCGCGCGGATGACGTTCGCGTCTATTTCACCAATGTCGGCGCGGTATCCGCGAATGACCCCGCTGCGCTCAAGGTTGGCGACCCGTTCTGTCGTGGCACTTCTGGAAAGGCCTATACGGCCTGCCAGTGCCTTGAGGGCAATGCGCGCGTCCTTCGAAAGTACTTCAAGAATCTCACGGTCTTTTGCGTCCAGCTCCCGCATTGCACCACCCAATCCGCCCACCGTCTTTATGCCGGCCGGAACCGGCATTATGCTTGTCGATCCCGACAGCATGCAGGGTGTCGGTTTCGGTGGTGCATGACAAGCTATTGAAAAACAATTTGCTCGCCTGGAACGTGATGACATGACAGACCTTTCCCACCCGGCACCTCGGTTTTCGGCAAGCGATGCAGAGGGCCTCGCCAAAGAATTCTTCAATATCAGCGGCGCTGCGACGCCACTGGACGGGGAGCGAGATCGCAATTACCGGCTGACTACCGGCGTCGATGCAGGCTGGATCCTGAAAATCGTCAACGCCACGGAACCCCGTGTCGAAAGCGAGTTTCAAACCGCGCTGCTGGGTCACCTGGCTGCCCATGACGCGCACCTGGGCGTGCCGCACGTGCGGGCAAGTGTGGCAGGCGATGTGTTGCCGTCGGTGACCAGTGCCAGTGGCGAACAGCATACGCTGCGTCTGGTCAGCTGGTTGCCCGGTAAGCCGCTGGCCGAGGCCAGGCGCAGCTTTGCGCTGATGGGCAACTTCGGCCGGGCGCTGGGTGAGCTTGACCGCGCGCTGCAGGGGTTCATGCACCCAGGGGCGGTGCGCGAGCTGGATTGGGACCTGCGCCATGCCGCGCGTTCGCGCTCGCGGCTGCATTACATCAAGGACCCTGAACGCCGGGCCATGCTCGAGCGTTTCATCAGCCGCTTCGAAGCGACCGTCCGGCCGAAGCTGGCCGCACTGCGCGCCCAGGTGATCCACAACGACGCCAACGACTGGAACATCCTGGTCGATGCCGAAACCACCAGCAGCGTGACCGGCTTCATCGACTTCGGCGATGCAGTGCATACCGTGCTGATTGCCGAGGTCGCGATCGCCAGCGCTTACGCCATCCTCGACATGGACGACCCCATCGGCGCTGCGGCTGCACTGGCTGCGGGCTTCCATGAGTGCTACCCGCTGCAGGCACAAGAGCTTGATGTCCTGTTCGACCTGATCGCCATGCGTTTGGTCATCAGCGTCACCTTTTCCGCGTCGCGGCATGATCAGACCGACGACAACCCTTACCTGGCCATCAGCGAGGCACCTGCCTGGCGCCTGCTGGAGCGGCTGGATGCGATGAACCCGCGGCTCGCCACCGGGATCCTGCGCAAGGCCTGTGGTTTTGATGCCATTGAAGGTGCGGGCGCGGTCCGCACCTGGATCGCGCACAACCACAAAGCCTTCGCCGACCTGGTGCGCCCGTCAGCTGCCATCCTGAACAAGGTGCTTGCGCCGTTTGGTGACGCCAGCCACGAGATGACCATCGCTTCAGCCGAACAGCGCCCTGCCGATGCCACCCGCTGGTGGGATGAATTCTCTGCTGCGCACAAGGTGCCGCTGGCCATCGGACCGTGGGGCGAACTGCGCACCATCTACACCGATAGCGCTTTCGAGTCGCGCTTCATCAAGGGGGAGCGCCGCACGCTGCATGTGGGCGTCGACCTGGTGATGCCAGCGGGTACGCCGCTGTATGCGCCCGTCGCCGGTGTGGTCAAAAGCGTTGAAGTGGAACCAGATCCGCTGGGTTATGGCGGCCTGGTGATGATCGAACACACGCCACCTGGTTGTCCGCCGTTCCTGACCCTTTGGGGGCACATGGCCCATGAGGCACTCGGCCGCTTGAAAGCCGGGGACAGGCTGAACGCCGGTGACCTGGTCGGCTACATGGGTGCCGATCATGAGAACGGCGGTTGGATTCCGCACCTGCACTTGCAGATGACCACCGATACCCGGCTGAGCGCGAGCGAGATCATCGGTGTGGGTGAGCCCGAATACCGCGAAGTCTGGGCGGACCTGTTCCCTGATGCTTCGGCGCTGGCCGGTATCCCGCCAGAAACCTTCAGCCAGGACGGGATGACCAAGGCCCAGATCATCGCCAAACGCAAGGCGTTGCTGTTGCCTAACCTGTCGATTTCCTACAGCGACCCGATCAAGTTCGTGCGCGGTGACGGCGTGTGGCTGATCGACAACTTCGGCCGGGCCTACCTGGATTGCTTCAACAATGTCTGCCACCTGGGCCACAGCCACCCCGACGTCGTGCAAGCCTTGACTCGCCAGGCCGCGCTGCTGAACACCAACACCCGCTACCTGCACGACAATATCGTCGAATACGCCGAGCGCCTGACCGGCACCCTGCCAGAAGGCCTTTGCGTAGCGTCTTTCGCCTGTTCGGGCAGTGAAGCCAATAGCCTGATGCTGCGCATGGCGCGCAACTACACAGGACGTGACCAGGCAATCGTGCTGGACTGGGCCTACCACGGCACCACCCAGGAGCTGATCGACCTGAGCCCTTACAAGTACAAGCGCAAGGCAGGCAAAGGCAGGGCGCCGCATGTTTACGAGGCGGTGGTGCCGGACAGCTACTACGCCCCCGAGCATTGGCCGCTGGAGCAACACGGCAAGCGCTTCGCCGAATCTGTCGCTGACCAGTTGGATGCCATGCGCAAGGCAGGCAAGGCCCCTGGGTTCTTTATCGCGGAGTCGATCCCTAGCGTGGCGGGCCAGGTATTCCTTCCCGAGCATTACCTGCAAGAGGTGTACGCCATGGTTCGCGCCGAAGGTGGGTTGTGCCTGGCCGATGAGGTGCAGGTAGGCTTTGGGCGCGTGGGCAGCCACTGGTGGGCATTCGAGACCCAGGGCGTGGTGCCGGATGCCGTGACCATGGGCAAGCCGATCGGTAATGGCCACCCGATGTCGGCGGTCGTCACTACGCGTGAGGTGGCGGATGCCTTCGACAACGGCATGGAGTACTTCAATACCTTCGCCGGCAACCCGGTCTCTTGTGCTGTGGGGCTGGCGGTGCTCAACGCGATCGAGCGTGACGGGCTGAAAGAGAATGCATTGCAGGTCGGCAACTACCTGCTCGACGGTTTCCGCAGGCTCCAGCAGCAATTTGATGTCATCGGCGATGTGCGAGGGCTTGGCCTGTTCCTTGGCATTGTGCTGGTCACCGACCGCCAGTCGAAGGCGCCGGCTACCGCATTGGCCAGGAAAATTGCAGATGGTGCCAGGGAGCGTGGGGTGTTGATCGGCACGGAAGGCCCTTACGACAACGTGTTGAAAATGCGTCCTTCGATGATTTTCAGCCGGGCAAACGCTGATTTTCTGCTGGATGTGCTGCAAGACAGCTTTGCAGCGGCGTTGAAATAACCGGGCGGGCAGGGCGTGTCGACAGGCACGCCTTGCAAGCCAACTTCAGGCTTTCTGCTGGTCGATATCACGTCGCAAGACCACCGCCGTGGTGATGTCATCTACCGAATCGTGGCAGGCCACGGCGTCCCGTACCCGGTTCAGGTCATCGATGGTCCGTGACTCTACCTCGATTACCAGATCAAGCTGCCCGCTGACCGACGAAACCCGCTTCACCTGGGCGTTCTGCGCCAGCAGGTCCAGCAGCCCCAGCGCGGGCGTGCGTTTCAGCGCTACCAGAATGATTGCCCGGATAACGTTGGCATCGATTTCACCAATGTCGGCTCTATACCCGCGAATGACCCCGCTGCGCTCCAGCTGCAAGACCCGTTCGCTGGTGGCACTTCTGGACAGGCCTATCCTGGCTGCCAGCGCCTTGAGTGCCACACGTGCTTCCTTGGACAGTATCTCGAGGATTTCCCGATCCTTGACGTCTAAATCGCGCAATGCCGACACTCCCGCCTGTTGACCGGTAAATGGCACCCGCGCCCGGCAAAGTGCCGGGGGCAGGCAGCCGTGAACTTGCTGCTGTTTAGCGCAAGCATGACACTACTGCAGTTTCGGTCAGGCGAAAGTGGCACCGACGTTATGCCGGTGTATCCCGGCAATGTGCCAGCTGAACCTGCACATTGCAGGGTGATTTCAAAGTACCGGTGTGCAAAGCTTTCGGTGAAGGTTGGGACCTGCGAGCCCAAAACAATAAGAAATACAAACTTCCAAGGAGCGCCGCGATGCTGGCAAGAACAACAAGAATGCTACTGGCTTCAACCGCTGTCGCAGCGGCTGCATTGTTCGCTCACGGTATAGCGCAAGCCGATGACCTGCAGGCTGTAGAAGAGGCCAAAGTACTTCGAGTGGCCATGAGCGGGCAGTACTCGCCGTTCAGCTTTGCCAATGAAAGAAATGAAATTGTCGGTTTCGACGCTTCGGTGGGTGAAGCACTGGCCCAGCGTCTGGGTGTGAAGATAAAAATCATTACAACGCCTTTCGACGGCATTATTGCCGGGCTGTTGGCCAAGAAGTACGACGCCGTCATCGCGTCCATGACCATTACCCCGGAACGCTTGAAAGCAGTTGACTTCGTGGGGCCTTACTACCATGCAGGCCGTACTATCGGGGTGAAGGAAGATTCACCGATCAAAGGGCTCGATGACCTGAAGGATGTCACCGTTGGCGTCACCCTGGGCGACTCGCATGACAAATGGGCGCGTGCCCGCGGCAACTTGAAGGTGCGCACTTACAAGGGCTTGCCGGAAATGCTGGTGGATCTTGAAGCCGGGCGTATCGATGCTGTGGTAATGGACAGTATTCCAGTCATGGTGGCGGTGAAAGAGACCGGGCAGAAAGTGCGCATCATCAGGCTGCCAGACGAGCAGGGTGGTCGTGAGGGGCTCGGCATTGCCATCCGCAAGAACAACCCTGAACTCAAGGCCCGGCTGCAGCAGGCGCTGGACGAGATCCTGGAAGACGGCACCTACAAGGAAATCTCGATGAAATGGGTGGGTAGCGATATTCGCTGACGCGCGTCCAGAACGGCCTGGCCAGCGTGGCCGGGCCTGGTTAGCCGATTATTCGAGTGGTTCCCATGGATCTATCATTAATCCAGCGCACCTACCCGTTCTTCCTCGAGGCGGCGTGGGTCACCGTGCAGATTTCATTGCTGTCATTGTTGCTGGGCTTGCTGTTGGCAATGCTGCTGGTTGCTTGCAGATTATCGCCTTTCATCCTCTTCAGGTGGGCGGCAAGACTCTATGTAAGCGTGTTCCGCGGCACACCGTGTCTGGTGCAACTGTTCATTATCTATTTTGGCGGGCCACAGGTTGGCATCGAACTGGAACCGTTTTCCGCAGCGGTGATCGGTTTGGGCATGAATATCGCGGCCTATATGTCCGAGTCCATTCGCGGGGCCATCGACAATGTCGACCCGGGCCAGGAAGAGGGCGCGCGGTCCATTGGTTTCAGCCGCCGCCAAACGCTGCTGTTCATCACTATTCCCCAGGCACTCAAACTCATGATCAGGCCGCTGGGCGTCAATGCCATCGGCCTGATCAAGGGCTCCGCACTGGTATCGGCCATTTCAGTGGTGGAGCTGACCTACACCGCTCAGCGTTTTATCAGCTCAACCTACAAGCCGTTCGAAATATTCATGGTTTCCGCGTTGCTGTATATCGTCATGGTCTACTCGGTCAAATACCTGGTGGACGTGCTGGATAGACGCTACTCGACCCAGTAAGGAGTGGTCCGTGGAAGGATTGAACCCAAGCGTCGTAACACCTTATCTCGACATGCTGGCAACGGGGTTATGGTGGACGGTTGTCATGTTTCTCTGTTCGAGTGTGATCAGCCTGATCGTTGGCGTGCTATTCGCATTGGTCGACCTGTACGCGCCCAAATCCCTGGCGCTGCCGGTACGCTTCGTGACCTGGCTGTTGATGGGTACGCCACTGTTACTGCAGCTCTATCTGATCTACTACGGGTTGGTCCAGGTGGGGATCGATATTCCGGCGCTGGCGGCAGGTATCATCGGGTTGAGCCTGCATTTCGCAGTCTACAACGCCGAGGTGATCAAGTCCGGGATCGAGTCTGTCGATCCAGGCCAGATCGAAGGCGCACGCTCCATTGGCCTGAGCAAGGCACTCACCCAGCGCTACATCATTGTGCCGCAGGCGCTCAGAAAGACCATAGCGCCGTTGGGCAACAACCTCATCGTATTGCTCAAGGACACCTCACTGGTATCGATCATCGGTATCGCCGAACTCGTCTACAGCGCACAACTGGCGGTCAGCGAAACGTATAGCCCCTTCGAGTTCTACATCGCCGTCGCGGTGATCTACTACCTGGCCAACCTGGTACTCGAGGCCGGTCTGAACATTCTTGAAGCAAAGGTCGAGATGTCACGATGAATAACAACGCTATGGTGCAAGTGAAGGGCGCTCGCAAAGCCTACGGAGCAGTTGAGGTGCTCAAGGGCATCGACCTGTCGGTCTCGCGTGGGCAGATCGTCGCCATCATCGGCCCCAGTGGCTCGGGCAAAAGCACATTGCTGCGGTCGATCAATCATCTTGAAGTGCTCAATGGCGGCGAAATCTGGCTTGACGGCGCCCAGGTCAACCAGCCCTTGAAAGGCCGTGCCTTCGAACAGCACATCAACCAGGTGCGCCAGCAAATGGGCATGGTGTTCCAGCATTTCAATCTGTTCCCCCACCTCACCGTCTGTGAAAACATCGCGATCGGGCCGGTAAAACTCAAGGGCTATTCAAAAAAAGCGGGCAGGGAGCTGGCGCTTGAGTACCTGCAAAAGGTTGGGCTGGCGCACAAGATCGACGAGTATCCATCGCGGTTGTCCGGTGGGCAAAAGCAGCGCGTCGCCATTGCCCGGGCACTGGCCATGCAGCCCAAGGTCATGTTGTTCGACGAAGCGACGTCGGCGCTGGACCCTGAGCTTGTCGAGGAAGTGAACCTGGTAATGAAACAACTGGCGGCCGAGCACATGACCATGCTGATCGTCACCCATGAGATGCATTTTGCCGGCGAGGTGGCTGATCAGATCGTGTTCATGGATGGCGGGGTGGTTGTAGAGCAGGGTGTACCAGGTGAGATTCTGAGCAGCCCGAACCAGGAGCGCACACGGGCATTCTTGAAGAAGCATCTTCACGCTCGCTAGTTGCTCAAGATGGTCAGGCACGCATGTGTCAACTGCCCGTGCTGGGGGGTATCCTGAGCGTGTTATCCCTGGAGGCATATACCGTGCGTAGACTGATGCTGTTTCTCGCCGTCATGGCGGGTGCGGGGTGTCAGGCGCCCTTGCCAGCCGCAAACCCACAGATGGCCTGGGTCGACTTATCGGTGCCATTTCCCAATGACAGGGTGCTGATGGCCGAGCGCCTGGACAGACAGCGCCTGAGCGACGGGCGCTTTTTTCAGGTCAGTCCAGGCAGCCATGAATTGCTCGTCCGGTTCGACTACGAAGTTGGCGGGGGCGGGGGAACGAGCATGATGAGCGGCACCACGGTTCGCCAGTGCTACCTGACCATTCCTTATGCACACTTCAAAGCAGGCGAGCGATACCTGCTGGAGGCCCGATCGATGGCGCTGACGCCCGAGGCGCGCTTGTACGACGGCAGGCGCCAGGTGGTTGCAGAGCTCAGCGAGTTCTACTGCTTGTGATCACCGACCGCCCAGGTTGGTGATGCCCAGTGGGGTGGCGTGGGCGTCCCCTTGGCACCCATCAAGGAGCCTACATGGCTGCCATTCGCCTCCACTGCGCGCGGCACCTATCGCCCCCCGAACCGGCAAGAGAACATTTGTACTCCATGCGTGTGCCTTTACGTGCTGATTCAAGCAATAGTGTGTTGTTCTAGGGCAGCGGGGCGAAGGCTGTGATAATGAGGGCAATCACAAGGGCCCTTTCATGCTGATCATCTCCAATAGCGTGCATCTGCCGGATGCCGACATCGAACTGACCTACATCCGCGCGCAAGGCGCGGGTGGGCAGAATGTCAACAAGGTGTCCAGCGCCGTGCACCTGCGCTTCGACATCCGGGCCTCATCGCTGCCCGAATTTTACAAGGAGCGGCTGCTGGCGCTGCGTGACAGTCGCATCACCGGCGACGGCGTGCTGATCATCAAGGGCCAGCAGTACCGTACCCAGGAGCAGAATCGTGCCGATGCACTGGCGCGTCTAGCCGAGTTGATCATCGCTGCCGGCAAGACCGAGAAGAAACGCCGCCCCACCAAGCCGACCCTCGGCTCGAAAACCCGCCGCCTCGAAGGCAAAGCCAGGCGCAGCAACGTCAAGGCAGGGCGGGGCAAGGTGGAGTACTAGCCAATGGCCGAAGACCGCTACTGATTAACTTCCGCGATGGCGGAGGGCTGTCTCAAAACATGCGGCATCTGACAAAGCACTGCCGTGTTCCGCAGTAAACAGGATATCGTGGCGGAGCAGGATGACTCTGTGCCGCCCAATGGCAATGAATTTTCTACAAGAGCGGTGGCAAAGGGGTGGTCGTTGAAGGTTTCCAGGCCGAGGTTGCGGGCGAGGTGATGACTGATTGGCAAATGAGCCTGGGCTACAGCTACACCCACGCCGCCACCGCTGAAAAGAAGAGAAGAAACACCGAGCAGCCATTGAACCTGGTGC
>NZ_JABMCN010000214.1:0-4652 GCF_013179515.1 Pseudomonas sp. CM27
CGTAGTGCTGCCCATGCCCTGCGACGGGGCGATGGTGTTTCGCAAGGTGATGATCCCGGTCGCCGGCCCGCTGGACGACTACCCGATCAACATCGGCCAGGACAGCGGCGAGTGGGGCTATGTGGAGCAGACCCGGCCCGCTTTCATCGCCGGCAGCTTCACCAGCCCCAAAGGCGAGAAGTCGCGCTACTACCTGCTGGCCAAATACGAGATGAGCCAGTTGCAGTACAAAGCGTTGACCGACGAAACCTGCCCGACTGCCTCCAACAAGCAGCGCCTGCCGGTGGTCTCGGTTGCCTGGCTGGACGCCCTGCAGGCCGCCGACAAATACAACCGTTGGCTGCGTGCCAATGCTGCCGCCAAGTTGCCCCGGGAAGACGGCGCCCTGGGCTTCCTGCGCCTGCCTACCGAGGTGGAATGGGAGTTCGCCGCACGCGGCGGCTTGCAAGTGAGCACCGCCGAGTTCCGCGACGGTCGCTACCCCATGCCCGAGGGCCTGAATGCCCACGAGTGGTTCGCTGGTGCCCAGTCTGCCAACGGCCAGTTGCAGCTGACCGGGCTGCTCAAGCCGAACCCGCTGGGGTTGCACGACATGCTCGGCAATGCCAGCGAGATGATGTTCGAGCCGTTTCGCCTGAACAAGCTCGACCGCCAGCACGGCCAGGCCGGCGGCTATGTGGTACGCGGTGGCAACTACCTCACCAGCGAAGGCGACCTGCGCACCTCGCTGCGCCAGGAAGAGCCGTACTACAACGCCGAAGGCGCCGTGGCCAAGAAAACCAACGGCCTGCGCCTGGCCATGGTTTCACCCACCCTGACATCGCGCGAACGGGTCAAGAGCATCGAGAAAAGCTGGAGCAACCTGGGCAGCGATCAACCGGCCACCCAGAGCAAGGACAAGGGCACCGTCAAGGCGCTGGAAGAGCTGGCCTCGAACGTGGAAGACGAAGCGCTCAAGACCCAGCTCAAGACCGTCGAGAACCAGCTGCGCGCCAGCAACCAGCAGCAACAGGAAGCCCGCGACCAGGCGATCCGCGCCAGCCTCAACCTGGGGGCGTTCCTCTGCACCAAGATGCTCGACGACGGCCAGTACCTCGACTTTCTGCAGAAGAACTACGCCAGCAACTGCAAGGTCGGCGAAGAAGACCCGACCTGTGGCGTGCGCAAGGTCAAGCTCGAAGAACAACAGGAACGCCTGCACAAACTTAGCCGCTACTACGCCAGCTCACTGGTGGAGTCCGGTTCGCTGTATGGCAAGGACCTGCTCGACGCCCAGGTCCCGGTACTGGACGGCTCGTTCAAGGCCAACAAGAACCTCAAGGAACTGTCGCCGTACCTGCAAACCCACTGGGCCAACCAGGTGTCGTTCCTGAAAACCCAGAAAATCGACGCCACCGCGTGGCTGAACAACTGCAAGACCGTCGCACACTGACCCAAGGACCCCAGGAACCGCACCATGACCAACCCGACATCGACCCGCATCACACCTTGGCTCAGTCTGCTCATGGCTGCGTGCCTGGCCTTTACCGGTTGCGCCAACACCGGCAGTTCGCTGACCGGTAGCCAGGGCACCGCCGACCCGCGCCTGACCACCGGCAACGATGCCAAGTTCTTCACCACCTCGGGCTTCCAGGCCTGCGCCATTGCCGCTGGCGGCGGCATCCTCGCCTGCATGCTGTCCAACTCCGGCAACAAGGCTGCCTGCTCGATCATCGCCGGTGTCGCCGCGTGCGGTGTGGCCATGGGGGCCAACTATTACCTGGACCAGCGCCGGGCAAAGTATGCCGATACCACCGAGCGCCTGAATGCGATGACCACCGAAGTGCAGGGTGAAACCGCCAAGGTCGCGGAGCGCACCAACACGCTGCAGCGCGTGATCAACGACGACAAGCAACAGCTCGCCAGCATTCAGAAAAGCATCAAGGCCAAGACCGTGGACAAGGCCAAGGCGCAGCAGGACATCGCCAACATCGACCAGAACATCGGCCTGATGCGCAAAGACCTGAACAACATGAAAGCCCGCGTTACCGAATACCAGCAGGTCACCAAGCTGGAGCGCGATGGCGGCGCCAGCCAGGCCGAAGTGCAGAAGGTGGAAAGCGAAATCGCCAAGATGAACACCAAGGTCGCGTCGCTGCAGCAGGAGGTCGACGGCCTCTACAGCCAGCGCTCGGCCATTACCCTGGGCTGAAGGAGAGCACCCCATGTTCGTGCGGAATTGCTTGTGCCTGGCCCTGCTGGCCAGCCTTGCCGGGTGTGCAACTACTGCCTCGCAGTGCAATGCCTCCGACAGCAACGCCAGCCTGATTGGCAAACTCAACTGCGACTACGGCGGCGGCTATGCCGAAGGCGTGCGCAACAGCGAGCAGAACCTGCTGAGTGCCAAAGAGCAGAACCGCCAGTTCAACGAGGTCTACGCGCAGTTGAGTGCGCTGCAGGCCTCGACCCGCCAGGACCTGCAAAGCCAGCAGCGCCAGCAGGCCAGCCTGGAGCAGTCGTTGAATGGGCTGCTCGGCACCCTCAAGGCCCGCCATGGCAACAAGAGCGATGTGCAGAAGCAGATCGCCAGCCTGGAGCAGCAGCTCAAGACCAACCAGGCGGCACCCTCGCAAAATGCCAGCAACGCCCAGATCGAAGCCCGCAAACAAAAACTCAAGGACCTGCAACAACAGGTCAGCCGCCTTCAGCTGAGCCTGGGTTACGAGTAGAACCTCTTCGGCAGCTTCGGCTGCCGAATCTTTTCAGGATATGCACATGCAGCGGGTCACCCGCGACACCAGCCCCGCCAGCAACGACCTGCGGGTGCTCGAACAAGCCATGGCGATCATCGTCAGGCATTTCCCACCAAGCATCGCTCATCAGTTTGCCACCCCGCGCGACGGCAAGGATGGCCTGCGCGAATGGTGGTCGGAGCTGCAAGGCCAGCCACACCGCTACCACGACCTTGAGGCCGAGCAGCAAGCTGCCTTGCTGCGGTTTTACGACGAGCGTCAGGACGCGGTACGCCAACTGGTCGGCAAACTGCAAAGCCTGGGCCAGACCAATGAGGCAGCGCTGCTGGAAAAACTCATCCGGCCTGCCGACCTGAACAACCTGTACAGCGTCAACGGCCAGCCGCTGGTCGTGCGCTGGGCCGAGCCGGCCCCGGTCACGCCTGCAACCGCACCCTTGCCCGCCCCAGCGCCAGTGGTGCGCCGGCGCCGGGTATGGCTGCCGTGGTTCCTGCTGCCGTTGCTTGGCCTGCTGTTGCTGGCCCTGGCCTTGTGGTTGGGCTGGCCGTATCTGCAGCACTGGCTTGGCAGCCGCCCTGCCACGCCCTTCGCCTGCGTGAAAGACACGCAGCTGCAGCCGCCCGAATTTGCCGTGGTGCTCGACACCTCGGGCTCGATGCAACTCAACGTTGCCGCTACCCCGGAGGACGAAGCGTGGTTCTTCAAGCACATCAATGATGACCCGAACATCGATCAGCAGCGCGTCGCGCACATTACCCAGGCCCCCGTGCGCATGGACGTGGCCAAGAGCAGCCTGACCCACCTGATCAACGACCTGCACCCGGCGATCGACATGCGCGTGGTGACCTTCGACGGCTGTCGCGCTCCCCTGGACCATGGCGTGTTCAAGCTTGCCCAGCGTCCGGCGCTGATCGAAGGCATCCAGGCACTCGAGCCCAATGATGGCACCGCCCTGGCGGCCAGCCTGGACGTGACGGCCAGGGCCATGAACGGCCGTGACCGCGACGGGGTGATATTAATGTTTATCGACGGTGCCGACGGGTGCGAGCAGGACGTGTGTGCAGTGGCGCAGCGTATCGCCCGCGAGCAGCCACGCCTGCGCGTCAACCTGATCGACATCAGCAACAGCAACCTGGCCAGCTGCGTCGCCGAGCAAACCGGTGGTCGCATCTATTCCGCCAACGATGCCGAGCAGGTGGCCACAGCCCTCAAGGACGCCAGCCAGGAAGTTTCCAGCACGGCCGATTGCGACTAGGACGAACCATGCAAAGGGTAAACCGCGACACCCATGCCAGCCAGGATGCTGCCAGTGCCCTCGAACAGCGGGTGGCGCTGATTCGCCAGCATTTTCCGCCGGGCATCGCTCACCTGTACGCGATACCGAGGCAGGGGCGCGACGGCGTACTGGAATGGTGGTCCGAGCTGGAAGGGCAACCGCACCTGTATGCCACGCTGGATCGCGAGCAGCAGGCCGCGCTGCTCAGGCGCTACCAAGAACGCCAGGCAGCCGTCGGCCAGTTGGCGGACGAACTGCACAAACGCGGCCAGGCACCGGCCGCAGAGGCGTTGCGCACGCTGATCGGGCACCCGGACCTGGCCAACCTGTACAGCATCAACGGCGAACCGCTGGTGATTCGCTGGGGGCAACCGGCACCTGCCACGGCAAAGCCGGCGCCGGTGCCGCCACCGCCAAAGGTAGCGCCGGCGCAGCCGAAACCCGCGCCAACCGCAAAACCCGCCACCAAGCGAAGCGTAGTGCTGGTCGAGCGCCGCCGCTGGCGCCTGTGGCCGTGGTTGCTGCTGGGTCTGTTATTGCTGCTGCTCTATGGGTTGTACAGCAGCTGGCCGGCGCTGTACCAGCGCTGGCAAGGCTACACGCAGGCGGCAATCTGTATGCCGGGGGGTGGCTTCCAGGCCTCG
>NZ_JABMCN010000214.1:4752-10613 GCF_013179515.1 Pseudomonas sp. CM27
GCCGGCGCTGTACCAGCGCTGGCAAGGCTACACGCAGGCGGCAATCTGTATGCCGGGGGGTGGCTTCCAGGCCTCGGAGTTTGCGGTGGTGCTGGACACCTCCGGCTCCATGGACCAGCGCATCAGGGTGAAACAGGCGGAAGACCCCTGGTACATCGGCTTGCTCACCCGTATTCCGTTCGTCGATGAGCTGCTGGCCAACAACCAGCCGCAACGGCTGACCCGCATGGACGTGGCGAAAAGCTCGCTGACTGCCGTGATCGGCGACCTGGACAAGAACGTGGACATGCGCCTGGTCACCTTCGATGGCTGCCGCAGCCCGGTGGACCACGGGGTCTTCGGCCAAGGCCAGCGTGCCGACCTGGTCAAACGCATCGCAGATCTGAAAGCACGTGGCGGTACAGGGCTGGGCATCAGCCTGGAAGCGGCAGCCAGCAAGCTGAACGGGCGGGACCGCGACGCTGTGATCGTGATGTTCGTGGATGGCCGGGACAGTTGCGGCACCAGTGTGTGCAGCGTGTCGGAACAGATAGCCAAGAGCCAGCCACGCCTGCGGATCAACGTGGTCAACATCAGCGCCAGCACCGGTTCCAATTGCGCAGCCAGCAATACCGGCGGGCGGGTTTACACCGCCAACGATGCAGCCGCAGTGGCGGCGGCCCTCAAGGAGGCGAGCCAGGAGGTTGCCGCGAGTGGTTGCCTGTAGACGCAGTGATGGATGGCACCGGCTGCGCCGGTGTTCGCGGCTAAAGCCGCTCCCACAGATGCACCACAGGCCTTGAGGTCAGTGCCACTCCGGAGGGAGCGGCTTTGCCGCGAAGAGGCCCGCACAGGCGAACACCGATGACGTTTTTCAATCGACTGCATGCCGTTTCCTGCATTGCCGTGCAGAGCGCCGTGTCGGATGCTTTAGTTACTCCGAGACAGCGCCGTTTTCCACCCGCAGAGGCCCGTATGAAGACCGTCGAACAAATCCTCAAGACCAAGTCCCAGCACCAGACCGTGTACACCATCGGCCCGGATGACTCGGTGCTCGACGCCCTGAAAATGCTGGCGGAGAAAAACGTCGGTGCGTTGCCCGTGGTCGAGGGCAACCAGGTGGTGGGTATCGTCAGTGAACGGGACTATGCACGCAAACTGGTACTCAAGGGCCGCTCTTCCGCCGCCACCCCGGTGCGCGAAATCATGAGTGCGCCGGTGGTCACCGTGGAACCCAAGCAGAACCTCGAGTACTGCATGAACCTGATGACCAACCGCCACCTGCGCCACCTGCCAGTGGTCAGCAACGGAGAGTTGCTCGGTCTGCTGTCGATTGGTGACCTGGTCAAGGAAACCATCGCCGAACAGGCCGGCCTCATCCTGCAGTTGGAGCAATACATCCGCGGCGAATGAGGCCCCTCTCAATGGTAGGCGCGCTCCAGTTCGTCCAGTTGATGGTCGAAGCTGCGCAGGCGCGCCGACCAGGTATACACCAGCACTTCCAGGTCACGGTTGAGCACGGCGGTATTGCCATGGCCGCTAGGGGTGGGTTCGCCAAGGTCCAGCTGATAGCGCTCGCGGGCCATGGCCTGGGCAACGCTGGACAGGTCGCGGGCATTGGCCAGCCAGTGGTGGTGATGGTCGTGAATTTCGCGGTCAAGCGTGCGGCACTGGCGCTTCAGCGCATCCAGGCTCTGCTCCAGCGGGGTGCCCTTGAGCTCACCCATGACCTCTTCGAACGTACGCCCCGAATGCCAGTAGCTGCCCCAGAAATAGCGGTCGAACACGGTTTCGACGCGGCGCAGCGCGACCTTGGTGTTCCAGATGGTCAGCAGCGTTCGGCCCTGGGTCACTTCGCGCTTGTTCAAGTGCAGCTGCTGCCAGGCGATCCAGGTCAGCGTCACCAAAGCAGCCGCCACAGTGATTGCAGCGGCGGCATACAGAAAGTGCACCGCCTGGTTCATCTGTTGCGTATGCCTGATGCCGTAGAAGTAACTGGCCGTCAGCGTGCCCAGGATCATCACGGAGCACCAGAAACCTGGTGCGTAGGGATCTTTCATGGCGCTATCCCCTATTGTTTTCCTGAGCATAGCAACGGCCAATCACTCGTCAGGTGCCGCTCGGCACTTTATTTTTTCTGGGGATGAAGCGCCTCGTTCAGTTGGTCGATCATGGGAATCCAGTCGTCATCAGCGATGTATTTTTCTTTCAGGAAATCGCGCTGCGAATCGTTCCAGAATGGGGCATCGACCAGTTTCACATCGTCGTCGAGCGGTGAGTGAGTCGTGATGAACCTGTCGATTTCGACCGGGTCGTCAGACAGCCCCAACTGTTTGAAAATTTCAGACAAAGGATGAATCGGATTGTCCATGGTTCCTCCTCGGTGCCGAACCGATCATCGACGATGCCGGCCCGGCATGGGTTGAGAGCATCAGCTGAGCTCACGCACTTCGGCGCGCGGCACCAGCTTCAAATATTGCTCCATGCTCATGTGAATCAGATGATCGTGATCACCCGCCTCCAGATAGACATCGCCCTGGCGAGTAAGACTCGAATCAAGCAGCATCTTTATCTGGTATGCATCGCCCAACGCAGGCACGGCCCCCCGTTCGCAGTCGCCGAACAGGCTCGGCAGGCCGCTTTCACGGGTCAGTTGCCAGGCCCCCGACATGCGCACCTTACTCATGTCCAGGTGCCGGTTGGCCGGTAGTACGGCCATGATGTAGTTGCCATGCCGGTCATCGAGCATCACCGACTTGGCGACCCGCTCGGCGGGCACGCCAGCCGTGCGGGCCGACTCCAGGCTGGTGGCCGAATGTGGATGGGGAATGATGTCGTAGTCGCAGTTGGCCTTGTCCAGGCGATTCTGCAGGGTCTTTGCCATACGCATGGTGCACCTCCGGTTTCGCCCCCCAATCTTCAATTTTAGGCCGGCTGCCGGCAGCCGGGGCTAAACTTGTTGTATGAGGACGACCGAGGTGACGACAGGTGATCGCCCGCTGCTGGCGCTGGCTGTTGCTGCTGTTGCTGCTTGGCATCACGCCGAGCGGTCAGGCTGCGGCCGGTGAGCAAGCCGTGCTGTTGTTGCCGGTGAGTGTCGCCGGCGCGGCACTGATCCTCCTCGGCATCGCCTTCATGCTCGCCGAAGCCTTCCTGCCCAACTACGGCGTAGTCGGCTTTGCCGGCATCATCGCCTTCGTGGTCGGCGCGCTGTGCCTGATCGACACCGATACCCCCGGCTTCGGCCTCCCGCTGGCCTTGGTCGCTACGCTGGCACTGCTGCTGGTACTGCTGATCGGTGGGGTGCTGGCGACGGCCGTGAAGGCGCGCCGACGGGCGCTGGTAAGCGGCGACGCCGGCCTGCTGGGTAGCCTGGCCACCGTCACCCAGGTGATGGCGGGCAACCCGTTGCGTGGCGTGGTGCTGGCGCAAGGCGAGCAATGGCAAGTGCAATGCGCGACACCGCTGCAAGCCGGCCAGAACGTGCGGGTGACCGCGCGCAATGGCGTGATGCTGGACGTCAGCGCCGCCGGGCAGGCGGCGCAAGGAGCGTGAGCATGTTCATGCAAGTGGGTTTCGGCGCGATAGCAGTCGTTGTGGCGATGCTGTTGCTGTCGGCATTTCGCATCCTGCGCGAATACGAGCGCGGCGTGGTGTTCCAGCTGGGACGCTTCTGGCAGGTGAAGGGGCCGGGGCTGATCCTGTTGATCCCGGTGATCCAGCAAATGGTCCGGGTCGACCTGCGCACCGTGGTGCTGGATGTACCGACGCAGGATGTGATCACCCGCGACAATGTCTCGGTCAAGGTCAACGCCGTGCTGTACTTCCGTGTGCTCGACCCGCAAAAGGCGATCATCCAGGTCGAGGACTTCATGGTGGCGACCAGCCAGTTGGCCCAGACCACCCTGCGCGCGGTGCTCGGCAAGCACGAACTGGATGAATTGCTGGCCGAGCGCGAACAGCTGAATGCGGACATCCGCCAGGTGCTGGATGCGCAGACTGATGCCTGGGGCATCAAGGTGGCCAACGTCGAGATCAAGCACGTCGACCTCAACGAATCGATGGTACGCGCCATCGCCCGCCAGGCCGAGGCCGAGCGCGAACGACGGGCCAAGGTGATCCATGCCGAGGGCGAATTGCAGGCGTCGGAAAAGCTGATGCAGGCGGCGCAGATGCTGGGCAAGGAGCCGGGGGCGATGCAGTTGCGCTACATGCAGACGCTGGGCGCGATTGCCGGGGACAAGAGCTCGACCATTGTCTTCCCGTTGCCGGTGGATTTGCTCAAGGGGTTGATGGACCGGCAGGAATAGCGGCAAGGCATTCGTCGGCGAGCCTGCGAATGCCTTGCCTGCGGTGTATCAGAGGGGCGCGCGGCGCAGGGTAGCCAGGAAGGTAGCGGCACCAATGAACAACCCGGCAAACGTGCGGTTCAGACGCTTCTGCTGCTTGGGCGTACGCAGCAGGCGCAGCACCCGCGAGGCCAGGCCGGTGTAGCCCGCCATCACCAGCATGTCCACGCTGATCATGGTTACCGTGATGGCCACATACTGCGGCAACAGCGGCGCATGCGGGTTGAGGAACTGCGGCAGCACCGCCAGCATGAACACCAACGCCTTGGGGTTGCTGACGTTGACCAGGAAGCCACGGAACACCAGGCTAAGCGGCTTGCCGATCGGGCGCACGGCGGACTCGTCGCTCATGTCCATCGGCAGGGCCCGCCACTGCTTGTAAGCCAGGTAGACAAGGTAGCCAACGCCGAACCATTTGATGACCTGGAAGGCCGTGGCAGAGGCAGCCAGCACGGCTCCGACACCGGCGGCAATAATGGCGATTTGGACAATCAGGCCCAACTGTAGGCCCAGGGCGTTCCAGTAACCACGCCAGAAGCCATATTGCAGGCCGCTGGACATCGAGGCGATCGCCCCGGCACCGGGTGAAAGGCTGATCACCCAACAGGCGGCAAAGAAGCCCAACCATACTTCCATCGACATCACGCACCTCGCTCGAACATATGTTGCAAAACGTTAAGCTAAGGCGTTGGTGAAAAAATAACCAGTTATTTTTGGGGGCGTTCGCCTTGAGACCTGCATCGTCTATGAGACCGAGCGCCGCCCGCGCGGCGCTCGATCTCACAGGCGCTGAAAGAGTCAAGGCGAACACCCTTCAGTCCTCACCCAATCCAAGCCCCCCGATCAAGACAGCGCCTCAAGCTCCGCCTGCATGCTTTCGAGGGTCTCCAGCGCTTCCATCCAGGCCTCTTCCAGCTCGCCTTCGCGCTGCTTGAGCTTGGTCTGGCGCGCCAGCAGGTCACGCAACTCATCCTTGCGTGCAGCTTCGTACAGACCGCCGTCACCCATGACGGTATCGATCTCGGCCAGTTGCGCGTGCACCTGGTTGAGCTCGCTTTCCAGCTTGTCAGCGGCTTTCTTGTGCGGGGCCAGTTGCTGGCGCAAGGCTGCCGCAGCCTGGCGCTGGGCTTTCTTGTCGGTCTTGTCCGGGTTGACCGGGGCAGCGCTGGCCGGGGCGCTGCGCTGGCGGAACTCGACCAGCCAGCGGCTGTAATCGTCGAGGTCGCCATCGAAGGTATCGACCTTGCCGTCGGCCACCAGCAGGAAATCGTCGGTGGTGCTCTTGAGCAAGTGACGGTCGTGGGATACCACCACCACCGCCCCCTCGAACTCCTGCAGGGCCATGGTCAGCGCCAGGCGCATTTCCAGGTCGAGGTGGTTGGTCGGCTCGTCCAGCAGCAGCAGGTTCGGCCGCTCCCAAGCGATAAGGGCCAGCGCCAGGCGGGCCTTTTCGCCACCGGAGAAATTCACTACCGGCTCGTCGGTGCGGGCACCGTGGAAGTCGAAACCACCCAGAAAGTCGCGCAGGGTCTG
>NZ_JABMCN010000215.1:0-8062 GCF_013179515.1 Pseudomonas sp. CM27
CCGGCACCGTCAACCAATGTGCACGCATGGTTCATCACTCCCGCAAAACATTCCTTGAGCTTGCAGGGTAGCGCCTAACAAACACTCATGCCCAATTGCATCAACGCCATCCCGCCCTGGTGCCAGCCCCACCACGCCCACGCCAGCAGCATCAGCGCAGCCACGGCCAGCAGCCCGCGAACCAGGTAGCGGTTCATACCGCCTGGGCCTGCAAGCGGGCCACCGGGCGCTCGCGCACCGGCCAGTTCAGGGCGGCAGCCAGCAGGCTGAGCAGGATGGATATCTGCCAGACCAGGTCGTAGCTGCCGGTACGGTCATACACCACCCCGCCCAGCCAGCCACCCAAGAAGGCACCCAACTGGTGGAACAGGAAAACAATACCGCCAAGCATGGACAGATTACGCACCCCGAACAGCGTGGCCACGGTGCCGTTGGTGAGTGGAACGGTGGACAGCCACAGCAGGCCCATGGCGATACCGAACAGGTAAGCACTGAACTGGCTAACCGGCGCCCACAGGAACAGCCCGATCACCCCCGCACGTAGCAGGTACAAGCCGGTCAACAGGCGCGGCTTGGACATGCGCCCGCCCAGCCAGCCGGCGGTGAAGGTGCCGACAATATTGAACAGGCCAACCAGCGCCAGCACCGTCGTGCCAGTGGTCGCCGCCAAGTGCTGGTCAACCAGATACGCAGGTAAATGCACACCGATAAACACGACCTGGAAGCCACAGACGAAGAAGCCCAGCGCCAGCAACCAGAAACCGGAATGCGAGCAAGCCTCGCGCAGTGCCTCACCCAGGGTCTGCTCGGCGCCATGACTGGGCAGCGGACGATCGCGCAGCAGCCCGACGAAGGGCACGATAAACGCCACCATCAGGCCCAGCACCAGCAGCGCGGCGGACCAGCCCAGCCACTGGATCAGGCCAAGGGTGCCCGGCAGCATGGCGAATTGGCCGAAAGAGCCGGCAGCACTGGCGATGCCCATGGCCATGCTGCGCTTCTCGGAAGGTACAGCCCGCCCGACCACGCCTAGAATGACCGAGAACGACGTGCCGGACAGGCCGATACCAATCAGCAAACCGGCACTGAGCGACAGCGACCATGCCGAATCGGCCATGCCCATCAGCATCAACCCCGCGGTGTAGAGAATGCCACCAATGATCACCACCCGCGCCGCCCCCAACCGGTCGGCCAGGGCGCCCGCGAACGGCTGTGCCAGGCCCCAGATCAGATTCTGCAAGGCAATGGCGAAGGCGAACACTTCACGCCCCCAGCCAAAATCGGCGCTCATTGGCGCCAGAAACAGGCCAAAGCCGTGCCGCACACCCAGGGACAGCGCCAGTATCAGCGCGGCCCCTACCAATACCCACCCGCTGGTTCGCCACACCGAAGTCATTGTCATTATCTCCAGCACATCGCAAGGTTTTTACGGGTATATACCCGCTTATAGTCGTATCAATTCAGGCCAGCTGGTCCAGCAGGCGCACCAGTTCATCCCGCTGCCCTGCCCCCAGCCGCTCGACAAGCGAGGCCTGGGCCTGTTCCCAGGCTGGGCGGGCCGCGTGCAGCAGTCGCATGCCCGCCTCGGTCAGCAACACCACACGGTTGCGCTGGTCGTCGCCATCGGCCAAGGCCACCAAGCCCTCAGCCTCCAGCACACGCAGGTTGCGCCCCAGGGTACTGCGCTCCAGCCCCATGGCTTCGGCCAGGGCAGTGATGCTCGGGCGATCGAGCCGCTGCAAATGCCGCAGCAGGGAAAACTGGGCAACGTTCACCCCGAAGTCCGCAAGGGCTTCGTCATAGTGCCGGCTCACCCCGCGGGCGGCACGACGCAAATGGGTGCAGATGCATTCACTGGTCAGCATGGATACGTGTATATACCCGCGTCATGACTGTTGCAAGACATTTCATTTTTAGCCGACAAGCTCAATCTGGATTCAATCGTTTGCGAATCGGCTCGAATTCCGGCGTGCCGTTGCGCGGCAAAGGATCCGGCGCGTTTTCCTCGATCGCCTGCCAATAGCGCCATGGCACCTTGGCCGAACCCAGCTCGTAATCCATGCCATCCCAGTTGTCTTCGCGAAAGCTGTAGAACGCCCAGTGCAACTGGTTGCGATCCAGCACGCTGAGGACATCCTCAAGGTATTGCTTGCAGCCCGGCAGCCGGCGCATGCAGCCGAACTCACCCACCACCAGGCGTGAACGCGGCAGGTTCATGGCCGCAATCCAGGCCAGCGGCAGTTGCAGATAACGTTCCACCCGTTGGCCATCCCACTGCTGGATTTGCCCGGCGAAGGCTACCGGACCGGGATAGGCGATGGGCTGCTTGCGCGTCATGTTGGGCGCACTGGTGGCAACATAGGGTTCGTACATGTGCACGCTGTACAGCACCCGCTGGTCTTCCAGAGGGGCGGGCCAGTAACCGAACGCGTCTGCTGCAGCGAACCAGCCGGCATCGACCATGATGGGTGTATCGGCATCCTCTTCACGAATAGCCGCTATCAATTGCCGATAAAGCGCTGGCAGATCTCGCGCACCACCCTGCTCTCGCGCATACCACTGCTGCATTTGTACCGTCTCGGCATGCTCGGCCAAGCCGCCCTGTTTTTCCGGTGCTGGTTCATTGATCAGGTTATAGGCGGCGATAGCCGGGTGGTCCTTCAGTTCGCGCGCCACATCGCGCCAGAAGGCCTCAGCCTGCCGCCAGTAGCGCTTGTCTTGCCAGAGACGATCGTCGAACTGCCCCTGGTTGTTCTGCGACCAGCGCATGCCAGGCAGCGAGAGCGGTGCAATGACAACTTTCAGCCCCGCCTGGTGAGCTCGGTCGAGGGTGGCGCGCAAGATCGCCAGGTCGCCAGCAGGCAGGCCTTGATAGTCATCGGCGTCGCCGAGCAGAAAATCACGCTGGGCCGGCTGCCATTTATCGTAGGACAGCCGCACCCAGGTCGCGCCATAGCCGCTCAGGCCATCGAAGTAGGCTTGATCGGGCGGTAACCGATTGAAGCTGTTGCCGCCATGGCGAGGGTTGTCCCAGAAAGCCATTAACTCGGCCGCCGTGGCAGCCGGCAGCATGAACGACAACAATGCAGCGAGAACGAAATGACGCATGGCACGCACGCTCCTTGTCAGTTGAAGAAGCGGCGAGCATACGCCTGCAAGAAGATGGTGGCTTTTGCTGATATCTTTCCGGAAATTACCGGGATTCGAAGGGTAAAAAGCCTTACAGCTACGTCTTAAAAAATCGTCGGAATATTCCTAGATCGCCAGCACCAGCACCACTGCCAGCTCCAACAGCTCCAACATCGCCCCTGCCGTGTCACCCGTAGTCCCTTCAAGGCGCCGACACATCGCGTGACGTAGCCAGGCGAAGCCCGCCAATACCACCAGCATGACCGAGAACGCCTGATGGCCAGCTAGCACGATGCACAGCAGCACACTGACGAGCAAAACCCAGGCAGCCTCGCGCCGAGGCAGGTGCTCGGCCAGCGCCTGGCCCAACCCGCCGGGACGCACATAAGGCGTACCGAGGAACAGGCCCAACATTGCCGCTCGCCCGATCAGCGGCGCCAGCAGCAACTGCGCCCCGATACCTTGCCCAACCAGCACCCACAAGGCGCAGAACTTCAACAGCAGCACCAGCACCAGAGTGACCACGGCAATCGGGCCACTGCGAGGGTCTTTCATGATCCGCAGTGTGCGTTCACGGTCGCCGAAACCACCTAGCCATGCATCAGCACTGTCAGCCAAGCCATCCAGGTGCAAGGCGCCACTGAGCAGTACCCACAGCGTCAGCAGCAAAGCCGCGTGCAGTGGTGCCGGGGTACCTTGCAGTAGCTGGCTGGCCAGCCACAGCAGCAGGCCAAGCAGCAGCCCCACCAGCGGGTAATACAAAAGGGAACGCCCCACTTCGCGCGGTGCCGGCATACCCGGCAGGCTTACGGGCAAGCTGCTGAGAAACTGCAAGGCAATCCAGAACGGCAGCATTTCAACGCCCCTCCAGCAGTTGCCCGTCGTCGTTCGGTACCAGCCGCATCAACGCACCATGCCCGACTTCGACCTGCAGCAACTGCGCCCTGGGCAAGCCACGGGCACGCGCCAGCAACAGCCGCATGACCCCGCCATGCGTCACCAGCAGCACGCGTTTGCCGGCATGCTGACCGGCCAGGCGCTCGATAGCCTCCAGCACACGCTGGGCAAACGCTTCGACCGGCTCGCCATTGGGCGGTGTGAAGGCGTAAGGGTCTGCCCAGAAACGCCCCAGCGCATCCGCCTGATCTTCCATGATCTGTGCGGCGCTGCGGCCTTCCCAATCGCCGAAGTGCAGCTCCTGCAGTGCGGGCTCACGCTGCACCGGCAGGTTCAGCCGTGCGCCCAGTTCATCGGCAAAGCGCGCACAGCGCTGCAACGGCGAGCTGACCAGTACCTCCCAGGGGCCGGCCTGGGCAACCGCGCTGCGCATCTGCGCCCAGCCCTTGTCGGTCAGGGCATCGTCGAGGCTGCCACGCAGGCCGCCCTGTTCCGTTTCACCGTGGCGCAGCAGGTCGAGGATCATGCCGGGCGGTCCGCCACTGCAGCTTCGGCAAAGGTTGCCATCTGCCCGTGCAGCGCACAGGCCAGGCGTAGCAGCGGCACGGCCAGGGCAGCCCCGCTCCCCTCGCCCAGGCGCAGCCCCAAGGCCAGCAATGGCTCGGCCTGCAGCGCGGCAAGCAGGGCCTTGTGCCCAGGCTCTGCGCCTTGATGGGCAAATAGCAGCCAGGCCCGGCACTGCGGGTTGAGGCGCACGGCCAGCAGCGCGGCGACGCTGCAGATGAAGCCATCCACCAGCACCGCGATACCTGCCTGCGCGCAGCCGATGTAGGCGCCGACCAAAGCGGCGATTTCAAAGCCGCCGACACAGCCCAGTGCTTGCAGTGGATCATCCGCTTGCAGGCCATGCAGGCTCAGCGCCCGTTCGATGACCTCGGCCTTGTGCCGCACACCGGCGGCGTCCAGGCCCGTGCCAGGACCGCTCAGTTCAAGGGCCGGGCAGCCCAGCAGGATGCTGGCCAAGGCCGCGGCGGCCGTGGTGTTGCCAATGCCCATCTCGCCACCGATGAACAACTGCGCGCCCTGTTCGGCTGCGCGCAGGGCGCTGTCGCGGCCGGCCTGCAGGGCGGCGTGTAACTGACCTTCGGTCATCGCAGGCTGGCGGGCGAAATTGGCCGTACCGGTGCCCAGGCGCAGATGGCGCACGCCGGGGAGCTCGAGATGAGCGTCGATGGTGCCCAGGTCGATCACTTCCAGGCTGCCCTGCAGCTGGCGCGCCAGCACACTGATTGCCGCGCCGCCGCCGACGAAGTTGCGCAGCATCTGGCCGGTCACCGCCTGCGGATAGGCCGAGATGCCCTCTTCGACCACGCCGTGGTCGCCGGCGAAAATGCTGATCGCGAGCTGGTCCAGGCTTGGTCGCTCACGGCCTTGCAGACCGGCCAGCTGGATGGCCAGGCCCTCCAGCTGGCCGAGCGAGCCTGCGGGTTTGGTCAGCTGTTGCTGACGGGCGCGGGCCTGGTCCATGGCGACGCTGTCTTGGGGTTGGCAGGGGGTTTGCCACCAGGGTTGGGTCATGGGTGTAGGCCTGTTTCAGGTTGGGAAAAGAGTTGTGAGTGTGGTGGACCGGGAGGTGTCCGCCTTGAGTATTTCGGCGCCTGTGAGATCGAGCGCCGCCCGCGCGGCGCATCGCCGGCAAGCCAGCTCCATCTGTTTCGGGCCAATTACTCCTGATCCATTAGCGCGCGGTCCCTTGGTTGTCCCCTTCGATACTGCGTCGTGCTCCAGGGGGACGCGCGCCAATTGCACAGGTATAACTGGCCAGAAACAGAGGTGGGAGCTGGCTTGCCGGCGATGCGCCGCGCGGGCGGCGCTCGATCTCACCGGCGGCGGAATACTCAAGGCGGACACTTCCCGGCTCAAAGCATTCATGACGGCCCCTCACAACCCAGCCCCTTTCAGCACCAACGGCAACCCCGCCACCGTCAGCACCACGCGCTGACAACGCTCGGCCACCGCCTGATGCAACCACCCGGCCAAATCGACATAACGCCGGGTCAGCTCCCCCATGGGCACTACCCCCAAGCCAGTTTCATTACTGACCAGGATGATAGTGCCAGGCAATGGCTCCAGGCAGGCCAGCAGGGCATCACGTTCCTCGGCCAGGCGCTGTTGGTCTTCCAGCATCAACAGGTTGGTCAGCCACAGGGTCAGGCAATCCACCAGCAGGCAGCGCCCTTCTGCCGCGTTGGCACGGAGCACTGCGGCCAGAGCCAGCGGCTCTTCGATCAGCCCCCAGTCATCCGGCCGCCGCTGGCGGTGCAGCAGCACGCGCTCGTTCATCTCACCGTCCAGCGGCTGGCTGGTGGCAATGTAGGTCACTGGCAGGCCGCTATCACTGGCCAGTTGTTCGGCCAGGCGGCTTTTACCGGAGCGGGCACCACCGAGTACAAGGCTGCGCATATCAGGCCACCCCACAAAGTTGACGCAATTGCGCCGTGTCCAGGTGCTTATCCACCAGGTCGGCCAGGCGTTCGATATCGCGTTCGCGCAGAGCCTGGTAGTCGATGGTCTGCACATCCTCCAGCCCTGCCCAGCGCAGCAGCGCCGCGCACGACTGGCTGCCTTCGAACAAACCGTGCAGATAAGTGGCGAGCACCTGGCCATCAGCACTGACAGCACCGTCACAGCGGCCATCAGCCAGCGTCACTGCAGGATGCTCCAGGGCAGGCCCCGTGGTGACGCCAGCGTGAATTTCATAGCCTGCCACCGCCGCTGCTTCCAGATTCAGCGTGCCAGCAACGTTGCGCAGTTGCTTTTCAGCTTCCAGCACCGTGGCATAGTCGAGCAGGCCAAGCCCCAGGCTTGAGCCTGCAGGGCCTTCGAGGCCCAGCGGGTCATGCACTTCGCGACCCAGCATTTGCAAGCCGCCGCAAATACCAATCAACTTGCCGCCATAGCGCAAATGCCGCGCGATGGCCTTTTCCCAACCGCGCTCGCGCAACTGTGCCAGGTCGCCGCGCACGCTCTTGGAGCCCGGCAGGATGATCAGGTCGGCAGCCGGAATCGGCTGACCCGGGCCGATGAACTGCAGGTCTACCTGCGGGTGCAGGCGCAGCGGGTCGAAGTCGGTGTGGTTGCTGATGCGCGGCAGTACCGGCACGATCACCTTGAGCACGCGCTCGTGCTTGGCGCCCTGGCGCACATCGATGCCGTCTTCGGCCTCCAGGTGCAGGTCGGTCACATACGGCAGCACACCAAGCACCGGCTTGCCGGTACGCTCTTCCAGCCAGTCCAGCCCCGGTTGCAGCAAGGCAATGTCACCGCGGAAGCGATTGATGACAAATCCCTTGACCCGCGCCTGCTCACTAGGCGACAGCAGTTCGAGGGTGCCGACCAGATGGGCGAATACACCGCCGCGGTTGATGTCGGCGACCAGGATCACCGGGCAGTCCACCGCTTCGGCAAAGCCCATGTTGGCGATATCGCCGGCACGCAGGTTGATCTCTGCCGGCGACCCCGCACCTTCGACCATCACCACTGGCCAGGCGGCGCTCAGGCGCTGGTGCGAGGCCAGCACCGCCTGCATGGCGATGACCTTGTAGTCGTGGTAGGCCACCGCGTTCATGCTGGTGACGGCGCGGCCATGGATGATCACCTGGGCGCCGGTGTCGCTGTTGGGCTTGAGCAGCACCGGGTTCATGTCGGTGTGCGGCGCCAGCCTGCAGGCCTGGGCCTGCACGGCCTGGGCCCGGCCGATTTCACCGCCGTCGGCAGTTACCGCGCTGTTCAACGCCATGTTCTGCGGTTTGAACGGCACCACGCCGACGCCCTGGCGCAACAGCCAGCGGCACAGCGCGGTCACCAGGGTGCTCTTGCCCGCATCAGAGGTGGTGCCCTGCACCATGAGGGTGGTCATGCTGTTTCCTTCTGGTAATCCGCCAGGGCCTGGGCCAGGCGCTGTTCATCTGCCGCGCAAGCGGGCAGCCCAAGGCGCACGGCCAGAGGCTGCTCGAACAGGCGCACGAGGATGCCG
>NZ_JABMCN010000215.1:8160-10563 GCF_013179515.1 Pseudomonas sp. CM27
CCGCCAGGGCCTGGGCCAGGCGCTGTTCATCTGCCGCGCAAGCGGGCAGCCCAAGGCGCACGGCCAGAGGCTGCTCGAACAGGCGCACGAGGATGCCGCGGCGGGCGAGGAAGTCATGCAATTGCACAGCGTGCTGGCTACGCACGTACTGGAACAGGTCGCAGCCACCGCTGGGCGCCAGGCCAGCGCTGCGTAAAAGCTCGGCCAGCCGCTGGCTGGCGCCGGCGCAGCGTTCGATCTGCTGACGCTGGGCGGCTTGATCGGCCAGGCAGGCCTGGGCCAGCACCCGGGTCGGGCCGTTCACGGTCCAAGGGCCGAGCAGCTCAGCCAGGCGCAGCAGCAGGCTGCGCTCGGCAGCAACAAAACCCAGGCGCACGCCAGCCAGGCCGAAGAATTTGCCAAACGAGCGCAGCACGATCAGGCCTGGGCGTTCGGCGCAACCGACCACGCCTTCGGCAGGTGTGTTGTCGATAAACGCTTCATCGACCAGCAACCAGCCACCGCGGGCGGCCAAGCGAGCATGCCAGGCCAGCAGGCGCTCACGCGGCACCCGGCGCCCCGTTGGGTTGTTGGGGTTGACCAGCACCAGCACATCGAGCGTGTCGAGCGCCGCCTCGACCTGCGTTTCATCCAGCTCCAGCAGCTGATGCCCCGCCCGCTGCCATGCATACGGGTGCTCGGCATAGCACGGGGTCAGCACCCCTACCCGGCCGGCTGCGCGCAGCTGCGGCAATGCCTGGATCGCGGCCTGCGAACCGGCCACTGGCAGCAATTGACGGGCACCGTAGTAGGTGCGCGCTGCATCTTCCAGGCCGTCCTCGGTTTCCGGCAGGCGGGCCCAGGCATCCACAGGGATCGAAGGGATAGGGAACGGCCAAGGCGCGATGCCACTGGACAGGTCGAGCCATTGCTCGCGAGCAATGCCGTATTGCCGCACAGCGCGCAGCAAGCGGCCACCGTGTTCAAGCATTGATATACGCCCCCAGGCAGATCACCAGCAGCCACAGCCACACGCCGCGCTGGACCAGGTACCAGCCACGCTCGATGGCGTCGGCGTCGGCCATCGGCCCCTCGCCCAGGCGGGGTCGTTCATGCAGCTCACCGTGGTACACCGCCGGGCCGCCCAGCTCGACCCCCAGCGCACCGGCACCGGCGGCCATCACCGGCCCGGCGTTGGGGCTGTCCCACAACGGGCCCTGCTTGCGCCAGCAGGCCAGGGCCAGGCGGGTCTTGCCCAGCAGCGCATAGGTCAGCGCCACCAGCCTTGCGGGAATATAGTTGAGCACATCGTCGATGCGCGCCGCACACCAGCCAAAGCGCTCGAAGCGCTCGTTGCGGTAACCCCACATGGCATCCAGGGTGTTGCTCAGGCGGTACAGCACCACGCCCGGCGCGCCAGCGACCACAAACCAGAACAGCGCGGCGAACACTGCATCGCTGCCGTTTTCCAGCACCGACTCGGTGGCCGCGCGGGCCACGGCGGGCTCGTCCAGTTCGCGGGTTTCGCGGCTGACCAGGTAGCCGACCCGCCGCCGTGCCTCTGCCAGGTCGCCCTGGCGCAAGGCGTTGGCCACTGGCAGTACATGCTCGCCCAGGCTGCGCAGCCCGACGGCGCAGTACAGCGCCAGCACGTCCACCAGCCAGCCGATATACGGCAGCCAGGACAGAATCAGCGCCCCCAGGGTCAGCGGCACCACCGCCAGGAACCACGCGCTCACGCCGTGGCTGCGCCAGCCGCGCCCGCCGGCGTTCAGGCGGCGCTCGAGGTTACTGGCCATAGTGCCGAATGCCACCAACGGGTGGCGCCGCTGCGGCTCGCCCAGCAAGGCGTCCAGCGCCACCCCGGCCACGGTCAGCAAGGCCACGCTCATTGGCGCTCTCCCCATTGGTTTTCGAACAGCATTTCAGTCAAGGGCCGGTCTTCGGCCCAGCCTTCCTGCACCAGCATCGGCGCCGGGTAGAATTCGGTGACCGGCCCCAGGCACAGCACCGCCACCGGTTTGGCCCCGGCCGGCATGCCCAGCAAGGCCGCCAGCGCCTGCGGGTCGAACAGCGACACCCAGCCCATGCCCAGGCCTTCGCCCCGGGCGGCCAGCCAGAGGTTCTGGATGGCGCAGGCCAGCGAGGCGAGGTCCATTTCCGGCAGGGTGCGGCGGCCGAATATGTGCGACTCACGGTTGTCCATCAAGGCCGCCACCAGTAGCTCGGCACAGTCGTTGATGCCCTCCACCTTCAGTTTCATGAAGGCATCGGAGCGCTCGCCCAGCGCCTCGGCGGTACGCACTCGCTCCGCCTCCACCAGTGCCTGGATACGTGTACGCAGGTCACGCTGGGTAATGCGGATGAAGCGCCAGGGCTGCATCAGCCCGACACTGGGTGCCTGGTGCGCGGCAGCCAGCAGGC
>NZ_JABMCN010000216.1 GCF_013179515.1 Pseudomonas sp. CM27
CCACCACGCGCCACTGGCGGCTGCCGATGCGCAGCCGATCACCCTCACGCAGGCGCCGGTAGCTGTTGAAATGCAGCGGCCGGAAATGGCCGTTCTGCACCAGCCGATAAAGCTCGCCGATCTGCTCGTCGCCAAAACCGGCCTTGGCATAGAAATTTACGAAGTCCCAGCCCGGCGCCTGCTCGCCTGGCACGGCGACATACAGCGAGCGGTATTCCGCAGCAGTCATGTACACCGGGCAGCGAAACCGCTCGGCCAGCCAGCCGGCGACGCCGGCATGGTCGGTGTGGTAGTGGGTGCAGATCACCGCCAGCAGCGGTTGGCCGGCGAACACCTGCTCGAACACCCGGGCCCAGACCTCTTGGGTTTGCGCTGTGTTCATGCCGGTGTCCACCACCACCCAGCCGTGGTCATGGCGCAACAGGTAGAGGTTGATGTGGTCAAGGCGAAACGGCAGCGGCATGCGCAGCCACCACACCCCCGCCGCTACCTCGCCCGCTTGACCGCTCGCTGGCGGCTGCGGCCAGGGGTAGCGCAGGCCGCCACGCAGCTCATGGCCGTTGTCGTCGAGCTCAGCCATGCTGGCCACCGACGAAGGCTGGCAAGCCCAGCTGCGCAAGCAACGCGGGCGAATACGGCTGGTAGGTCTGGCTGCGCTCGTCGCGAATGAACAGCGGGTCGGTACAGGCATCCGGGCAGTAACCCTGGCGCTGCAGGTCGACCTTGCGCAGCTTGAAGGTGCTGGTCAGGTCTGCCGCGGCAGTAACCCGCACAAACACCGGCGCGGCGTAACGTGGCAGCCTGGTGTCGGTCAGGCGGTAGAAGGCCTGCGGGTCGAAAGCCTGGCCGGCCTGCATCAGCACTGCGGCCATGCCGGCGCGGCCCTCGTGCTGCGGCACCTGCACGCCATAGACGTTGATCAGCTCCAGGCCCGGCAGGTCGCCCAGGGCTTCGGCCACCTCCTGGGTGGAGACGTTTTCGCTCTTCCAGCGGAAGGTGTCGCCGATCCGGTCGACAAAATAGCAATAGCCGTCGGCGTCCTGGCGCAGCAGGTCACCGGAGCTCCACCAGGCATCGCCCTCGCGCAGCACATTGCGGCGGATCTTGCTCTCGGTGGCGGCGGCACAGGTGTAGCCCTCGAAGCGGCCACCACCGATGTCCGGGTGGTCGACGATGAACCCCATGGCCTCGCCCACCTCGCCCACTTCGCACAGCTGGTAGAAGCCGTGTTCATCGCGCGGGTGGCAGTCGTTCTCGACGTCGAAGCGCACCAGGCGCAGGTTGGTACGGCTCCAGTCCGGGACCCGGCCGCACGAGCCGAGGTAGTTGTCTACATTGATCAGGTTGGTGTTGGCTTCAGTCGCCCCCCACCCTTCGAACACCTGGATCGGCCCGAACCGCTCCACCCAGCGCTGCCAGGTTTCGCCCGCCAAGCCGGCACCGAGCATGCAACGCAGGCTGTGCTCACGCTCCCCGGCCTGCGGCGGCCGGTTGAGCAGATAGCGGCAGATTTCGCCGATGTACTGGAACACGCTGATGCGATGGCGAGCAACGTCGCTCCAGAATTCGCGCACGCTGAACTTGCGCCGCACGACAATGCTGGCCCCGGCGCGCAGTGCGGTGGACGTCACCGACGTGGCGGCGGCGCCGTGGTACAGCGGCAGGCAGCAATAGAACACATCGTCGACGCCGGCCTCCAGGGTCACCTGCATCACATCGCCCGACGACAGCCAGCGCATATGGCTGTAGCGCGCGGCCTTGGGCAGGCCAGTGGTGCCCGAGGTGAAGATCAGCAGCGTCGGCGCCTGGGCTTCGATACCGGCGCGCAGTGCTGCGGGCAACGGGGTACGCGGCGCACTGGCAAGCCCGGTGGCGAAGGTGCGGTCGACCCCTTCGGGCAGTTCACCGGGCCATGGGGTTTCGGCATCGGTCACCATCCACAATGGCAGCGCGGGCAACCCGTCGGTGGCCTGCAGGTTGCCCAGGCATTCTTCGCCCACCACCAGCGCCTTGGCCGCGGTCGTCTGCAGGGCATGCAGCAAGGGTTTGCCGGCCACTTGGGTGTTGATGAACGCCACCACCACGCCAAGCTTGACCAGGCCGAACCAGCAGGTGAAGAACGCCGGGCGGTTTTCCATCATGATTGCGCACACGTCACCAGCCTGCAGGCCGGCAGCACGTGCGCGGTGGGCCATCTGGTTGGCCTGGCTGTCGACTTCGGCGTAGCTCAGCACCTGGTCGCCCGCGATCAGGAATGGCCGCTCGCCGTGGCGGATGGCCTGGGCCTCCAGGCGGTCGGCGAGGGTGTACAGGTCACGCGGCTTGATTTGCGCACTGGCCTCGGCGCGCAGGTCGAGCAGCGCCTGGGTGTGCTCGCGGCTGACAGGCGCCAGGCTGCTCAGGCTGTGCGGCAGGTTCATTGCGTCACCTCCAGGTGCTGCTGCCAGGTTGGGTAATCGCTGTAGCCGCGGGCACCGGGGGTATACAGGGTCTTGCGGTCGAAGCCGGCCAGCGGCCTGTCGTGGCGCAGGCGTTCGACCAGGTCAGGGTTGCCGATGAAGAGGCGGCCGAACGACACCGCCGTGCCCTCGCCCGCTGCCAGCGCCGTGCGGGCGGAAGCTGCGTCGAAGCCGTCGTTGAGGATCAGCCCCTGGGGGCCATGCGCGCGCGCCAGGGCAAAGGCATCCAGCCCGGGCACGGGCGAGCGCATGATGTGCAGGTAGGCCAGCCCCAGTGGTGCCACCGCCTGGCACAGGGCCGTAGCGGTGTGTTCAGGTTCGCGGTCGTCGATGTCGTTGTAAGGGTTGCCGGGGCACAGCCGCAGGCCGACCCGGCCGGCGCCGATGGCCGCGGCCATGGCTTCGAGCACTTCCTTGGCAAAGCGCACCCGTTGCTGCACCGGCCCGCCATACGCATCGGTACGCAGGTTGCTGCCCGAAGCCATGAACTGCATCGGCAGGTAGCCACTGGTGCAGTGCAGCTCGACCCCGTCGAACCCCGCTTCGCGGGCACTCAGCGCCGCCTGGCGGAAGTCGCCGATGACCTCGGCGATAGCCGCCAGCGACAACGCCTGGGGCACATCGGCATCGACCATCCCTGCGCTATCGCTGAACAGCTGGACACGCGCCGGCAGCGATGATGGGGCTACGGTTGGCGCACCCTGGGGTTTGTTGTAATGGCTGGCAGCGCGCCCCACGTGCATCAATTGCAGCACGATGCGCCCGCCTTGTTCGTGCACGGCGCGGGTAACCTGTTGCCAGGCGCTGATCTGCTCGCGGTTGTAGATCGCCGGGGTGCGGCAATAACCAAGGCCGCTGGCAGAAGGCGCGGTGCCTTCGGCAACGATCAGTCCGGCACTGGCGCGCTGGCGGTAGTACTCGACCATATCGCTGCCCGGCACTGCGCGAGCATCGGCGCGACTGCGGGTCATCGGGGCCATCACGATGCGGTTGGCCAGTTGCAGTTCGCCCAGGCGCACAGGCTCGAACAAGATGTCCATTTCAGCTCCTTTACGTATTCTTGTTTCCGGCTTGCCGGCAACGCAATTCACCGGATATGGGCTGAATGATTCACCGTGGGCGGGTGCGAAACATCGTCCGTCGAGACTATTTTCGGTGCGACGCCCGAGGCCGTTTTCTGCGCCGCGCCTGCGGCCGTCGGCAAGCCTGGTGACAGGTGCCTGAACTGGTCTGAACAGACGATGAAAACCATGCGCAATGCGCCGAGGATCGTGCGCACCCAAAACAAGAAGCGGAGCCTGAACAGTGAACCCATCCCCCCCTGTGACCTGGCGTACCCACTACGCCCTGCTGGTGCTGGCCGGCATCTACGTCTTCAACTACATCGACCGCCAGCTGATGGCGATCCTGATCGAGCCGGTGAAGCAGGAGTTCGGCATTTCCGATACTGGCATCGGCTTGCTATCGGGTGTGACCTTTGCAGTGTTCTACACGGTGTTCGGCCTGCCGCTGGGGCGCCTGTCAGACCGCATCGGGCGCAAACCGGTGATTGCCTTCAGCTGCATGGCCTGGAGCCTGATGACCATGCTCTGCGGCATGGCCGGCAGCTTTTTCACCCTGGTCCTGGCGCGGATCGGGGTTGCCATCGGCGAGGCCGGCGGCACTGCGCCTTCGGTGGCGATGGTGTCCGACCTGTACCCGGCGCACCGCCGCTCCACTGCCTTGGCGGTGCTGATGCTCGGTTCCAGCCTGGGCGCGATTGTCGGCCTGGGCCTGGGCGGCTGGATTGCCCAGCAGCATGGCTGGCGCTACGCGTTCCTGTTGATTGGCGCACCCGGCATTTTGCTGGGCTTGCTGCTGTTGCTGACGGTTCGCGCACCGGCCCCGGTGCGTACGCGGCAAGCAGCGAATGAGCCGGGCGAAGGATGGTTGCGTACCCTGACCGAGCTGCTGCGCATGCCTTCGTTCTTGTGGTTGATACTGACTGGCGGTGCAGCGGCCATAGCCGGCTATGCCATTGGTACCTGGAGCCCCAGCTTCCTGATTCGCTCTCATGGCCTGAACATGCAGCAGGCGGGCTTTCTGGTAGGTGTGGTGGGCGGCACGGGCTCGACCATTGGCACCCTGGTCTGCGGCATGCTCACCGACCGCCTGGCCCGGCGTGACGTGGGTTGGCAGATTGGCGTGCCGTTGCTGGGCACGCTGTTGAGCATCCCGTTTGCGCTGGCCTACTTCCTGTGGCCACAAGGGGTGGCGTTTCATATTGGCGACACGCCGGTACCGCAGGCGTTTCTGTTCTACAGCGCGTTCGGTTTCTTTGGCGTGTGGTGGGCAACGCCGTGCCTGGGCGCCATCACGCATTTGTTCCCGGCCCACCGCCTGGCCCAGGCCACGGCGATCTTCGTCATGGCCATGACCTTGCTCGGGGTAGGCCTTGGGCCGTTGCTGATCGGCATGCTCAGCGATGTGTTCCTGCCCAGCCTGCAGGGTGAGTCGCTGCGCTATGCGCTGGCGGCTTCGGTGGTGTTGCTGGTGCTGGCGGCGGGGTTTCTGGCGATGGCGTTGCCGCGGTATCGGGCGCAGATCAAGGGGGTGGCGGCGGGCAAGGTTGTTGGCGCGGTGGCGGTGTAGGGGCGCTGGTGCTTGGCACTGCATTTTGAGCGCCTGTGAAATCGAGCGCCGCCCGCGCGGCGCTCGATTTGTGCCCCGGCGAAAATGCCATGCCAGGCACCTGGTAGCCCTCCCCCAACGCCCCGACAAACCTTTCACCTCACAAACAAAAAGGCCTGCCAGGGTTGATCCCTGCCAGGCCTCGTTCACTTCAAGGGGGAACTATCAGTCCATCAACGCCCGATAGCCCGCGCTGCATCCGCCGTATACATGTCCGGGGTGAACTTGCTCTCGTTCAGAATCGGCCCCTTCTTCGCTTCGTTGGTCATGCCGTAACCGGTGTACTGCCCCGAGTTCAGGTCCATGAAGAACTGCGAGCCGGCCTGCCAACCGCTCATGTCCGGGTGGTAGTAATAGTTGACCATCGCATGCTTCCACAACTGCCCACGGGCATCGTAGTTATCGGCCATCACCGCGTTCCAGGTGTCCTCGTCGATGAACAGCACGCGCTTGCCGTAGACATGCCGGTAGCCCTCCTTCAGGTCCGCCTCCACCACCCAGACCCGGCGCAACTCATAGCGCATGAACGCCGGGTTGGGGTGGTTGGGCGTCAGCAGCTCGGCATACTTGACGTTGCCGGCGTTGGCCTTGAAGGCATTGGCCGGGGTGTAGATTTCGCGCTTGCCCAGCAGCTTCCAGGTGTAGCGTTCCGGTGCGCCGTTGAACAGACGGTCCTCGTCCACCGTCATGGTGCCGTTGGTGCCGATCATCGGTTGGTCGTAACCGTACCCCGGCATCTGCCGCACGCGGCGGGTCGACGGGCTGTAGGACCAGGCCTGGCGCGACGAAGTGACGAAGTTGTACGGCTCGTGGGCAATGCTGATCACGCCGTTGTCACGCGCGGGCTTCAGGGTGGTGTTGTAGCTCATCGCCTGGACCATGTCCGAGGTTTTCGGCTCCACCGTTGGCGAGTTGGCCTGGGACAGGTTGCGCGCATGCGCGCGACCCCAGCCGATGCTGCCGTTGGGCAACACCGATGCCAGGTCGGAGATCTTCTCCTCGGTGTAGGCACGTGCCGGCAACTGGTGGTTCCACAACACCTCCATGCCGTTTTTCGGGATCGGGAACGGTACCTGGCCCAGCCCCTCGACACCCAGGCCGTCGTTCACCAGCTTGGCATTCACGGCGTTGCTCATCACCCGGCGACACACGTAGTCGGGGTAACGGAAGTCGCGATGGCCGGGGTAGATGTTCATCTTGTAGGTGGCGGGGTACTTCTTCAGCAGCGCCTTCTGCCCTTCGCTGAGGTGATCGGCATACTGGTCCATGTTCTGCGCGGTAATCACCAGTATCGGTTTTTCGTCGGCATACGGGTCCACGGGCTGGTCGCCCGAGAACTTCACGTGGTTCCAGCCCGGCACCTCGCCCAGGTACTTGCCGGTGTAGGGCGGGATGGTGCCGGCGGCGTTCCCCGCCTGCTCGGCGCCGACGCAGGTAAGGTCCTTGCCGAGCCTGGCGGCTTCGTCTGCCGGCACGGCGGCGTCGGCGCTGGCCAGCAGCCCGCTGTTGACTGTAATGACGGCGGCGAGCATCACACCTTTTGTTGTTTTCATGTATTGCCTCCTTCGCTGATAAGGCTTCTGGTATGACTTCATTGTTCGTGTTCCAGGGCGATCGGCATCGTCCGGAGAGACTAAAAAGTCACTCGACGCACAGGCGTGCCTTGAGTTCGGCCTTCAGCACCTTGCCGGTGGCATTGCGCGGCAGCGGCTGATGCAGGCGAAACACCTGGGCGGGTACCTTGTAGGGTGCCAGGCGTGCAGCGATGTAGCCGCGCACCTGTTCATCCGACGGCAGCGTGGCCGGGCTGCCCTGGATTGCCAGCGCCAGCACCTCGCCCATTGCCGGATCGTCGAGGGCAAATGCCGCCGCCTCATCCACGCCCGCCATGTCGCTGATGCAGCTCTCGACTTCAACTGCCGAGATCTTCTCGCCACCCCGGTTGATCAGGTCCTTGACCCGACCGCTGATGTACAGGAAGCCCTGGTCGTCCAGGTAGCCGAGGTCACCGGTGTCCAGCCACCCTGCGCGCACGCTGTCGGCCGTGGCGGCCGGCAGGTTCCAGTAGCCCTCCATCAGCGTCGGCGAGCGCAGCCAGATCACGCCTGAAGTGCCTGGCGGCAAAGGTTGCAGCGGGTCATCACCGATGCGGACCTCGACAATCGGTAACGGCCAACCGGCCGTGGCCGGGCGGTACTCGAAAGGGTCACCACCGATGGCTGCGCCAATACCGTTGCTCTCGGTCAGGCCGTAACCGCTGCCGCCGATCACCTCGGGCTTGCGGGCGAGCATTTCGGCCAGCAGCCCGGCAGACGACGCACCGCCGCCAAGGCCCAGGCCGAACAGGCTGGCCGTATCGTCACTGCCGTAGCGTTCAGACGCGAGCAACTGCTGCATCATCACCGGCGCGCCGTTGAACTGGGTGCAGCGCTCATCGCGGATCAGGTCCAGCGCCTGCTCCGGGTCCCACTTGTACATCAGCAGCAACCGCCGGCCAGGGCGGAACGCCGACAGGAACTGGGCGTGCAGCCCACTGACGTGGAACAGCGGGACCGCCATCAACGAGGTGGGCGCGTAGCCACTGGCAAGCATGCCGCCGACCCGTTGGGGCGAGCTCATGGCACAGAAGGCGCCCTGGAACTCCAGTGCCGCCAGGGCCTGGCATACCGCCCGGTGACTGGACAGCACGCCTTTGGCACGGCTGGTGGTACCCGAGGTGTAGAGGATCAGCGCCGGGGCCTCGGGTGGAATTTCTGGCACCGCAAGCACCCGCGGCTCGGCCGCCAGCAGGGCTTCGTAGCGCAGGCAGCCTTCAGGCAATGCAGGCTCGGAGCTGTGCCCGACCACGATGCAGGTATGCCCACCCCGCGTCAGGTCTTCACGCAACATCGCCAGGCGCACTTCATCGCAAAACAGCAGTTGTGCGCCGCTGTCCTCGACACCATGCAGCAGCTCGTCGCGCAGCCCCCAGCTATTCAGTGGCACGCACACCGCCCCACAACGCTGGATAGCGGCGAAGGCCACCAGCCAGGCAGGCTGGTTGCGCATGGCAATCACCACCCGCTCGCCGGGGCGTACCCCCAATGGCCCGGCCAGTTGCCCGGCAAGGCGGTCGACCGCGTCGAAAAAATCATTGAAGGTCAGCCGTTGCTGCTGCCAGATGATGAATTCCTTGTCGCCATGCACGCGGCCGGCGTCGATTACCTGCATCAGGTTGCGCGCAGCGTGACGGAAATACCGCGGGCTGCCATCGGCCGGGCTCACCACTTCAAACGGCGCACCCGGCGCTATCAGCTGCTGCCAGGCCTGTCGCCACAGTTGTATGCTCATCAGGGTTCTCCCACGAGGTTTCAGGCGCAGGCCTGGTCAAGGTCGGCATAGCGCTCGCAGTGGAAGTCCCGGTCGCCAAGGCAAGCTTGCGCCACCCGCACGCGCTTCAGGTACAGGCCGACGTCCAGCTCGTCGGTGACGCCAATGCCGCCGTGCATCTGCACCGCTTCGTTGGCCACCTTCAGCGCGGTATCGCCGGCTTTCCACTTGGCCAGGCTGACCAGGCGACCACGCCGGGCAGCGTCGAGCTCGCCATCATCCAGCGCCGCCAGGCCGGCCATTACCGCACTGCGGGCCAACGCCAGGTCCACATACAACTGCGCGGCGCGGTGCTGCAGGGCCTGGAACGAGCCGATCGGGACATCGAACTGCACCCGTGTCTTGAGGTACTCGAGGGTGGTCTGGAACAACTGCTGCGCCGCGCCCAACAGTTCTGCCGCCAGGCATGCCCGGCCACGGTCCAGCGCGGCGTCCAGCGCCACCCAGCCCTCACCAGGGCAACCCAGCAAGGCGTCGCGGCCAAGCCGCACCTGGTCCAGGCGCAAGCGCCCGCTGTTGCGTGAGTCGATCAACGCCAGCGGGCTGCAGGCCACCCCTGGTGTATCGGCGGGCACCAGGAACAGGCTGATGCCCTGCGCCTCGCCCGGCTGGCCAGCCGTGCGCGCCGCTACCACATAAGCATCGGCACCGACACCATCGACCACCCAGAACTTTTCACCCTGCAGGCAGAAGCCGTCGCCATCGGCAACCGCTGCCAGGGCGATATCACGTGGCTGATGGCGGGCACGTTCATCCACCGCCAGCGCCACGCGTCGCTCACCGCTGATCAACGCCGGCAACCAGTCGCCTTGCTGTGTCGGCGAGCCCGCCAGGTGCAGCAGCGAGCCGCCCAGCACCACGCTGGACAGCAACGGCGTCGCTGCCAGGTTGTGGCCGATGGCCTCGAACACCGGGCCCAGGCCCATGCAGCCGAAGTCCAGCCCGCCCTGCGCCTCGGGAAACGGTATCGCGCTCCAGCCCAACGCCACGGCATCGCGCCACACTTGCGGGTCAAAACCGCTGGCCGCGCCCTGATCGCGCAGCCGACGCTGGGCCGCCACCGGGCTGCGGGCGGCAAGAAAATCCCTGGCGCTGTCGGCCAGCAGGCGCTGCTCCTCGCTGTAACGAAGGTTCATGCTTGCACTCCTTTCTTGCCGTCAGGCAGGCCAAGCACACGCTTGGCAATGACATTGAGCTGCACTTCCGAAGCACCGCCCGAGATGGTCAGCGCGTAACTGTTCAACCAGGCGCGGGTCACCGCCAGTTCGCGCTCGCTGAAGCCCTCGTGCTGCCAGCCCAGAGCGTGGCCGCCCATGGCGTCGAGCAGCACTTCGAACTTGTCGCGCTCCTGCTCGGTGTGCACCAGTTTCATGATTGCCATCAGCCCGCTGATATCGTCGCCACAGCGGCCCTCCTCGGCCATGCGCTGCACGGTCAGGTTATAGGCGTGCTCGTCCATGGCGCAGGCCACGGCGCGCGCCTGCAAGGCGCATTCGCCCTGGCTGCGCGGCTGCGGCAGGTAGTCGCGCAACAGGGCCAGCAGGTCAAAGTGCGAAGGCAGGCTGAATTCGCCGAACTTCGACATCGCCTTGCGCTCGTGCTGCAGCAGGTACTTGCCCAGGTTCCAGCCACCGTTCAGCGGCCCCACCAGATTGCTTTTCGGCACCTTGACCGAGTCGAAGAACACTTGGCAGAACGCCGACTTGCCGCTGATCAGGTCGATCGGCACGGCCTTCACCCCCGGGCTGCGCATGTCCAGCACGATCAGGCTGATGCCTTCATGCTTGGGCGCCTGGTGGTCGGTGCGCACCAGGGCGTACATCCAGTCGGACTTGTCGCCGTACGAGGTCCAGATCTTGCTGCCGTCGACCACGAAATGGTCACCGGCGTCGCGCGCCGCCATCTTCAGGCTGGCCAGGTCAGAGCCGGCATTGGGCTCGGAGAAGCCCTGGCACCAGCGCACTTCGCCCCGCGCCATGGGCGGCAGCAAGGTGCGCT
>NZ_JABMCN010000217.1 GCF_013179515.1 Pseudomonas sp. CM27
CGCCTGTACGTGATTCACAATCAGCACAACGGCATTGGCGGCTATCCGCTGGGCGCCCTGGAGCAGACCCTGGTGCTGATGTCCGGTGGTTTCGACTCTACCGTGGCGGCCTACCAGATGATGCGCCGCGGCCTGATGACCCACTTCTGCTTCTTCAACCTCGGCGGCCGTGCCCACGAGCTGGGCGTGATGGAAGTGGCCCACTATCTGTGGAAGAAGTACGGCAGCAGCCAGCGCGTGCTGTTCATCAGCGTGCCGTTCGAAGAAGTGGTCGGCGAGATTCTCAACAAGGTCGATAACAGCTACATGGGCGTGACCCTCAAGCGCATGATGCTGCGCGGCGCTGCCCACATGGCCGACCGCCTGCAGATCGAGGCGCTGGTCACCGGCGAGGCGATTTCCCAGGTGTCCAGCCAGACGCTGCCGAACCTGTCGATCATCGACTCGGCCACCGACAAGCTGGTGCTACGCCCGCTGCTGGCCAGCCACAAGCAGGACATCATCGACCAGGCGACCGAAATCGGCACCGCCGACTTCGCCAAGCACATGCCGGAATACTGCGGCGTGATCTCGGTGAACCCGACCACCCATGCCAAGCGTCACCGCATGGAGCACGAAGAAAAGCAGTTCGACATGGCCGTGCTGGAGCGCGCCCTGGAACGCGCCAAGTTCATTTCCATCGACCACGTGATCGATGAACTGGGCAAGGACATCGAAATCGAGGAAGTGGCCGAGGCGTTGCCAGGCCAGATCGTCATCGATATTCGTCACCCCGATGCCCAGGAAGACGAGCCTCTGGTGCTGGAAGGTGTCGAAATCCAGGCCATGCCGTTCTATGCGATCAACAGCAAGTTCAAGCACCTGGACCCTACGCGCCAGTACTTGCTGTATTGCGACAAGGGTGTGATGAGCCGTTTGCACGCACACCACCTGCTCAGTGAGGGACATGCCAATGTGCGTGTTTATCGTCCGACATAAGATGCCAGGGCTGTATGGCGGCAGCATCCGCCATCGCCCTCCCGACCGCCGGGCCCGCTGAGCCTTATACCTTACATATTGGTCGCCTAGACTAGGCGGCAACCGAATCCTCTGATCGAGATACACTTGTGATCGAAAATCTGCGTAACATCGCCATCATCGCCCACGTTGACCATGGTAAAACCACCCTGGTCGACAAACTCCTGCGTCAGTCCGGCACCCTGGAGCGTAACGAGCTCAACGACGAGCGCGTCATGGACTCCAACGACCAGGAAAAAGAGCGCGGTATTACCATTCTGGCGAAGAACACCGCCATTAACTGGAACGGCTACCACATCAACATCGTCGACACCCCCGGCCACGCCGACTTCGGTGGCGAGGTTGAGCGTGTAATGTCGATGGTCGACTCCGTGCTGCTGCTGGTCGACGCCCAGGACGGCCCGATGCCGCAAACCCGCTTCGTGACCAAGAAGGCCTTCGAAGCCGGCCTGAAGCCGATCGTGGTAATCAACAAGGTTGACCGCCCGGGCGCGCGTCCTGACTGGGTTCTGGACCAGATCTTCGACCTGTTCGACAACCTCGGCGCCACCGACGAGCAGCTGGACTTCAAAGTGGTCTACGCCTCGGCCCTGAACGGCATTGCCGGTCTGGACCACGCCGAAATGGGCGAAGACATGACTGCCCTGTACCAGGCTGTCATCGACCACGTTCCAGCGCCAGCTGTTGACCGTGACGGCCCGTTCCAGATGCAGATCTCGGCACTGGACTACAACAGCTTCCTGGGTGTTATCGGCGTTGGCCGTATTGCCCGTGGTCGCATCAAGCCGAACACCCCGGTTGTTGCCATCGACGCCGACGGCAAGAAGCGTAACGGCCGTATCCTCAAGCTGATGGGTCACCACGGTCTGCACCGCGTCGACGTCGAAGAAGCCCAGGCTGGCGACATCGTCTGCATCAGCGGTTTCGACGAGCTGTTCATCTCCGACACCCTGTGCGACCCGACTGCCGTTGAGGCGATGAAGCCGCTGACCGTTGACGAGCCTACCGTTTCGATGACCTTCCAGGTCAACGACTCGCCGTTCTGCGGCAAGGAAGGCAAGTTCGTCACCAGCCGTAACATCAAGGACCGTCTGGACAAGGAGCTGCTGTACAACGTTGCCCTGCGCGTTGAAGAAACCGACTCCCCAGACAAGTTCAAGGTTTCGGGCCGTGGTGAGCTGCACCTGTCGGTTCTGATCGAAACCATGCGTCGCGAAGGCTTCGAGCTGGCCCTGGGCCGTCCTGAAGTGATCATCCGCGAAGTGGACGGCGTGAAGCAGGAACCGTTCGAAAACGTCACCATCGACATCCCTGAAGAAGCCCAGGGCAAGGTCATGGAAGAGATGGGTCTGCGTAAAGGCGACCTGACCAACATGGTCCCGGATGGCAAGGGCCGTGTACGCCTGGAATACAACATCCCGGCGCGTGGTCTGATCGGTTTCCGTAACCAGTTCCTGACCCTGACCAACGGTGCAGGCATCCTGACTTCGATCTTCGATCGCTACGACACCGTCAAGTCCGGCCACATGTCCGGCCGTCAGAACGGCGTACTGGTTTCGGTCGAGACCGGCAAGGCGCTGACCTACTCGCTGGAAACCCTGCAGGCGCGTGGCAAGCTGTTCGTCGAGCACGGTCAGGAAATCTACAACGGTCAGATCATCGGCCAGAACAGCCGTGACAACGACCTGGGCGTCAACCCTACCAAGGGTAAGAAGCTCGACAACATGCGTGCTTCGGGCAAAGACGAAGTCATCGCCCTGGTTCCGCCTGTTCGCTTCACCCTGGAACAGGCTCTGGAATACATCCAGGAAGACGAGCTGTGCGAAGTAACGCCGAAGTCCATCCGTCTTCGCAAGAAGATCCTGGACGAAAGCGAGCGTACCCGCGCTGCCAAGAAAGCCAAGAACAGCTAAGTTAGTTCTGGCTGAATGAAAACGCCCCCGGTCGAATGGCCGGGGGCGTTTTTTTTGGTATTACGATCACCTAAAGTTCCATTTCAGGTGTATCAGATTTCCGGAAAATACTACCCCGTGAGTGCGTGTTTCCATGTGCTCGGGTGTTTGATTGTTCTTTAGTCTCCTGTCTCTCTAATTTGTATGATAGTGGGAGGCTGAATATGTCTGGAGTGATTGTCGGTAAAGATATTTGCATTATTGATGACGGTTTTACCGATGACGAGCATACGCAAATTTTGCAGCTCCTTACTGATTCGGTGTGGCGATATGGCTGGCCTTATCCTTATTCGCCGCTTGAGCGCCCTTGCTGGCACAGTTTCATAGCAGGCTCTCGCAGAGACAAGATGGAAGATTGCGAGCAGGAACTGCGTGAGCGCTCGGACTGGGGTTTCTTGGCGGATATATGGGCGCGAATCAAAGCCGTTCATATGCCATCAGCAGTATTGCTGGGTGTCTACGCGAACGGACAAACCGCCAGTCAGGATGGACCTATACATCGGGATAATACCGCAGAGGCGCCGGGACGAACTGTCATGCTGTTCTGTAGTGAACATTGGGCCACTTGCTGGGGAGGCGAGTTAATGTTCTACGACGCTGGTAAGGAGACCATCATTATGTCGGTACAGCCCAAGCCAAGAAGGGTCGTCGTCTTCAATGGCGAGGTACCGCACGCCGCACGGGCGCCCGCAGCAAGCTGTAACCGTCTGCGTATGAGTATCGCCTTCAAGACGATGATAAAGGAGTGATAGCAGATGGCTAGAACAGTCGAAATAATCCTGGGCTATGTCGAAGCACCCGTCGCGGTGGGGGCGGGTTCGACCTCCATATTGGATCAGTACAATAGCGACAAGTCTGGTTATGCGTTGGTCAATCAGAGTGCCCAAACAGGTGCGGCGGTGGCAGGCGTCACGCAAATTGTAAAGCTGACGGCGGGATTTACACCTTTTCTGAACATAAAGACGAATACGCTGGCGGCAACTACAGTGCTTCTAAAGATTACAGCGGAGTACCAGACGAACCAGAAATTTGAAGAGGGTGATGTCTTAAGTCTGATTGGAAATGTTGCTGGGATTGTCGGAGGGATTACCTTACTGGCGGGTGCCGGCCCAACTGCGCTGGTATTTACAGCTGTAGGTGTGGGTGCTAATGCGTGGGGGGGTTTTAACTCTGATGTGGCGAAGAAATTGTATCATTCTGCAATTATCCCTGTTTTGGAAAAATATTTTGTTGCAGATACAAAAGCAGTGTTTCCAGACTACTGGGTTGCACCGGACTTGACACTTGCTTCTCTTGATCAAATAATTGCGAGCTACTCAGGTGGCATTGCGGTGAGTCAGTGGAATCCTGACACTCATGACGTTTCGCTTGGCAGTAATTCAATTTACATGTATGGAGTAGACTCGGGAAGTGGTGGTGGATACATAGAGGGCGACAGTGGAGGGAGTCAGGTCATTCCGCTGCCTGTCTCCGGTTGGGGTATTGGCGTCGGCCCTATAGAGTTCCCAGAGTGGAATATTGATATTGGCCCTATACAAATTATCGAGCCTGGCGGTAGTAATTGGGGTGTTGACAGGTATCACTGAAGCGCAGCAGTGCTGCATTGTTTCGGCGAGGCATAAGGAGGGGTTTGTGTATTCAACGTCCGAGTTTGTCAAGATATACAGAGCCTCCACTCCGTTGAAGCAGATTCAATTACTTTTAATTATGATGTTTACGGTGCTGCCATTTGCAGCGCTGTATTGCAGTGACTTAAAAGTATACAAAGCTCCTGATTTCTCCAGATTGACGTTTGTTGAAGGGCGTGTATCGGGCTACCCGGATACTTGGGAGCATAATCGTTCGATCATGTATTTTGCAGTTGCATACACGCTGGATGGAGTACGGTATGGTAAACGGACCTACACGTATCCGGCGTTGTACAAGGAGTCAGGGCTGCGGATAAACAAGAAGGTATTCTTGACGGTGGAGCGCCTGGACGACGGTAGCCAAGTGCGTGAACTGGTCACCTTGGATGGCCGTGTCCTTTTCGATGATCGATTTCATCAGCAAGTCGTCGCTTGGAACAATCAATCGATAATGTTCAAGGTGGCATTAATAGGTCTGATGTCATTCGGGCTCGCTGTCGCAGCTTTGATCGTAGCTGTACGTCATCGGGGCAAGCTTTTTCAGGCTGGTTGAGCTCAGGATTGTTTCAAGCAGAAACACGACGCCCCCGGTCGATTGGCCGGGGGCATTTTTGTATACCAGCAGGATTTGTGCTGTCGGTGCTGGCCTCTTCGCGGGTGAACCCGCTCCCACAGGTATTGCATAGGCTCTGAACACTCCAGGGGGCTGTTCGGGTTCACCGGCGAAGCGGCCAGATCAGGCTGACGATCAGCGCCCAACCACCTTTGGCTTGTAGGCACAATACCCCGGCCGCGGCCCGACCTTGGGATGGTTGCGGCAGGTATCCGGGCGCTTGTCATAAATGGTGCACAGCCGGCTTTTACGATCCAGGTACATGCAGTCATCGTTGCTCATCCGGGTCAGGGTGAAGATGCCCGACTTCTGGTTGAAGCGTTCGATGATGCCTTCCTTCTGCAGGCGTTTTGCCACATTCTTCGGCGGCTCGTCTTTCTCGAACTCGTCGACCACACCAATGCGGATCAGATCCTTGATCTTCACCTCCACCGGCAGGGTGCAGCAGGTTGAATGGCAGCCGCCACACATGTGGCTGGCATAGCGCTGCCAAGTCTCCAGGCGGTCGACTTCGGCGGCGGCAATCAGGGTCGTTTTCATTTTAATAGAGGGCTGTCTTGGGGCGCGCGATCATACCGGAATTGTTCAATTTATGAACAACCTTTTGACCGAATGCGCAAAGGCGCATGAAAACCACGAACCCAGGCCTACGCTCCCTGTCGAAGCGACTAGGCTGAACAATCTCCCTCCGCTTTCGTCAACTTGCCCGAGGATGCCGCATGTCCCAGGAACCTAAAGCACGTGACGCAGAAGTCGCGGACTTTCGTGCTGCTGTACTGAACAAGCTGACCTACGCGGTCGGCAAGGACCCGGAGCACGCTTTCGACCATGACTGGTTCGAAGCCATTGCCCTGGCGGCGCGCGATCACATGGTCGAGCACTGGATGGACCACACCCGCCGGGCCTATCGGCGCAGCCAGAAGCGGGTCTACTACCTTTCTCTGGAATTTCTCATCGGCCGGCTGCTGTATGACAGCCTGAGCAACCTGGGCCTGCTGGACATCGCTCGCGATGCGCTGGAAGGCCTGGACGTGGACCTTGAGCGCATCCGTCTGCTTGAACCCGACGCGGCGCTGGGCAACGGCGGCCTCGGTCGTTTGGCAGCGTGCTTCATGGAGAGTATGTCGACCCTGGGCATCGCTGCCCACGGTTACGGTATTCGCTACGAACACGGCCTGTTCCGCCAGGCGGTTGTCGATGGCTGGCAACAGGAACAGACCGAGAACTGGCTGGACTTCGGCAACCCCTGGGAGTTCGAGCGTGCCGAAGTGATCTACCCGATCAGCTTCGGCGGCAGCGTCGAAACGCTCACCGACGCCCACGGGCAGCAGCGTCAGGTGTGGTCGCCGGGCGAGACGGTGCGGGCGGTGGCCTATGACACGCCAGTGGTCGGCTGGCGCGGGTCCAGCGTCAACACCCTGCGCCTGTGGCGGGCGCGGGCGCTGGAGGAGTTGCACCTGGAGCGCTTCAATGCCGGTGACCACTTGGGCGCCGTGGCCGAAGTGGCGCGGGCAGAAAGCATTTCGCGGGTGCTGTACCCGGCAGACAGCACCGAAGCCGGGCAGGAGTTGCGCCTGCGCCAGGAGTACTTTTTTGTCTCGGCATCGCTGCAAGACTTGCTGCGCCGGCACCTGAACATGCATGACAGCCTGCTCAACCTGCCCGATGCGGCAGCCATCCAGCTCAACGACACGCACCCGTCGATCGCCGTGGCCGAGTTGATGCGCCTGCTGGTCGACCAGCATGAAATCCCGTGGGACAAAGCCTGGGAGCTGACCGTCGGGACCTTGGCCTACACCAACCACACGCTGTTGCCTGAAGCCCTGGAAACCTGGCCGGTGGCACTGATGGAGCGCATGCTGCCGCGGCACATGCAGATCATCTACCTGATCAACGCCTACCATATCGACAGCCTGCGAGCCAAAGGCCTGCACGACTTCGATGTACTTCGGGCAGTGTCGCTGATCGAGGAAGACAATGGCCGTCGGGTACGCATGGGCAACCTGGCATTCCTCGGCTCGCACAGTGTCAACGGTGTGTCGGCGCTGCACAGCCAGTTGATGAAGAGCACGGTGTTCTCCGAGTTGCACAAGCTCTACCCGCAGCGTATCAACAACAAGACCAACGGCATCACTTTCCGCCGCTGGTTGTACCAGTCCAATCCACAGCTGACCGAGATGCTGGTCGAGGCACTGGGGCCAGAGCTGAAGGACGACCCAGAGGGTCGCCTGGCCAGCCTGGTGCCATTTGCCGACAAGGCCGGGTTCCGCAAGCAGTTCGCCGCCCAGCGGCTGCACAGCAAGCGAGCCCTGGCCGGCATCATCCAGGACCGCATCGGCGTCACGGTCAACCCCGAGGCGTTGTTCGACGTGCAGGTCAAGCGCATTCACGAGTACAAGCGCCAGCTGCTCAACCTGCTGCACACCGTGGCGCTGTACCAGGCCATGCGCAACGACCCGGGCACCAACTGGGTGCCTCGGGTGAAAATCTTCGCCGGCAAGGCCGCCGCCAGTTATCACCAGGCCAAGTTGATCATCAAGCTGACCAACGACATCGCCCGTGTAGTGAACAATGACCCGACCGTGCGTGGTCTGCTGAAAGTGGTGTTCCTGCCCAACTACAACGTCAGCCTGGCCGAAAGCATCATCCCGGCGGCAGACCTCTCCGAGCAGATTTCCACCGCCGGTTATGAAGCCTCCGGTACCAGCAACATGAAGTTCGGCCTCAACGGCGCGCTGACCATCGGTACCCTGGATGGCGCCAACGTGGAGATGTGCGAGCATGTCGGCGCCGATAACATGTTTATCTTCGGGCTCACTGCGCAGCAGGTCGAAGCGCGCCGACGCGCCGGGGATTTCGGTGCGAGCGCAGCCATTGCGGCGTCCAGCCGGCTGGGTGACGTGCTGCAGGCAATTCGTAGCGGCGTGTTCTCGCCAGACGACCCGTCGCGCTATACCGGGTTGATCGACGGGCTGGTGGCTTACGATCGCTTCCTGGTATGTGCCGACTTCGATGCCTACTGGGACGCCCAACGGCGGGTCGAGGAGCTGTGGCACACACCGCAGGAGTGGTGGCGCATGGCGGTGTTGAACACCGCGCGGATGGGCTGGTTTTCGTCGGACCGGACCATTCGCGAATATGCCAGCGAGATCTGGAAAGCACTGGACTGATGCTGCAGGTTGCGCGTTCCTTGTAGGAGCGGCCTTGTGTCGCGAACGGGCCGCACAGCGGCCCCGGCAATGGTTGCAGAGCGGCTGAAGCCCGGGGGCCCCTGTGCGGCCCTTTCGCGACACAAGGCCGCTCCTACAGGGGTTGCACAGGCCGGGAGCAATCAGACCACCGGCCTGGCGCACGCTGAACTACCGACCTATTGTGCCGTCAGAGAGCCGTGGCGAGTCTCATCACTCGCTAGCCTGCAACTCTCCCTGTAAACTGCGGGGGTTTTTCATCCCCCAATCCGTTCGGAGCCATACATGTCCCGCGTTACCCTGAGTCGCTATCTGATTGAGCAGACCCGCAGCAACAATACCCCTGCCGATCTGCGCTTCCTGATCGAAGTGGTGGCGCGTGCGTGCAAGGAAATCAGCCATCACGTGTCCAAAGGCGCCCTCGGCGGTGTGCTGGGCAGCATGGGCACTGAAAACGTGCAGGGCGAAGTCCAGAAGAAACTGGACGTGATCTCCAACGATATCCTGCTGGAAGCCAACGAGTGGGGCGGCCACCTGGCCGGCATGGCCTCCGAAGAAATGGACAACGCCTACCAGATCCCGGGCAAGTACCCGAAAGGCGCCTACCTGCTGGTATTCGACCCGCTGGACGGTTCGTCGAACATCGACGTCAACGTCTCGGTCGGCACCATCTTCTCTGTCCTGCGTTGCCCTAACCAGTACCTGAGCCAGAACGAAAGCCTCAACGAAGAAGCCTTCCTGCAGCCAGGCACCGAGCAGGTCGCCGCCGGTTACGCCATCTACGGCCCGCAGACCATGCTGATCCTGACCCTGGGCAACGGCGTCAAGGGCTTCACCCTGGACCGCGAACTGGGCAGCTTCGTCCTGACCCACGAGAACATCCAGGTACCGGCAACCACCGCCGAGTTCGCCATCAACATGTCCAACCAGCGTCACTGGGAAGCCCCGGTACAACGCTACGTGGGCGAACTGCTGGCTGGCGAGACCGGCCCGCTGAAAAAGAACTACAACATGCGCTGGATCGCTTCGATGGTGGCCGATGTGCACCGCATCCTCACCCGTGGCGGCCTGTTCATGTACCCACGTGACGCCCGCGAGCCGAGCAAGCCGGGCAAACTGCGCCTTATGTACGAAGCCAACCCGATGTCGTTCATCATCGAGCAGGCCGGCGGCGCTTCCACCAACGGTTACGATCGCATCCTCGACATCAAGCCAGAAAGCCTGCACCAGCGTGTGTCGGTGATTCTCGGCTCGAAGGAAGAGGTCGAGCGCGTCACTGCGTATCACAAGGAGTAAACCATGCTCGCACCTTGGCAGCCGTTGCTGGAGTGGTGGTTCGGTTGGGGCACCAGTGCCCAGGCTGTGGCTGACGAGAAGAGCACGCTGTGGTTCGGCAAGCATCATGATGCCGAAGCCCAGGCAGTGTTTGGCGAGCTGGTCGAGCACGCCCTGGCGGGCGGCCTCGACGAGTGGCAACAGAGCCCGCAGGGCTGGCTTGGCCTGCTGATCCTGCTGGACCAGCTGCCGCGCATGATCTACCGCGACACGCCGCGCGCCTTCGAGGGCGACCGGCGTGCCCAGGTGGTGGCCATGCAGGGCCTGCAGAAGGGCTGGGACTATCAGCTGCTGCCGATTCAGCGTGTGTTCGTGCTGCTGGTGCTGGAGCACGCCGAGGTGCTCGACTGGCAGAACCTGTGTGTCGAGCGCTACCAGCTACTGCTGGATGAACAGCCGGAGGCCAACCGCCGGTTGTTCGAAGGCTTCCTCGACTATGCCGAGCAGCATCAGCGGGTGATTGCCCGGTTCGGGCGCTTCCCGCACCGCAACCTGATGCTGGAGCGGCCGAGCACCAGCGAAGAGATGGACTTTCTGCTGGAGCCCGGGTCCAGGTTCTGAAGCCTCCGGGGCCTGCCAAGCAGGCCATTGCGATCGGTACTTTGTCACGAGAAGGCCGCCCCTCACAGGGGCGGCTAATGAGATGGTCACCCCGACACCCTGCGAGGGCTACGCTTTCGCAGGGTGTTTTCATTCTGGAGGCCATCATCATGAGCGATTTGGCACTGGTCGGTATCGACCTCGGCAAACACACATTT
>NZ_JABMCN010000218.1 GCF_013179515.1 Pseudomonas sp. CM27
AGCGCGATGGACAGCAGCAGGCCCGACGCAGCCGCCGGGGCAAAACGCAGCCTGGCGCGCGGCGGCCGGGCGGTCAGTGCATCAGCGGGTGATCGCCGCCGCACGTGCACCAGGCGAACAGCCAATGAAGTCAGGGTCGCACACACCATCAGGCTCACGCCGGGCCATAGTAGCCATTCCACCAGCGCGGCAAACTGTGGGCCGCTGGCGTTCGGGCCCAGCACCACCCAGGCATGCTCGATCAGCCACGGCGCCAGCCCGCCCCACGCCAGTGCGGCGCCCAACAGCAGCGTCAGGCCCACGCGAATGCCGATGATGCCGCCAAAGCCGATCAGCAACAACGAAGGATCGAGCGTGAAGGTCAGGCGCTCCAGCCCAGGTGTGGGTGACCAGCGCGGTATCGCCCAGGCGAAGCTGTCGATCCATTTCACCAGCCCGGACAACAGCGCGGCACTGCACAGTACCTTGATCCGGGTTATTGCTTCCTGCCCGTGCTGGTAGATCTGCTGCAGCGTTTCCAGGGTCGCCATGCCTTCGGGGAACTTCAGGTCAGGGTCGTTGAGCAGGGCAGGGCGCAGGTACCAGGCGATCCAGATGCCCAGAAAACTCACCGAGAACACCCAGGCCATCATCGGCACCGGGTCCAGCTGCTGGCCGGTGAGCAGTGTGTAGGCAGGGATCGGCGCCACCAGCCCGCCGGAAACGATCGAGGCGGCGGCGGATGCCACGGTCTGGTTGATGTTGCTTTCGTGCAACGTCCACGGGGGGCGCTGATTTCTGCGCCCTGCCAGGCCTTGCCACAAGGCGAAACCGATCAGCAAGGCGATGATCGACATGTTGAATGACCAGCCGATCTTCAGCCCGACGTACACGTTTGAGGGGGTGAGCAAGATGCCCAGCATCGCGCCAGTGAGCACCGCCCTCAGGCTCAGCTCACGTTCGACGCGGAGCTCGGGGAGGGCAGTGGGGCGAGCAGGGGTCATGGCAATCCTTTGTGGCTGTCGCAGGGGCGTGAACAACTGAACGCCTGCAGCTACGAAGGTTCATTGCCGCTTAGGCAGTGACTGGCCTTGGCCGAGGATGGTGCAAGAGAAACGTTGATTCCTTTTCGGGTTAGGTATACGTTACATCCAACTTAAATTGTCACGTAAATGGAACATGGATTACTCGCTGATTACCACCCGGCTGGGCGAACAGTTGCGCAACCGGCGGCTGAATCGCGGGCTGACGCAAGCCAGGCTCGCAGCGTTGGCTGGCATCACCCGGCAAAAGGTCATTGCCATCGAGAAAGGGGACCTGACGGTAGGCATGACAGCCTATGCGCGGGTAGTCGGAGCCCTGGATTGCGAGTTTGCCTTGGTGCCCGCTGCCATGCCTACGCTGGATGAAATAGAGGGAGTATTCAGCTGATGATGACCACCTTGCGTGTGGCAACCCCTGAAGGCGAGAGCGGCAGGATTATCAATGCTGGGGGCGACTACCTGTTCCGCTACCGTGAGGATGCGCGGGCGTCTGCAGCGATCAGTATGCTCATGCCTGCGCGCCTGGAAGAATACCGTCACCGAGAGCTGCACCCGATCTTCCAGATGAACCTTCCTGAGGGTTATGTGCTGGAGCAGCTGCGCAATCGGCTGGCCAAAGTGGTGAATGTCGATCCCATGCTTTTGCTGGCGCTGTCTGGCAGCAGCTCGCCAATCGGGCGGGTTGCAGTGAGTTCCGATCAAGCCGATGCGCTGCTGCACCGCCAGCAGTTTCCGGGAGAAAAGCTGGATGAGATTCTGGCCTGGGACGGAGCAGAGGACATTTTCGCCGCCTTGGTCGACCGTTACATCTTGCGCGCCGGGATATCTGGCGTTCAGCCCAAAGTACTGGTGCCGGAGCAGCACGACACCGCGCCGCAGCGTTCTACCTCTAAAACCTCGGACTTGATCATCAAGAGCGGCCGGGACGAGTTTCCCGGTTTGGCGATCAATGAATACTTGTGTATGTCGGTGGCTAAAAAGTCAGGAATCGCGGTACCGGAGTTCTATCTCTCGGAGAATGCCAAACTCTTCGTCATGCGCCGCTTTGACCGGGATGAGCACCTAGACCCTATCGGTTTTGAGGACATGGCTGCATTGATGGGGCTGGCTGCCGAGCAGAAATACAGCAAGAGCTATTCAGCTATCGCCAAGGCCATACGGCTTTTCTGCCCGCCCAACGCAGTGCAAAGCTCGTTGGCGCAGTTGTTCGCGATGGTTAGCCTGAGTTGCATTGTCGGAAACGGCGATGCACACCTGAAGAACTTTGGTCTGTTGTATTCCGACCCCACCCAGCGCAATGCACACTTGGCCCCGGCCTACGATATCGTCAACACCACGGCCTACATTCCTGATGACGTATTGGCGCTGGATCTGGTCGGCAACAAATCATTGCTCGCTTCACGCCAGGGGCTGCTGGAGTTTGCCAGAGCGTGTGATGTGGTCAGGCCAGAAGATGTCATACGTGAACAGTTGCAAGCATTGGAGCAGGTGCTTGACGGTTCGGCCGAGCTTTGCGAGCGCGCCCCTCGGGTAGCCGCTGCGATCCGGCAGTGTGCTGAACCTTTCATGCGGACGTTCGGTTAGGCCGCAAGCCTGAAGGGGGTGTGGCGATTAAGGCTAATGGGGCTGCTACGCAGCCCATCGCCGGCGAGCCAGCTCCCACCCCGACCGCTTAGAATTCAAGCCATGCGCGGTACTTGTGGGAGCCTGGCTTGCCGTGGCGACGAACCGCGCCGATGGGCCGCAAAGCGGCCCCAATTGCTTGACTGGCTGGCATTCACCGGAGCCCCAGCTATTGGCGCCACCGGTCGTACCCAAGGCACTCCCGCTCGCCATGTTCCCTCTTAATCAGGTGAACCCCACCGCGCCATAGCAGGAGAACGCCCATGGCAATCGATCAGAACGGCCCAGACGCCCCCTACCCAGGCCCAGCAGAAAATACGCCCGACACCGGCGCGGCCCACGGCTCTGGCCTTGAACAAAGCGAGTCCGAGCCCAAGCAGGGCGTCGGTGAATCCTGGTCCGAGAAACGCCCGGTAGACTGGGACCCGCCTCCCGGCAACCCTGGCTCGGACCAGGACAGCCAGCTCGAGCGGGATAACGGCAGCGCAAGAACCAAAGACGAGCAAAGCGCAGGCGCTGAAGGAGAAGTGCCGTTACCTTCAGACGATGACGGCCCCATAGAAGAGGAAATGAAGGACGTCGAAGCCAATAATTCGGTGTCCGCCGAGCATCCTCAATCTCGCTGAGGATATTGCCACGACAGGCCAGGCGCTGCCCGAGCGGCGGCGCCTGCTGAACTCCCTTTTGTGCAAGGTTTACGTCACCTGTCAGGCCCGTCGCAACGCAGTGGCAAGCCCGACCGTCAGCACCACGGCACATACCATCGCCAGGCTGATGGTGACGGCGATGCCCCATGTTTCCAGCAACCCTGCCAGCACCAGGTAAAACGCGATCACCCCTACCGCCCCGATCGCATTGCCACGCACCATTGCCGCCATCCCCGCTCGGCCGCTTTGTACATGGGCGAACACCACCAGCGGCCAGGCGATCACCGGGATCGGCGCCAGCATCCCGCTGGTTGCCGGGCCCAGCCAGCTGGCCAGGCCGGTAGTCGCCATCAGCAGCGCGGTGGCCGAAACCATGCGCAGGGGGATCTCCCAGTACCGATGCCGAGGGCGGGCCAATGTGTCCGGCCTGGGCTCGCGTCCGCTGGCGCGTATCAGCACGCCGATCAGCAACAGCGCCATGGCAATCGACAGGTACAGATTGCCCCAATGGGTAAACGCATAGGCGGCCAGCCCATAGAACAGCATCGCCAGCAGCACTGCCGTGGCGATGCCCAGCCGGCGCGTGGCCAGCAGGTAGAAGGCGTAGGTCGCCTGCACCGCCGCCAGGCCGCCCAGCGCGCCGGGTATGGCGCCCATGCCGAAGGCCGTGCCCTGTTCAAGGCACAGGAAGGTCATCACCAGCGCCGAGGTGATCGGCAGCCCGGACAGTAGCCCGCCCAGCAGGCCACCCCAGCGCCGCGAGGCGAGGGAGATGGCCCACATCAGCACGGGCGTGACGATGAGTTTCAGGTAGAACAAGGTCATTGCAGGGCTATCCAGCTTTGCAGAATGAAGCGGCGCCATGCTGGGTGCCGTCGAATGCGAAGGAGGTCGTCTGGTAGATCGGCACGGCCACCGCCCGGGTGGTCGGGTCGGGGCTGAAGCCCGCGTGGATGGCGAGAGTTTCCAGCTGCATGCGATCGTTCCTTGAGCGTGGGTGGAAGCGTTCAAGCATGCGGCGGCGGGTTGGAACAGGTCAAGGTGGGCCTGACTGTCTGTAGCAGCGGTGGCGCACGCCGACTGTAAAGATACGCAAAGTTTCCGCGGGCCATCACACCTCCACTCTGGAATCCGCCTGCCTGACCGGCCAACGGCTGGCAGCCGGGCGGTGGTCATGGTGGTGGCCACGGCGGTGGCGGTGGCGTTGGCTTTGGCGGCCATCAGGGCGGCCGCCCTCGTTGAGTTGGCCCCGCGATGGAACGCACTGCCTCGGCCGGGCTGCAACAGTGCACCCGGCGCGAGCGCATTCACCAGGCGATACGCTCGCCATCCCAGCCCCGGAAGCTGCCACTGTCCGCCGGCCCAAACCGCCCCACCTGCTCGATCACACATTGTGCAGCAAACGCTGGCTCAAACAGCTTTCCTTCCGGCACGTTGGCTTGAAAGGGCTTGGACAGCTCGGTATCGGTAGTGCCCGGATGCAACGCCAGCACCGTGGCTGCAGGGTTCAAACGCTTCAATTCGATACTCGCCGTGTGCAGCAGCTGGTTGAGCGCTGCCTTGCTTGCGCGGTAGCTGTACCAGCCACCCAGACGATTGTCGCTGATCGAACCCACTCTGGCCGAAAGCGCCACAAACGTGGCGGGCTGTTTGCGTAGCAACGGCAGCAGGTGTTTGAGCAGCAGGATCGGCGCGAATGCGTTGGTGGCAAAGCTGGCCTGCAGGCCGGATAGCTCCAGTTGCGCCAGCGACTTTTCAGCCTTGGCGCCGTCCTGATGCAGTATGCCGAGGGTGCTGACGACCAGGTGAAGGTGCGGGCAGGTGGTGCCTGTTTCGGTGGCAAGCCTCGCAAGTGCCGCTTCGTCCAGTGCGTTGCAATCTATCAGCGCCAGCCGCTCGCCATGTTCGCTGGCCAGTGCCACGAGTGCGGGGGCGGTGCGGGCATGCCGGGCCACTGCCCACAGCCTGCCTACGTCGTCTCGCGCCAGCAATGCTTCGCACAGCGTCAGGCCTATGCCACGGCTTGCGCCGCACACCAGCACACTGGCTTTGCCAGTCAGACCCGGGATCAGGCTCATGGGGTTCCCCGCACAGATAGATTGAGAGGTTTGTGGCTAAGTAGACTGTATCCCATGGCCGGATGCCAGTCAGTCAAGGCTAATGGGGCTGCTGCGCAGCCCATCGCCGGCAAGCCAGCTCCCACCCAGACCGCATCCCTTTCAAGCCATGCGCCGCACTTGTGGGAGCCTGGCTTGCCGGCGATGGGCCGCAAAGCGGCCCTGGTTGCTCAATTGACGGCAGCCTCCCATGGCCCGTTATTCCTTCGCGGGCCATCCACTGCTATCCAGCGGCACCACCATTACGCTTGCGATATTCCGCCGGCGTCACCCCCATGTGTTTCACAAATGCCCGCCGCAACGTATCCGCATTGGCAAACCCGCACAACGCCGCCACCTGCTTGGGCGCCTCCCGCCCAGCCTCCAGCCGTATCCGCGCCGCATTCACCCGTGCCAGCTCCACCCAGGCCGCCGGCGTCATGCCCACGTCGCTCTGAAACACCCGCGCAAAATGCCTTGGGCTCAGCCCGACCCGCGCAGCCAGGCTGGCCACCCCATGGTCCAGCGCCGGGTTGGCAGCCACGTAACGCTGCAGGCCCTGCAACGCCGAACGCCCAACCGGTGAGGTCGCGCCTTGTCGGCTGAACTGCAACTGCCCGCCCGGCCGCTTGAAGTACATCACCAGGTGCCCAGCCACCTGCTTGGCAATGTCCCGCCCAAGGTCCTCTTCGACCAAGGCCAGTGCCAGGTCCAGCCCGGCGGTCACCCCGGCAGCAGTACGCAGTTTGCCGTCATGCACCTGGATGGCATCGGCATCCACCTGCACTCGCGGGTAGCGCTCGGCCAGCGGCTGGGCTACGGCCCAGTGGGTAGTGACGCGCCTGTCGTCCAGCAACCCCGCAGCCGCCAGGGCAAATGCCCCCGTGCACACCGAGCCGTAGCGGCGGCAAGCGCTTGCGCGGTGGCGCAGCCAGTCGAGAATGCCGGGGCGCAAGTATTGGTCGGCAGCTTGCGGCGTGCCGGCAACCAGTAGTGTGTCGATGGCCTGCAGGTCTTCGCCGATCCAGCCGTCGGCGACCAGGCGCGTCCCGGACGAGCTCACCAGCGGCCCCGGTTCGCAAGCCAGCAACAGCAGGCGATAGACATCGCGGCCGGCCTGGCGGTTGGCCTCGGCGAAGACGTCGAGCGGGCCGCAGGCGTCCAGCAGTTGCACGCCGGGCATGGCCAGGATGGCGATGGTGATAGGGGGCATGATCACTCCGGGCGTTTCGCTGCAAGTCCGTAATCCATCGACAATGGCAGGATCCGGCGCTTAAAGTCAATTGAGGACATTGGTGTTCAACCTCAGACTGAGCCTGTCATCAACCCACCAGGAGCGAACATGTCCTCATCCATCGCCGGTATCCAGCTGCCCGACAGCGCCATGGCCCGGGAAATTACCGAACTCGTCCGTGACACGGCTTCCCCATTGCTGTTCCACCACTCCAGCCGGGTGTTCTATTTCGCCGCCCTTGCCGGGCAGCGGCTGGGGCTGCGCTACGACAGCGAACTGCTGTACGCAGGCTGCATGTTCCATGACATGGGCCTGACCCATCAGCACAGCAGCGATTGTTGCCGCTTTGAAGTGGATGGTGCGAATGTGGCGCGCGACTTCCTTCAGCGCCATGGCGTGGACGAGCGCGATGTCGAGCGCGTGTGGACAGCGATCGCGTTGCATACCACGCCGGGCATTGCGGAGCATATGCATCCGTTGATTGCGCTGGTGACCGCCGGGGTGGAGACCGATGTGCTGGGGTTGCACCATGAAGGGCTGGGTGTCGTCGCGCGGGATGCGGTGGTGCAGGCGCATCCGCGTGGCGAGCAGTTCAAGGAGGCGATCATCCAGGCGTTCTACAACGGTATTCGTCATAAGCCGCAGACCACGTTCGGCAATGTGAAGGCGGATGTGATCGCCGACAAGGACCCGGCATTCCGGCCCGGCAATTTCTGCAGCGTCATTCGCCAGTCTTGCTGGGCCAGTTGAATTTCTGCCCAGGAGCGCGGTGACCGAGGCCGGTGGCGGCTTGGTGGATCCGTTGCGAGCCGTACACCGTGGTACATGGCACCGGCTGCGCCGGTGTTCGCGGGTGAACCCGCTCCCACAAGTACGGCGCATGGCTTGAATTCGATGCGGTCGGGGTGGGAGCTGGCTTGCCGGCGATGGGCTGCGCAGCAGCCCCATCATCCTTGACTGACTGGCATTCGGCTAACGCCTCACTCCTGGTAAATCTTCGTCAACAAGCGCAACAGCTGCCCCCGTTCCTCATCATCCAGCGCCGCAGTCGCCTCGCGGTCGCTGTCGCTGGCGATCTGCTTGAGCTCCTTGAGCAACGCTTCGCCTGCCTTGCTTAGAAAAATCCCGTACGAACGTTTGTCCGGCTTGCACCGCACGCGTACGGCCAAGGCGCGTTCTTCCAGCTTGTTCAACAGCGGCACCACCTGGGGCGGCTCGATCGCCAGTGCGCGGGCCAGGTCGGCCTGCATCAGCCCTGGGTTCTGCTCGATCACCGCCAGCGCCGAGAACTGCGCCGGGCGCAGGTCATGGGCCGAAAGCCGGCCGATAAGGTGCTGGAACAGCTTCAACTGCGCGCGGCGCAGGGCGTAACCGAGCAAGTCTTCAAGCACCGCCTCCGCCGGCGTAGCGGGCGTGGCGGCGGTGTCGGTAGTGCGGGCAGACCTTGCCATCGGGGTGCATGCTCCTCGTTCATGGGTAAGAAAGTTACCCAGTTTGCCTGCCTTGTCGCCTGCCGGCTAGGGGAGGGCACGGGAAAATGCCCTTCAGCACGCGCCTCGGAGAAAGATAAATTTCATAATAGTTAATTGACATAACTAATCTGCTCGCTTAGCTTGATGTCACCACCTCGAACAACAAGAGTGCAGAACCATGAGCAAATACGAAGGCCGCTGGGCTACCGTCAAGGTCGAACTGGAATCGGGCATCGCCTGGGTAACCCTCAACCGCCCGGAAAAGCGCAACGCCATGAGCCCCACGCTGAACCGGGAAATGGTCGACGTGCTGGAAACCCTCGAGCAGGACGCCGACGCCGGCGTGCTGGTGCTGACCGGCGCTGGTGAGTCGTGGACCGCAGGCATGGACCTGAAGGAGTACTTCCGCGAGGTGGACGCCGGGCCGGAAATCCTCCAGGAAAAAATCCGCCGCGAGGCCTCGCAGTGGCAATGGAAGCTGCTGCGCATGTATGCCAAACCCACCATCGCCATGGTCAACGGCTGGTGCTTCGGCGGTGGCTTCAGCCCGCTGGTGGCCTGTGACCTGGCCATTTGCGCCGACGAAGCCACTTTCGGCCTGTCGGAAATCAACTGGGGCATCCCGCCGGGCAACCTGGTGAGCAAGGCGATGGCCGATACCGTTGGCCACCGCCAGTCGCTGTACTACATCATGACCGGCAAGACTTTCGGCGGCCCCAAGGCTGCCGAGATGGGCCTGGTGAACGACAGCGTGCCGCTGGCGCAGCTGCGTGACACCACCCGCGAACTGGCGCTGAACCTGCTGGAAAAGAACCCGGTGGTGCTGCGTGCAGCCAAGAATGGTTTCAAGCGTTGCCGCGAACTGACCTGGGAGCAGAACGAAGACTACCTGTACGCCAAGCTCGACCAGTCCCGCTTGCTGGACACCGAAGGCGGGCGCGAGCAGGGCATGAAGCAGTTCCTCGACGACAAAAGCATCAAGCCCGGCCTGCAGGCCTACAAGCGCTGAGTTCAGGCGGGCTGGGCCGTTACCCGGCACAGCCCGCGGATATTCCCGATAAGTACAACAAGAGGAATAAGCATGTTGCAGGTGCCTTTGCTGATCGGCGGGCGGTCGTGCCCCGCCAGCGATGGACGAACCTTCGAACGCCGTAACCCGGTCACCGGCGAGGTGGTCTCGCAGGTGGCCGCGGCCACCTTGGCCGATGCCGATGCAGCGGTTGCCGCTGCCAGCGCGGCCTTCCCGGCCTGGGCTGCCCTGGCGCCCGGCGAGCGGCGCAGGCGCTTGCTGGCGGGGGCCGACCTGTTGCAGGCGCGGGCCGACGAGTTTATTGCGGCGGCCGGCGAAACCGGGGCCATGGCCAACTGGTACGGCTTCAACGTGAAGCTGGCCGCCAACATGCTGCGCGAAGCCGCAGCGATGACCACACAGATCACCGGCGAGGTCATTCCTTCGGATGTACCCGGCAGCTTCGCCATGGCCCTGCGTGCGCCCTGCGGTGTGGTGCTCGGCATCGCCCCGTGGAATGCCCCGGTCATCCTCGCCACCCGTGCGATCGCCATGCCGCTGGCCTGCGGTAACACCGTGGTGCTGAAGGCCTCGGAGCTGAGCCCTGCGGTGCATCGGCTGATCGGCCAGGTGCTGCACGATGCCGGCCTGGGCGATGGCGTGGTCAACGTGATCAGCAATGCCCCGGATGATGCCCCGGCCATCGTCGAGCGACTGATTGCCAACCCGGCCGTGCGCCGCGTCAACTTCACCGGCTCTACCCAGGTCGGGCGGATCGTCGGCGAGCTGGCTGCACGGCACCTCAAACCCGCCTTGCTGGAGCTCGGTGGCAAAGCACCGCTGCTGGTGCTCGACGACGCCGACCTGGATGCCACCGTTGAAGCCGCCGCCTTCGGCGCCTACTTCAATCAGGGGCAGATCTGCATGTCCACCGAGCGGCTGGTGGTGGACAGCCGTGTTGCCGATGCCTTCGTCGACAAGCTGGCGGCGAAGGTTGCCGGGCTGCGCGCCGGTGACCCGCAGGCCAGCACTTCAGTGCTCGGTTCGCTGGTCAGCAGTGCGGCTGGCGAGCGCATCAAGGCGCTGATCGACGATGCCGTGGCCAAAGGCGCGCGCCTGGTGTGCGGCGGCCAGTTGCAGGGCAGCATCCTGCAGCCGACCCTGCTCGACAACGTCGACGCCAGCATGCGCCTGTACCGCGAAGAGTCCTTCGGCCCGGTGGCCGTGGTACTGCGCGCCGAAGGTGACGAGGCTTTGCTGCACTTGGCCAACGACTCCGAGTTCGGCCTGTCGTCGGCCATTTTCAGCCGTGACACCAGCCGCGCGCTGGCCCTGGCGCAACGGGTGGAGTCGGGCATC
>NZ_JABMCN010000219.1 GCF_013179515.1 Pseudomonas sp. CM27
GAGTCCGGCCGCTGGGAGCAGTACGGCCCTGAACTGCTGCGCCTGAAAGACCGCCACCAGCGCGATTTCTGTGTAGGCCCTACCCACGAAGAGGTCATCACCGACCTGGCCCGCAACGAGCTGTCCAGCTACAAACAGTTGCCGCTCAACATGTACCAGATCCAGACCAAGTTCCGTGACGAGATCCGCCCGCGCTTCGGCCTGATGCGTGGCCGCGAGTTCATCATGAAGGACGCCTACTCGTTCCATGCCGATCAGGCTTCCCTGCAGGAAACCTACGACCGCATGCACCAGGCGTACAGCAACATCTTTAGCCGCCTGGGCCTGGATTTCCGCCCAGTGCAGGCCGACACCGGCTCCATCGGTGGCAGCTACTCGCACGAGTTCCACGTGCTGGCCGAGTCCGGCGAAGACGACGTGATCTTCAGCGACACCTCGGACTACGCCGCCAACATCGAGAAGGCCGAGGCCATCCCGCGTGAAACCGTGCGCCCTGCCCCAACCGAAGAGCTGCGCCTGGTCGACACCCCAGAGGCCAAGACCATTGCCCAGCTGGTGGAAAACCACGGCCTGGCGATCGAGAAAACCGTCAAGACCCTGATCGTGCGCGGCGCCGAGCAAGGCAAGCTGATCGCCCTGATCGTGCGTGGCGACCATGAACTGAACGAAATCAAGGCCACCAAGCTCGAGCAGGTTGCCGACCCGCTGGTCATGGCTACCGAAGCCGAACTGCGCGACGCCATCGGCGCCGGCGCCGGCTCGCTGGGCCCGCTGAACCTGCCGCTGGAAATCATCATCGACCGTTCGGTTGCCCTGATGAGCGACTTCGGCATCGGCGCCAACATCGATGACAAGCACTATTTCGGGGTCAACTGGGAGCGCGACCTGCCGGTGCCGCAGGTTGCCGACCTGCGCAACGTGGTCGCAGGCGACCCGAGCCCGGACGGCCAGGGCACCCTGGTGATCAAGCGCGGCATCGAAGTGGGCCACATCTTCCAGCTGGGCACCAAGTACAGCGAGGCGCTGAAGTGCCAGGTGCTGGGCGAAAACGGCAAGCCGGTGGTCCTGTCGATGGGCTGCTACGGGATTGGCGTGTCCCGCGTGGTCGCGGCGGCCATCGAGCAGAGCTATGACGACAAGGGCATCATCTGGAACGACGCCCTGGCCCCGTTCCAGATTGCCCTGGTACCGCTGCGCTACGAAACCGACGTGGTTCGCGAGGCAACCGACAAGCTCTACGCCGAACTGACCGCCGCCGGCTTCGAAGTGCTGCTGGACGACCGCGACAAGAAGACCAGCCCAGGCATCAAGTTTGCCGACATGGAGCTGATCGGTATCCCGCACCGCATCGTCGTCAGCGATCGCGGCCTGGCCGACGGCAACCTGGAATACAAGCACCGCACCGAGCAGGAAGCTCAGCCATTGCCAGTCAATGAAGTGCTGACCTTCCTGCAGGCCCGCGTTCGCCGCTGATAACCAATGCACGAGTGATCATGTTCAAGCGAAGTACCATTACCCTTGGGGGCGCCGCACTTGGCGCCCTGCTCCTCGGCGGCTGCGCCAACCAGATGTCCCAGCGCAGCGACCATGAGGAGCGCGTCGAGCGCAAACTGCTCGAGCACACCCTGCAGATCGATGTCGGCGAGCCGAAGGTGATGGAGCTTCCGCAGCGACGTGTGCGCGTGCATGAGCAGAAGCGCTTCGAAGTCACCGAGTTTGAAGTCACTCGTCGCTATGACCGCTACACACCCTACCAGCCCTGGCGGGAGATCTACGAGATCCCGCTGGGCGCAGTGGCGGTGGTAGCCGGCGTCGGCGCCAATGTGATCAATGTCTTCGCCTTGGGCAACCTGCCGCAAAGCATCACCCACGATTGGCTCAGCTACGGCGTGGACGGGCTCAACCCGTTCATGAACGTGCCGTCCAACGGCCGCGCCCAGCAGAACCTGGCGGGGATCAGCGAAGTGCAGAAAGGCAAGCGCGAGGAATCGACCAGCGTGCCCTGGAGCGAACGCCTGGTCGAGGCCAAGGCCGGCAAGATGACCCACGAGCTGACCACCGACAGGAGCGGCGTGCTACGCCTGAACCTGCTCGACAGCCCGTTCTCCGAACAGAACCTCAACCACGTCGGCACCCTGCATCTGCAGGTAGTCGACGAGGACAACGCGGTACGTGGCGACGCCAGCCTGCTGGTCAGTGCCACCCTGCGCAACAAGCTGCTCGAAGCCCATGAGCTGATTTTCGATGACCTCGAAGATGATGATGTCGGCCAGTGGGTACACCGGGTCAAGCGCCTGTCCGAGCTGGGCCTTGAAGAGGAAGCCAGCGAAATGGAACAGAGCCTGATCGAGCTGACGCGCAACGACCCTGAACTGCAGCAGGAATTCCTGCAGTCGTTGACCAAGGCTACTGGCCGCTTGGTGGCTGACCCCGGCGCGCAATAACCCGGCATGAACTGAAGCAGCGGCCTTGGCGCTTTCCCTCTTTATATAGGAGGGAACAGCTCCAGCTGCTCATGCGCCCCGCGCAGGTCGCGCAACCTCACCCCCACCCCCAGCAAGCGCACGGGCTTGCCGCCACGGGCGAACGCCTGGCCCAGCAGCTGCCGATAGCTTTCCAGGTCCCTGCCCGCCCCTGCCTGCTCCATGGTGGTCTGGCTGAAGTCATGGAACTTGACCTTGACGAACGGTTTGTCCGGCCGGTAACTGCTGTCCATGCGGGCGATACGCTCGTTCAGGCTGTCCAGCAGCTCCGGCAGCCGCGCCAGGCAGCTGGCCAGGTCTGGCAGGTCGGTGTCGTAGGTGTTTTCCACGCTGACCGACTGGCGACGGCTATCGTTATGCACCGCCCGCTCATCCACCCCGCGTGCCAGCCCCCAGAGGCGCTCGCCAAACGTACCGAACTCCCGCACCAGCGCCAGGCGCGACCATTCACGCAGTTGCAGGCAGGTTTCGATGCCCAGCCGGGTCATTTTTTCTGCCGTGACTTTGCCCACCCCGTGCAACCTGGCCACCGGCAGCGCCGCGACGAACGTTTCCACTTCGCCCGGGGTGATCACGAACAGCCCGTTTGGCTTGCGCCAGTCACTGGCAATCTTGGCCAGGAACTTGTTGGGCGCGACCCCCGCCGACACGGTGATATGCAATGTGCGGGCGACGCGCCGGCGAATGTCCTCGGCAATTCGGGTGGCGCTGCCGGCATACCATTGGCTGTCACTGACATCCAGATACGCTTCATCCAGCGACAGGGGCTCGATCAGCTCGGTGTAGTCGCGAAAGATGGTGTGGATTTCCCGTGAGGCTTCGCGATAGGCCTCGAAGCGCGGCTTGACGATCAGCAGGTCAGGGCACAGCTTGAGTGCGTGCCGGGACGACATGGCCGAGCGTACCCCGTAGGCGCGCGCTTCATAGTTGCAGGTGGCAATGACCCCACGACGATCGGCAGAGCCCCCCACTGCCATGGGCTTGCCGGCCAGGCGCGGGTCGTCACGCATCTCGATCGCGGCGTAGAAACAATCGCAGTCGACGTGGATGATCTTGCGCAAGGACATGGATGACCGTCAGCACTGTAAATTCATACAGATAGTATCGCATGCGCCCTATTCTGAAACAGCTCAGCCACATTGCCACGCGATAATCGGCCTGAAAGCCCCGCCGCGCCTGGGCCAAGTCAGGTTATCAAGCGCTAAGGGATTGAACAAAAACGGTTTTTCTAAAAAATTTGCTTGACACCCGGCAGTAAATCCGTAGAATTCGATCTCACAGGCGCGGGATGGAGCAGCCTGGTAGCTCGTCGGGCTCATAACCCGAAGGTCGTCGGTTCAAATCCGGCTCCCGCAACCAGATTCGAGAAAAGGCCACTGTTAACGCAGTGGCCTTTTTCTTTGGCCTCGAAAAAGGCCTCGTTAGAATATTGTGATAAATCAACAACTAACGTTTGACAAAGGTTCAGGAAACTGTAGAATCCGCCCCACAGACGCGGGATGGAGCAGTCTGGTAGCTCGTCGGGCTCATAACCCGAAGGTCGTCGGTTCAAATCCGGCTCCCGCAACCAGCTTCAAGAAAAGGCCACTGTTCATACAGTGGCCTTTTTGTTTGCTCGCAATAACACGCCAGCAAAAGATTTTCGAATATCAGTGACAATCGCTTGACACAATGTTCGTTCGCTGTAGAATGCGCACCTCTGACGCGGGATGGAGCAGTCTGGTAGCTCGTCGGGCTCATAACCCGAAGGTCGTCGGTTCAAATCCGGCTCCCGCAACCATATTCGTCAGAACAAACCCCGCCTGTGTAACAGCAGCGCGGGGTTTGTTGTTTCTGCCCTTCCGTCTTTTCGTCACTTCGATTTTCCCCGCCCTCCAGCCAACCCGCAGGCTTGAGGTGCCGTGCCCAGGATGAACTATCTTTAACCCGGCCAGGCCGCTGAAAGCGGTTGAGGTCGGAGTAACATTGGATACGTTTTCCTAAGGGACTTTCACTTGGCCGCGCCTTTCCTTCACCTCGCGCTAGCTGCCCGGGGTACTTCATGACTTCGCACAACCCAGAACCCCCGGTGCCGCTCGCTTCGGCGCTGCCCGGTGCCGTGCAACGCCTACCCTTGCTCGAACGCCTCAGCCGCTACCGTCAGCCCATCGGCCTGGTGGTGACGCTGGTGCTGTTCACCATGGCCTTGATTGCCTGCCGCCACCTGCTGAGCGAGCTGGACATCTATGCATTGCACGATGCCATGCTCAGCGTGCCGGCCCAGTCATTGCTGGGCGCCTTGCTGGCGACCGTGATCGGCTTCGTGATCCTGCTGGGCTATGAATGGTCGGCCAGCCGCTATGCCGGGGTGAAGCTGCCGGTGGGCACCCTGCTGATGGGCGGCTTCAGCGCCTTCGCCATCGGCAACGCCATCGGCCTGTCGATGCTGTCAGGGGGCTCGGTACGCTACCGGCTGTATGCACGCCAGGGCCTTGGCGCGGGCGAAGTTGCACGGATGACCGTGTTTGCCAGCCTGTCACTGGGCTGCGCATTGCCGCCGCTGGCCGCCGTGGCCACCCTGAGCGACCTGCCTGCCGCCTCGACCGCGCTGGGCTTGTCAGCTGGCCTGCTGGCGGGTATCGCCACGGCCGTGCTGGTGACGTCCGGCCTGCTGGTGCTGGGCTTGTACCGCCGGCGCCTGGCAGAGCAACCGCTGGCCAATAACCTGCTGGTGCAGCTGGGTCGCCGCACGCTGCGCCTGCCCGGCGCCCGCCTGGCCGCCCTGCAATTGCTGATTACTGCACTGGATGTGGCTGCTGCCGCCACCGTGCTCTATCTGTTGCTGCCTGAAGCACCGCCTTTCGGCGCGTTTGTGCTGGTGTACCTGCTGGCCCTGGCGGCGGGCGTGCTCAGCCACGTACCAGGCGGCGTCGGGGTGTTTGAAGCGATCCTGCTGGCGGCCTTTGCCGACCAGCTCGGCGCCGCACCGCTGGCAGCCGCCCTGCTGCTGTACCGACTGATCTACGTGGTGCTGCCGCTGTTACTGGCCTGTGTGTTGCTGCTGGCCAACGAAGCCCGGCGCCTGCTGTTTGCGCAACAGGCCATCAAGGCCGCCTCCGGGCTGGCCGCGCCGATCCTGTCGATTCTGGTGTTTCTGTCCGGCGTGGTGCTGCTGTTCTCCGGCGCCACGCCGGAGATCGATACACGCCTGGAGCACATGGGCTTTCTGGTGCCGCACCGCCTGATCGATGCCTCGCACTTCGGCGCCAGCCTGATCGGCGTGCTGTGCCTGCTGTTGGCCCAGGGCCTGCGCCGGCGGCTGTCCGCCGCCTGGCTGCTGACCACCGTGCTGCTGCTGGTCGGCGCCCTGCTGTCGCTGCTCAAGGGATTTGACTGGGAAGAGGCGAGCCTGCTGACGTTTACCGCCATCCTCCTGGCCGTGTTTCGTCGCTCGTTCTACCGCCCTAGCCGCCTGCTGGAGCTACCGTTTTCGCCGGTGTTTCTGGTGGCCAGCGCCTGCACGGTCGGCGCATCGGTGTGGCTGCTGCTGTTCGCCTATCAGGATGTGCCTTACAGCCATCAGCTGTGGTGGCAGTTCACCCTTGATGCCGACGCGCCACGTGGCCTGCGCGCGGCGATGGGCAGCGCCTTGCTGCTGGCAGCCGTGGCGCTGACCTGGCTGCTGCGTACCGCCCCACCAGTGATCCACCTGCCCGATGAACAAGAGCTGCAACGCGCCAACCGTATTCTGCTGGCTTCCGACCAGCCCGACGGTGGCCTGGCGCTGACCGGCGACAAGGCGCTGCTGTTCCACCCAGGTGACAACGCCTTCCTCATGTACGCCCGGCGTGGCCGCAGCCTGGTGGCGTTGTACGACCCGATCGGCCCGGCCCAGGAGCGCGCAGAAATGATCTGGCAGTTCCGCGACCTGTGCGACCTGCACCACGCGCGACCGGTGTTCTACCAGGTGCGCGCCGAGAACCTGCCATTCTACATGGACATCGGCCTGACGGCGCTGAAGCTGGGCGAAGAAGCCCGGGTCGACTTGCGCCGCTTCGACCTCGAAGCCAAGGGCAAGGAAATGAAAGACCTGCGCTACACCTGGAACCGCGGCGGGCGCGATGGCCTCAGCCTGGAAATCCACGAGCACGGTCATGCCCCGCTGGCCGAGCTGAAGGAGATTTCCGACGCCTGGCTCAGCGGCAAGAATGTGCGTGAGAAAGGCTTCTCGCTGGGGCGCTTCAGCCCCGAATACCTGCAGCACTTCCGCATCGCCCTGATTCGCTTCCAGGGCCGCCCGGTGGCCTTCGCCAACCTGCTGGAAACCCATGGCAACGAACTGGCAAGCCTCGACTTGATGCGTGCGCATCCCGAAGCACCCAAGCTGACCATGGAGTTCATGATGATCGGCCTGATCCTGCACTACAAGAGCCATGACTACGCCCGCTTCAGCCTGGGCATGGTGCCACTTTCCGGCTTGCAACCACGGCGTGGTGCACCCTTGACCCAACGCCTGGGCTCCATGGTCTTCCGCCGTGGCGAGCAGCTTTACAACTTCCAGGGCTTGCGGCGCTTCAAGGACAAGTTCCAGCCGGACTGGGAACCCCGCTACATGGCCGTGCCAGCCGGGCTCGACCCGCTGGTGGCACTGGCCGACACCGCCGCCCTGATTGCTGGCGGCCTGACTGGATTGGTGAAACGTTGATGACCCGACGCTATTGGCTGTACCTGCTTGTTCCCCTGCTGCTGGCGGCCCTTGGCGGCGCTGCGGCCTTCTGGTTGTGGACCCGCCCCGCCCCCGAGGCGCGCCTGGAGCAACTCACCCTCAATGACACGGCTATCACCCGCGTCACCCCTGGCGTGCACCCCAAGGCGCGGGTGGCCATCGGCGTGCCGCAGGACCAGGCGCTGACCGACAAACAGCTGCTGGACCTGAGCCAGGCAGGTGAGGCGCAACTGGTGCAGGTGATCCTGCCACCGAACGACTGCACCCGGCAGCAACAGGCAATGGACCAGGCCGTGGCGCAGCTGTCCGAGAAGCCAACCCTGGTCGCCGGTATCGGCCCAGGCGCCGCACAAGCCTGGCGCTGGCTGGCCACCCAGACAGACGACAAGGCCAGGGCGATTTCCGTGGACTTCACCGTCGAGCAACCCGGCTGCCAGGTCGCGCTGCCGAAAGCGGCTGCCCACGGCCACTGGAACGTCGCCTGGAACGACAACCCCGATGACGCCAGCGCCGCATTCGTGCGCGACCAGGCCAATGCCGAAACCAGCATCAGCGACTACGACATCCACCTGCCACAAGTGCTCAAGGCCAAGTTGACCCAGGCCCTGGTCGGTCACGATGGCAATGCCCTGGCCATACCGGTGGTCGAGGTACCGGCCGGGCAAACGACCGACACGGTCACCCTGTTCCTCTCCGGTGACGGCGGCTGGCGCGACCTGGACCGCGACGTGGCCGGGGAAATGGCCAAGCTCGGCTACCCGGTGGTTGGCATCGACACACTGCGCTACTACTGGCAGCACAAGACCCCGGAGCAAAGTGCCGCCGACCTTTCCGAACTGATGCAGCACTACCGGCAGAAGTGGGGCACCAAGCGCTTCGTGCTGACCGGTTATTCGTTTGGTGCGGATGTGCTGCCGGCGATCTACAACCGCCTGCCAGCCGAGGACCAGCAACGTATCGATGCGGTGCTGCTGCTGGCCTTCGCCCGCAGCGGCAGCTTCGAGATCGAGGTTGAAGGCTGGCTGGGCAAGGAAGGCCAGGAAGCGCCAACCGGGCCGGAGATGGCCAGGCTGCCGGCGTCCAAGGTGGTGTGTGTGTATGGCGTAGAGGAGACCGACGAGAGCGGCTGTACCGACAAGACCGCTGTGGGCGAACGCCTGAAGCTGCCGGGTGGTCACCACTTCGACGAGAACTACCCGGCGCTGGCCAAGCGCTTGATTGGTGAAATCGAGACCCGCCAAGGCAAGTCGAGCGTAGCAGAACAGAACTGACATGAATCGGGGCCGCTTTGCGGCCCATCGCCGGCAAGCCAGGCTCCCACAAATACTGCGCAATTATTCAACATGACGCGGTCCCGGTGGGAGTCTGGCTTGCCAGCGATGGGCTGCAAAGCAGCCCTTTAGCCATCAGATCTCGACCTGGGTCCCCAGCTCGATTACCCGGTTCAGCGGCAAGTTGAAGAAGCGCAGGTTACCGTTGGCATTCTTCAGCAAGAACGCGAACAGGTTGCCCCGCCAGCGCGACATCCCTTCCAGCCGAGAAGCAATCACCGTCTCGCGGCTGAGGAAGTAGGTGGTGCGCATAGGCGTGAAGTCCAGGTCGTCCAGATGGCACAGCTTCAAGGCCGCCGGCACGTCCGGCTCGTCCATGAAGCCAAAGTGCAACAGCACCCTGAAGAAGCCGTCGCCGTAGGCCTCCACTTCGAAGCGTTCCTGCTCCGGCACGCGCGGCCGGTCTTCGCTGACCACCGTCAACAACACCACCTGGCTGTGCAGCACCTGGTTATGCAGCATGTTGTGCAGCAACGCATGGGGCACCGCATCGGAGCGCGCGGTGAGGAACACCGCCGTGCCCTCGACCCGGTGCGGCGGCTGAATACGGATACTGCTGATGAACAGCGGCAACGGCAGCGCGCCTTCGTCGATGCGCTCCATCAGGATCTGCTTGCCGCGTTTCCAGGTGCTCATCAACAGGAACAGCACACCGCCGGCCAGCACCGGGAAGGCACCGCCCTGGACGATTTTCGGCACGTTGGCGGCAAAGAACAGCCCGTCGACGAACAGGAAACCAAGCAGGATCGGCACCGCCAGCAGCGGCGGCCACTTCCACAGCAGCAGCATCACTGCCGAAACCAGGATGGTGGTCATCAACATGGTGCCGGTCACCGCCACGCCGTAGGCCGCAGCCAGGGCGCCGGATGACTCGAAGCCGATCACCAGCAGCACCACGCCCACCATCAGCGTCCAGTTCACCGCACCAATGTAGATCTGCCCCTGCTCGTCACTGGAGGTGTGCTGGATCTGCATGCGCGGGATGTAGCCCAGCTGGATGGCCTGCCGGGTCAGGGAGAAGGCACCCGAGATGACTGCCTGCGAAGCGATCACCGTGGACATGGTGGCGAGGCCGACCAACGGCAGCAGCGCCCAGCTCGGCGCCAACAGGTAGAACGGGTTGCGCGCCGCGTCAGGGTTTTGCAGCAGCAATGCACCTTGCCCGAAGTAATTGAGCACCAGCGCTGGCAGCACCAGGATGAACCAGGCCCGGGCAATCGGCTTGCGGCCGAAGTGCCCCATGTCGGCGTACAGTGCTTCGGCACCGGTCAGCGCCAGCACCACCGCACCGAGAATGGCCACGCCCATGCCGGGATGGACTACGAAGAAGTTGACTGCCCAGCCCGGGTTGAACGCCTTGAGCACTTCCGGGCTCTGGGAAATGCCATGCACGCCCAACGCGCCCAGCACCACGAACCAGGTGACCATGATCGGGCCGAACAGCTTGCCGATCTTCTCGGTGCCATGCTTCTGTACCAGGAACAGCGCCACCAGCACCACCAGCGAAATCGGCACCACCCAGTGGTCGATGCCGTCGAAGGCCAGGCCCATGCCCTCCACGGCCGACAGCACCGACACCGCCGGGGTGATCATGCTGTCGCCGTAGAACAGCGACGCGCCGATCAGGCCACAGATCACCATCAACGTGCGCAGCCGCGGATACGCCGCCGTGGCCCGCCGCGCCAGGGCGGTCAGCGCCATGGTGCCGCCCTCGCCCTGGTTGTCGGCGCGCAGGATGAACATCACGTACTTGAACGAAACCACCCACAGCAGCGACCACAATATCAGCGACAGGATGCCCAGCACGCCATCGTGGTTGACCGGCACCCCGTAACCGCCGGTAAAGACTTCCTTGAGGGTATACAACGGGCTGGTGCCGATATCGCCATACACCACCCCGACCGCCGCCACGAGCAGGCCC
>NZ_JABMCN010000022.1:0-1488 GCF_013179515.1 Pseudomonas sp. CM27
CAGCGAGAAGGTCAGCGAGATCAGGGTGAAGCCGATTTGCCGGGCACCCTTGAGCGCCGCCTGCAAAGGGGTCTCGCCCTCCTCGATGTGCCGGGAAATGTTCTCCAGCATGACGATGGCATCATCGACCACGAAACCGGTAGCGATGGTCAGGGCCATCAAGGTCAGGTTGTTCACCGAGAAGCCGGCCAGGTACATCACGCCGAAGGTGCCGATCAGCGACAGCGGCACGGCAATCGAGGGAATGAGGGTGGCGCTGAAGCGACGCAGGAAGACGAAGGTGACCATCACCACCAGCACGATGGCGATCAGCAACTCATGCTGCACGTCCTTGACCGCAGCGCGGATGGTCTGGGTACGGTCGGTGAGCACCGATACATCAAGGCCGGCCGGCAGGTTGTCGGTGATCGACGGCAGCAGCTCCTTGATGCGGTCGACCACCTCGATCACATTGGCGCCGGGCTGACGCTGGATATTCAGCAGCACTGCCTGGTTCTGGTTGGCCCAGGCTGCCAGACGCTCGTTTTCGGCGCCATCGACAATCTCAGCGACATCCTTGAGCCGTAGGGGCGCGCCATTGTTGTAGGCCAGGATCAGGTTGGCGTACTCCGCCGGGGTGCGCAGCTGGTCGTTGGCATCGAGCATCGACACCCGGGTCGGGCCGTCGAAGTTGCCCTTGGGCTGGTTGACGTTGGAAGCGCCGATAAGGGTCCGCACATCTTCCAGGTTCAGGCCATTGGCCGCCAACGCATCGACGTTGACCTTGATCCGCACCGCCTGACGCTGGCCGCCAGCAATGCTGACCATGCCCACACCACTGATTTGCGCGAGCTTCTGTGCCACGCGAGTGTCGACCAGGTCATTGAGCTTGGGCAGCGGCATGGTTTTGGACGAGATGGCCAGGGTCAGCACCGGGGTGTCGGCCGGGTTGACCTTGTTGTACACCGGTGGTGCCGGCAGGTCGCTGGGCAGGAGGTTGCTGGCGGCGTTGATCGCGGCCTGCACCTGTTGCTCGGCGACGTCCATGTTCATGTCGAGGTTGAAGCGCAGGGTCAGCACCGAAGCACCGCCGGAGCTGGTCGAGGCCATTTGCTCCAGGCCCGGCATCTGCCCGAACTGACGTTCCAGTGGCGCGGTTACCGCGCTGGTCATCACCTGCGGACTGGCGCCGGGGTACAGGGTCATGACCCGGATGGTCGGGTAATCCACCTGCGGCAACGCCGACACCGGCAGCAGCTTGTAGGCGATCAGGCCGGCCAGGACGATGGCCAGCATGCTCAGCGTGGTGGCGACCGGCCGCAGGATGAACAGGCGCGAGAGGTTCATGCGCCCGCCTTGCCTGCTGCTTTAACCGGCTGTTGCGGAAGCTGCGGCGCACCGCTTTGCGCCGAGCCTTTGGCGTCCTGGCCCTGCAGGTGCTGACCAGGCGTGGTCGGCACTTGCGAGCTGTCTTCGACCACCTCGACCTTGGTGCCTTCGCGCAGGCGA
>NZ_JABMCN010000022.1:1588-10229 GCF_013179515.1 Pseudomonas sp. CM27
GGCACTTGCGAGCTGTCTTCGACCACCTCGACCTTGGTGCCTTCGCGCAGGCGATCGGTGCCTTCCAGCACCAGGCGGTCGCCAGCGGCCAGGCCTTCAAGGATGACGCTGTTGTCGCCATCGCTGGCGCCGACCTTGAGCTTGCGCACGTTCACGGTGTTCTCGGCGTTGACCACATAGGCGAAGGTACCGTCGTTGCCGAACTGGATCGCCGCTGCCGGAGCCATGACCACCTGCTTGAGGGTGTCGGCCAGCAGGCGCACGTTGACGAACTGATTGGGGAACAGCGCCAGGTCCTTGTTCTCGAAGCGGCCTTTGAACTTCAGGGTGCCGGTGGTGGTGTCGATCTGGTTGTCGATGCTGCCCAGCACGCCGGTGGACTGCAGCTTGCTGTCACTGCGGTCCCAGGCCTCGACCGGCAGGCTGGCGCCGCTGCGATAGCGCTCCAGCACCGTGCTCAGCTCGGTTTCCGGCAGGGTGAAGGCGACGTTGATCGGCTCGGTCTGGGTAATCACCACCAGCGCGGTGGCATCGTTGGCTGCCACCAGGTTGCCCAGGTCGAGCTGGCGCAGGCCCACCCGGCCGTTGATTGGCGAGCGGATCTGGGTGAAATCGAGGTTCAGGCGGGCGTCATTGACCTGCGCCTGGTTGGTCTTGACCAGCCCCTGGAACTGCGCCACCTGCGCTTCGGCGGTATCGAGGGTTTGCTTGGCGATGCTGTCTTCGGCGTACAGGCCTTTATAACGGGCCACGTCGACCTGGGCATTTTTCAGCTGCGCCTGGTTCTGGGCCAGGGTGCCTTCGGCCTGCTGCAGGGCGATGCGGTAGGAACGCGGGTCGATCTCGGCGAGCAGATCGCCGGCCTTGACCTGCTGGCCTTCCTTGAAGTGGATTTTCACCAGCTCGCCCGCCACGCGGCTGCGTACGTTCACGGTATTGGTCGCAGTGACCGTGCCCAGTGCCTTGTAGTACAGCGGGAAGTTACCCACACGTGCCGGTTCGACACGGACCGGCACCGGGTCGGTGGAGCCGCCGAAGCCCGGCCGGCCGCCCATGCCCATGCCCTTGCCACCGCGCCCGCCGCCGGCTTCTTGATGCACAGGCGCCGCTGCGGGCCACAGCCACCAGGCGAGGGCCGCCACCAGCAGCAGGATCAGCAGGCCGACGAGCCAGCGACGGGGGGAACGGGAATTGGACGCTTGCATGGGTTGAACGAACCTTGTTCGGAATGACGACTTGGGAGGGTGAACGATAAGCACTGGCATCGTTTTAGCAAAGGCCCTTTACCAGAGGTTTACCTTTGCCTGACGTTGCCAAAACGCGGAATTTTAAATGAAAACGGCCCGGAACGTGTTCCGGGCCGTTACAGGGTGTTGCTTGGAGCGGAGATGCGCCTGAAGGTTTCCGTTGCCTTTGCTGGCCCTATCGCCGGCAAGCCAGCTCCCACAAGCACATCACAGGCATTGAGAACAGCCTTGTACCTGTGGGAGCTGGCTTGCCGGCGATAGGGCCGGTACAGGCTACAAATGCCTGCCCTGCCCCCCGCAACCCTTACTTCAGTACAGCCAGTGCCGCATCGTAGTTCGGCTCGTCAGCAATTTCGCCAACCAGCTCGCTGTGCAGCACCTTGTCATTCTCGTCCAGCACCACCACGGCGCGGGCGGCCAGGCCGGCCAGCGGGCCGTCGGCGATGGCAACGCCGTAGTTTTCGAGGAACTCGCGGCCACGCAGGGTCGACAGGTTCTTCACGTTTTCCAGGCCTTCGGCGCCGCAGAAGCGTGCCTGGGCGAACGGCAGGTCAGCCGAGATGCACAGCACCACGGTGTCGGCCACGTCGTTGGCCTGGGCGTTGAACTTGCGCACCGAGGTGGCGCAGGTCGGGGTGTCGACGCTTGGGAAGATGTTCAGCACCTTGCGCTTGCCGGCGAAGTCTTTCAGCGACTTGTCAGCCAGGCCTTCACCTACCAGGGAGAAAGCCGGAGCCTGGGCGCCGGCCTGTGGCAGGTTGCCGTTGACCTGGACCGGGTTGCCTTTGAGAGTCACTTGAGCCATGACGAAATCCTTATGCGAGGTTTGAAAAGGACACTGAGTTAAGCATGAAGGCGACCGGGTGCCTATGGGGTAAGTGAAATTGTTCTAATACCAGACGATTTTTGTGGACAAAACGCCGATACCTGCCGTGACGGCCAGTTGCCGAGCCCATCCCGGCCTCCCACTACGAGCCTGCTACAAAGTTGGTTTCTTGATTGATATGAGCTGCACAATACTACCCTCATAATGGCTGCATGGCTTGAGCTAGAGCGCTTTACGACAAAGTTGAGCCACCCCTGATAAGTATCAAGGTAAAAAAGCCTACAACTTTATCGGACGTTTCGCCACCAAGTTAATCTTGTACATCTTCCAACCCGATCTACCCTTCTTGCGAATGGTTTTCAAAACTCGGCCAACCCTCAGAGACGAAGTTTCCGCTCATGCACTGGCGAACCAGGCGGTACGAATGATGGAAATTTGCGGGCCGACGCTTCGGGCAGTTGAGTGCACTGATTTACTGGATGACGAACGCTATTTCTTGCATTTCCAATCGGCGGGGTTAGTAGCATGAACCGCCCACCGGATTCGCTCCGGCGCCATCTGTGCTCGACGTTGCTGATTCTGTTGTGTCTGTTAGGTGTATTTCCGCTGGATGTGATCCTCCCATCATTCCCTGCGCTCTCAGATGAGTTTCGGGTCGACTCAAAGCAGATAGCGTACTCCGTGAGCTTTTTTGCTATTGGCGTTGCCATGGCGCAACTAGTGATCGGCCCATTGTCGGATAGCATCGGGCGCAAGCGTTTGCTGCTCGCCGGGTTGGGAGTAGCCATTGCTGGGGCGCTCGGTTGCATATTTTCAACCACCTATGAAACGTTCATGGCGTTTCGTTTAATGCAGGCCCTGGGTTGCGGCAGCCTCGTGCTCGGCCAGGCGCTTGTGTAGGATCTGTATAGGGGTAAACAACGCAATGCCATGCGAATCCTGTTAACCAGCGCAAGTGGGTTATTCATCTCTCTGTCACCGCTGGCAGGTGCCTTTCTCCAGCAGCTCTTTGGCTGGGAGGCAAGCTTCACAGTATTCGTGGGCATCGCTGCGATCGTTTCACTTTTGTCGTATGTGCTGCTTCAGGACGCACCTGGGCTGCACCACCGGGCGTCAGGCTTCTCCAGTTATCTGATGATGCTGCGCGACACGCCCTATCTCGCCTATTCCATGCAGTCCAGCCTCGCCTTTGCCTGCCATTTTTCCTTTATCGTCATAGCGCCATTGCTGCTGATGGGCAGGCTGGAGCTGACGACCTATCAATTCTCCATTGTATTTATCGGCTATGGGTTGGCCTATATCGCTGGCGGAGTAGCTGCAACTTATTTGAACCATCGCGTAAGCCCGCAGGCTCAAATAAAAGCGGGTTTCCTGCTGATAAGTGCTGCGGGCGCCACCCTTTTGATATGGGAGCAGCTAGCAGGGTTGTCTGTGGTGGGCGTTCTGCTACCGATGATTGTCTGTACCACCGGGACAACCCTGGTGCGCCCGGCTGCGACGACCCAGGCCCTGGCACGCTATTCGCGTCAGGCAGGTGCGGCAGCCTCGCTCAACACGACACTGCTGTTCGCTTGGGCGGGCTTGACTGGCAGCGTGGTCGCAAGCTTCGAAAGTACACTTCCGGTAGGCCTGGGACTGCTGTTCGTGGTGGCCAGCCTCTGTGGATGGTGGCTGCTTGCGTGCACCAAGGACGATGAAATGCAACGCTGCTGAAACCTTGGTCAGGCTTAAAAAAATGCCCGGGTGGCGATAGCCGACCCGGGCAGCCTTTACTGCAAGCAGCGAATCAGCTCAGCAGGCCGTAGACCACCGAGGTCAGCGCAACCAGGCCGATCACCACGACGAACACATTGGAGGCCGCGCCGCTGTACTTGCGCATGGACGGTACCCGGCGAATCGCGTACATCGGCATCAGGAACAGCAGCACCGCCAGGATCGGGCCGCCCAGCGACTCGATCATGCCGAGGATGCTCGGGTTCAGGGTGGCGACGATCCAGCACACCACCAGCATCAGCCCGGCAACCACGCGGTCGAGTGCCTTGGCACCTGGGCGCGCGCCGGTCTTGGCAATGATGCCCTTCAGGCCTTCGCTGGCACCGATGTAGTGGCCGAGGAACGACTTGGCGATGGCCACGAAGGCGATCAGCGGCGCAGCGAAGGCGATGGCGGGGTTGCTGAAGTGGTTGGCCAGGTACGACAGGATCGACAGGTTCTGAGCCTTGGCCTCGGCCAGCTGGGCGCTGCTCAGGGTCAGCACGCAGCTGAACACGAAGAACAGCACCATCACCACCATCAGCAGGTGGGCACGGCGCAGGATCTGGCCGCTGCGCTCATCGGCGTGCTCGCCGTAGCGGCGCTTCTGGTCAACCGCGAAGGCCGAGATGATCGGCGAGTGGTTGAACGAGAACACCATCACCGGGATGGCCAACCACAGGGTGTGCAGGAAGGCCGAAGGCGGCGGTACCTGGGTGGCGCTGTCGAGGATGCCGCCGGTCCAGTGCGGGACCAGGTACAGGCCGAGCAGCGCCAGGGCGACGATGAACGGGTACACCAGCAGGCTCATGACCTTGACCGTGGCCTGCTCGCCACAGCGCACGATGGCCAGCAGGCCGAGGATCAGCACGAACGACAAAATGGCCCGTGGTGGCGGCGCCATGTGCAGCTGGTGTTCCATGAAGCTGGAAACAGTATTGGTCAGTGCCACGCTATAGATAAGCAGGATGGGGAAGATGGCGAAGAAGTACAGCACGGTGATCGACGCACCGGCGCTGATGCCGAAGTGCTCCTTGACCACCTCGGTGATGTCGCCGCCGTTGCGCCCCGACAGCACGAAACGAGTCAGCCCGCGGTGGGCGTAGTAGGTCATCGGGAAGGCCAGCACGGCCAGGATCAGCAGCGGCCAGAAGCCGCCGAGGCCGGCGTTGATCGGCAGGAACAGAGTCCCGGCGCCGATGGCTGTGCCGAACAGGCCCAGCATCCAGGTGGTGTCTTGACGCGCCCAGCTGCCGAGGGTGGCGGGGGTCGATTCTGCAAAGCGTTGTTCAACGCTTGGGGCCTGCTCATTCATCCGGGTGAAGCTCCACTCGCAAGACTGCAACAGGCTGAGAATGGCGAAATAGACGATTCGCCCAACTCAACCGGGAAAGAGGGGCGCGATTGTGCACGCAAAGGTTGCACTTGCGAAGCCCTTTTCCGAGGAGCGGTTGCACTTGTCTTTACAAGCAGGTTGTAGCAAGGGCTGCTTTGCAGCCCGATTGCCGCCACGCCGGCTCCCAGCCATGCGCTGTACCAGTGGGAGCCTGCTTGCCGGCGCTCGGGCCGCAAAGCGGCCCCGTGCGGTGTTACTTCTGGACGGCAGCGAACGCTTCGGCAACCCGTTGCAGGTTGGCGGGGCGCAGGCCGGACATGCAAACCCGGCCGCTGTCGATCAGGTACACGCCGAACTCGTCACGCAGGCGGCGTACCTGCTCGACGCTGAAGCCGGTGTAGCTGAACATGCCGCGCTGGCGCAGAAAGAACTGGAAGTCCTGGCCTGGCAGCAGCACGGCCAGGGCATCGACCAGCGCCTGGCGCATGTCGAGGATGCGCTTGCGCATCACTTCGACTTCGGCAGCCCACTGGGCATTCAGGCCGGCATCGCCGAGCACGCCGGCCACCAGCTGGGCACCGAAGTTGGGCGGGCTGGAGTAGTTGCGGCGCACGGTGGCCTTGAGCTGGCCCAGCACGCTCAGGGTGGTGTCGGCGTCATCGCACACCACCGACAGGCCCCCTACCCGCTCGCCATACAGCGAGAAGATTTTCGAGAACGAGTTGCTGACCAGACACGGCACGCCGGCCCGCGCCATTTCACGGATGGCATAGGCGTCTTCCACCAGGCCTTCGGCGAAACCCTGATAGGCGATATCGAGGAACGGAATCAGTTTCTGGGCCTTGACCACCTCGACCACTTGTTGCCACTGGTTTTGCGTAAGGTCGGCACCGGTGGGGTTGTGGCAGCATGGGTGCAGCAGGACCACGCTGTTGGCCGGCAGGTTGCGCAGGGTGGCCAGCATGCCGTCGAAGTCCACGCCACGGGTGACCTGGTCGAAGTACGGGTAGGTGTTCACCTTGAAACCGGCGCCTTCGAAGATGGCGCGGTGGTTGTCCCAGGTCGGGTTGCTGACCCAGACTTCGGACTGCGGGAAGTAGCGCTTGAGGAAGTCGGCGCCGACTTTCAGCGCGCCGGAACCGCCAACCGTCTGAACGGTGGCTACGCGCTTGCCGGTCACGGCGGGGTGATCGGCCCCGAACAGCAGCGCCTGGATGGCCTGGCGGTAGCTGGCCAGGCCTTCCATCGGCAGGTAAAGCGAGGCTTCGTGGTCCTGGCCGGCCATGCGTTTTTCCACCGCATCCACCGCTGCCAGTTGCGGCACTACACCGGCCTCATCGTAATACAGGCCGATGCTCAGGTTGACCTTGTCGGCGCGCGGGTCGGCCTTGAAGGTTTCCATCAACGAGAGGATCGGGTCGCCGGCATAGGCATCGACATGTTTGAACACAGCGTGCAGCTCCTTGGATCAGGACAGTTCGAAAAGGCAGACCTGAGCATACCCGGAGTGCAGGCTCAGGAACATCCACTAATGTGCAAGGTTGTCTATGCAACATTGCATGGCTGGGGATTTGTGCTGGCGGTGATGTCCCTGTCGCCAGCAAGCCAGCGCCCACAGGTACTTCACAACGCTCAGCGTTAGCGGTGTATCTGTGGGAGCTGGCTTGCCGGCGAAAGGGCCGGATCAGCCAAGCAACTCTCTCAGGCTTTGCAACTCCTGCTCGGTCACTGCCACCCCCTCCTCCTCGGCCACCTCGCGCTCGCGGTAACGTCGCTCACCCGGCATGCGCGTCAGCCCAGCGTGCTTCATCTGCTCCACCAGTTCGCGACTGCGCTGGGCGAAGCGCTCGCCCTCGGTCTTGCTCGGGTCGATCACGATGATCACCTGCCCGGTCCACGGCGTTTTCGCCCCCGGGTGCCCCGACCAGTCGAATTCCCACGAGAAATTCCCGCCGGTCAGCGCCGCCGCCAGCAACTCGACCATCATCGACAGCGCCGAACCCTTATGCCCGCCGAATGGCAGCAAGGCGCCACCTTCGAGGATCGCCTTGGGTTCGGTAGTCGGCTCGCCACTGGCATCCACGCCCATGCCCTCGGGCAATTGCTGCCCGGCACGCGCGGCAATCTGCACGTCGCCGTGGGCCATGGCGCTGGTGGCCATGTCGAAGACGATCGGGTCGTGTTCGGCGCAAGGCGCGGCAAAGGCGATGGGGTTGGTCCCGAACAGGGGCTGGCGCGCGCCATGCGGCACCACGCAGGTCATGCTGTTGACCACGCTCAGGGCCACCAGGCCCTCGTCAGCGAATGGCTCCACATCCGGCCATAGCGCGGCAAAGTGGTGCGAGTTGTGAATCGCCAGCACGGCGATACCGGCGGTGCGCGCCTTGGCCACCAACAACTCACGGGCCGCTGCAAGCGCAGGCTGGGCGAAGCCCCCCGCCGCATCGACGCTGACATAACCGGGCGCCACATCGCTGACCTCTGGCGTGGCCTGGCCGTCGACCCAGCCGCTGGCCAGGGTCGAAACATAGCCCGGCATGCGGAACACCCCATGGCTGTGCGCGCCATCGCGCTGGGCGCTGGCGCAGTTGTGGGCCAGCACACGGGCCACCCTCTCGCTGCAGCCATGACGCTGGAAAATGGCCTGCAACAGGTCCTGCAACTCGGTAAAAGGCACACGCACGTCGGTGCCGGTGGAAGGTGCGGACATCTGAAGCTCCTTGTTGGTATTGGAATGGCTACAGCGTTGCAACGACAAAAACTTTCCTGCATGTGACAGCTATCTGTCAAATGTTGACTTGATGACAGAAAACATTCATTTTCTGTCGCAAGCCTCACCCCTGGAGCCGCAGCATGAGCCAACCGATCAAGCAACGCCTGGAAAACAGCCTGGAAGGGGCCGCTGCCTCGGGCCGCAAGATCGCCACCTACATGCTCGCCAACCTGCACGAACTGCCGTTCCAGACCTCGGCCAGCATCGCTGCCAAGCTGGGCGTCAGCGAATCCAGCGTCGGGCGCTTCTGCCGCTCCTTGGGTTATGCCCACCTCAAGGCACTTAAGCAAGACCTGCAGAACGACCTGGGCGATGGCCCCTGGCTGGTGGGTGACCGTTTGCAGGATTACCGCCACAACCAGGACGCCAGCGACAACGCCGGCAGCCTGGAACTGGAAATCGCCGCACTGATGCGTGTGCACGAGTACCGCCAGAGCCCGGCGTGGCACAGCGTAGCGCAACGCCTGGCGGCCAAGCCGCGGGTGTTCGTCGCCGGTTTCCAGACCGAGCGCGGCATCGCCATGTGCATGAGCCACCTGCTGCAATACCTGCGCGATGGCGTGCAACTGGTAGACATCAGCGCCGGGCACTTCGGCGAAGTGCTGCTGGGCCGTGCCGAAGACAGCGCCCTGGTGGTGTTCGAGGCGCGCCGTTATTCCCGCCACGCCCTGCTGCTGTGCCAGAAGGCGCGCGCGGCCGGCATCGCG
>NZ_JABMCN010000022.1:10325-33115 GCF_013179515.1 Pseudomonas sp. CM27
TCAGCGCCGGGCACTTCGGCGAAGTGCTGCTGGGCCGTGCCGAAGACAGCGCCCTGGTGGTGTTCGAGGCGCGCCGTTATTCCCGCCACGCCCTGCTGCTGTGCCAGAAGGCGCGCGCGGCCGGCATCGCGGTCACGCTGGTGACCGACACTTTCTGTGACTGGGCCGATGCCAACGCCGACGAGGTGTTCCGCATCCCCACGGAGTTCAACCTGTTCTGGGAATCCACCTCGACAATGCTGTCGTGGGTGCACCTGATGGTCAACGAGGTCTGCAAGAAGCTCGGACCTGATGTTGAAAAACGCTTGGAAGCGACTGCCGCTCTACATAACGAATTCGTCGGCTACACCTCGTGGCCGCCGAGCAAACAACAATAGCAAGAGTGCAATGAGGTGCGAGATGAACAAGACCATGGCCTTGGTGGGTGCGTGCGCCCTGCTGCTGACCGGTGCCGCCAGTGCCGAAACCCTGCGCTTCGCCACCGAGGGTGCCTACCCGCCCTTCAACTATGTAGACGCCGATAACAAGCTGCATGGCTTCGATATCGACATCACCCATGCCCTGTGCGAACAGATGAAAGTCGAGTGCACGCTGGTGGCCCAGGATTGGGAAGGCATTATCCCCGCCCTGATGGCGCGCAAGTATGACGCCGTCGTCGCGTCGATGATCAACACCGAGGAGCGACGCAAGAAAATTGCCTTCACCGACCACTACTACCGCACTCCGCTCACTGTCGCGGTAGCCAAGGACAGCAAGATCGACAGCGCCCAGACCGACTTCGTCGGTTACACAGTCGGTGCCCAGTCGTCGTCCACCCAGGCTATCTACGCCGAGGACGTGTACGGCAAGGCCGGTGCCGATGTGAAGCTGTACCCGACCATGGACGAAGCCAACGCCGACCTGGCCGCCGGGCGCCTGGACGGGGTGATTGCCGACAAGTTCCCGCTGCACGAGTGGATGACCAAAAACGGTGGGGATTGCTGCAAGATCCTCGGAGACGTTGCCGATACCAAGGCCGATGCCGCCATTGCCGTGCGCAAGGATGACGAGGCCCTGCGCCAGCGCCTGAACACCGCGCTGCAACAGCTGGTGGCCAACGGCACCTACCAGAAGATCGCCAGCAAGTACTTTGCTTTCGATATCTACAACTGATCTCAGAGCCCGTCTCGCCTGATCGGGCCCCATCGCCGGCAAGCCAGCTCCCACAGGACCGCACAAGGCCTGAAGGATGCGCAGCCCCTTGTGGGAGCTGGCTTGCCGGCGATGAGGCCGGTCAGGTCAACACAAGGTGTTCGTCATGCTCGATCAATTGTCCTTGCTGTCCTTCGCCAGCGGAGGCTGGGGCCAGGCGCTGCTGGCCGGCGCGCTGGTCACCGTTTCCCTGGCCCTGGCCTGCCTGCCCATCGGCCTGCCGCTGGGCCTGGTGGTAGCCTTGGCGGCGCGCTCGCGCAAGCGCCTGCCCCGGGCTTGGGCCACGACCTTTTCCACAGTATTCCGCGGCCTGCCCGAGCTGCTGACACTGCTGATCATCTATTACGGCTGCCAGATCGCGGCGCAGAAAATCCTTGCGGCCATGGGCTACGAGGGAGAGTTCCTGATCAACACCTTCCTGGCTGCGATGATTGCCTTCAGCCTGGTGTTTGCCGCATTTTCCAGCGAGATCTGGCTGGCAGCCTTCAAGACCTTGCCCAAAGGCCAACTCGAGGCCTGCTCGGCGCTGGGCCTGAGCAAGCGCACCGGCTTCTTCAAGGTGGTACTGCCGCAACTCACCCGCATCGCCCTGCCCGGCTTGTCCAACAACTGGCTGTCGCTGCTCAAGGATACTTCGCTGGTGTCGACCATCTCGCTGGTCGACCTGATGCGCCAGACCAACCTGGCGGTCAGCGTGACCAAGGAGCCGATGTTCTTCTATGGCGTCGCCTGTCTGGGCTACCTGCTGTTCGCGGCGCTGTCCGGGCGGGTGTTCGCCTTCATCGAACGACGCAGTAACCGCCACCTGCAAGGAGCACGGGCATGAGCCTCGATCAACTGCTGGCACTGGTTGTCGACCCTGATTTGCTGGAGCGCTACGGGCCGCGCTTTATCGATGGCCTGCTGGTCACCGCCAAGCTGGTGGCCATTTCCTTCAGCCTGGGCGCCTTGCTGGGCTTGCTGCTGGCCCTGGCGCGGATGTCGCGCAGCCAGCTGCTGCAGCGCATGGCCGCAGGCTACGTGTACTTCTTCCGCGGTTCGCCGCTGCTGGCCCAGTTGTTCCTGCTTTACTACGGCCTGGGCTCGTTCAAGGGCTTCTGGCAGGACGTAGGCCTGTGGTGGTTCTTCCGCGAGGCGTGGTTCTGCACCTTGCTGGCGTTCACCCTGAACACGGCGGCATACCAGGCAGAGATCTTCCGCGGCAGCCTGATGGCGGTCGCACCCGGCCAGCACGAAGCGGCGCGGGCACTGAACCTGAAGCGCTCGACCACCTTCTTCAAGGTGATCCTGCCGCAATCGCTGCTGGTGGCCATCGGCCCGCTGGGCAACGAGCTGATCCTGATGATCAAGGCCAGCGCAATCGCCTCGCTGGTGACCATCTACGACCTGATGGGCGTGACCAAACTGGCCTTCTCGCGCAGTTTCGACTTCCAGATCTACCTGTGGGCTGCCGTGCTCTACCTGGTGATCGTCGAGGTGGTGCGCCGCTTGCTGAAACACCTGGAAGGCCGCCTGGGCCGCCACCTGAACTGACCGAAGGATACGTTCCATGCATTGCCAGACCCTTGTCCTCGGCGCCGGCATCGTCGGCGTCAGCACCGCCCTGCATCTGCAGGCCCGCGGGCGCCAGGTGATCCTGATCGACCGCGACGAACCGGGCAGCGGCACCAGCCACGGCAATGCCGGGCTGATCGAGCGCTCCAGCGTCATCCCCTACGCCTTCCCTCGGCAACTGGGCGCGCTGCTGCGCTACGGCCTGAACCGCCAGCCTGATGTGCGCTACAGCCTGGCGCACCTGCCCAAGGTGGCGCCGTGGCTGTGGCGTTACTGGCGCCAGTCGGCGCCTGGGCGCCTGGCCAGCGCCGCCGCCGACATGCTGCCGCTGGTGCAGCGCTGCGTCGAAGAACATGACGCGCTGATTGCCGCCGCCGGCCTGGAAGGGCTGGTGCAGGCCAAAGGCTGGATCGAGGTATTCCGCGATCCGGCGCTGTTCGAGCAGGCCAAGGCCGATGCCAACGGGTTGAGCCGTTACGGCCTGCAATTCGAGATCCTCGAATGTGGCCAGCTGCAGGCCCGTGAGCACCAGCTGGACGCCACCGTGGTGGGCGGTATTCACTGGCTCGACCCGAAGACCGTGAACAACCCCGGCGCCCTCACCCGCGGCTACGCGGCGCTGTTCATGCAGCGCGGCGGGCAGTTCCTGCATGGCGATGCGCGCAGCCTGCGCCAGGCCAACGGCCAGTGGCGCGTGGACAGCCGCCGCGGCCCGATCACGGCCGACGAAGTGGTGGCTTGCCTGGGGCCGCAGTCGGCCGATCTGTTCAGCGGGCTGGGCTACCAGATCCCGCTGGCGATCAAGCGCGGCTACCACATGCACTACGGCACCCGCGACGGCGCGCAGCTGGAGCATTCCATCTGCGACACCCAGGGCGGCTACGTACTGGCGCCAATGGCGCGCGGCGTGCGCCTGACCACCGGCATCGAATTCGACGCCAGCAGCGCCCCGGGCAACCAGATCCAGCTGGGCCGCTGCGAAGCCCTGGCGCGCAAGCTGTTCCCGGCCCTGGGTGAGCGCCTCGACGACAGCCCCTGGCTGGGCCGTCGCCCGTGCCTGCCCGACATGCGCCCGGTGATCGGCCCGGCGTCGCGCCACCCGGGGCTGTGGTTCAACTTCGGCCACGCTCACCACGGCCTCACCCTGGGCCCGGTGAGCGGCAGGCTGGTGGCAGAGCTGGTCACCGGCGAGCGCCCCTTCACCGACCCCGCGCCTTACAGCGCGACCCGTTTCGACTGAACCCACGCGGGAGAACAACAAGATGACCGCACCACTGAGCCTTGCCAGCATTGCTCCTGAACCCGACCCGCGCCCGGTGCTTATCCGCATCGAAGGCCTGAACAAGCACTACGGCGCGTTTCACGTGCTGCGCGACATCGACCTGCAGGTGCGCGAAGGCGAACGCATCGTGCTGTGCGGGCCGTCCGGCTCGGGCAAGTCGACCCTGATCCGCTGTATCAACCGCCTTGAAATCGCCCAGCAGGGCAGCATCCACGTCGACGGTACCGACCTTGCCGCCACCACCCGCGCTGCTGCCCAGGTGCGCAGTGAAATTGGCATGGTGTTCCAGCACTTCAACCTGTTCCCGCACATGAGCGTGCTCGACAACTGCCTGCTGGCCCCCACCAGCGTGCGCGGTCTGTCGCGCAAGGAGGCCGAAGAGCGGGCGCGCATGTACCTGAGCAAGGTCGGCATCGAGAGCCAGGCGCACAAATACCCCAGCCAGTTGTCTGGCGGCCAGCAGCAGCGCGTGGCGATTGCCCGGGCGCTGTGCATGAAGCCGCGGATCATGCTGTTCGACGAGCCCACCTCGGCGCTGGACCCGGAAATGGTCGCCGAGGTGCTGGATGTGCTGGTGCAGCTGGCAGGTACCGGCATGACCATGTTGTGCGTGACCCATGAAATGGGCTTTGCCCGGCAGGTGGCCGAGCGGGTGCTGTTCCTGGAGGGCGGGCAGATCCTCGAGGACAGCCCGCCGCAGGTGTTCTTCAACCAGCCACGTACCGAGCGGGCCAAGGGGTTCCTGGCGCAGATTCTGCACTGAGCGAATTGAGTTGGCCCTGTCGCCGGCAAGCCAGCTCCCACGGGTACTGCACCGGGTTTGAAAGCTGCAGATACCCTGTGGGAGCTGGCTTGCCGGCGAGAGGCCCAGTAGCACAACCACAGAACCACCTTCATTGCAGCGCTGCAAAGACCCAACTGCATCGTTAAATATTATTGACCTCCACCCCCGGCAAACCCACGCCGGCACAGGCCCGCATCGGTTTCAGCCCCCAAAAACCGGTGCATTCCCCGCGTTAAAGCCCTCTGCTGTCGTTTGACATATCGAACGGCTCTGGCAAGCTACAGACAAGCCCCGACCGGAATCGTCGCCTCTGACGAGCCGGCAGTGCTCGGGGCTTCAGGCAGCACTCAAGGCCCCGGGCCGTGCGCCTGCACAACAACGACAGGTCGAACCTGTCCCAAGGTGACATATGTCCAACAGCAACATTGGCAACAAGCAACCTTCCCTGCGCAAACCCGTCGTCCTGATGACCATGGGCAGCCAAGAGCGCAAAGGCCATGACTACCAGGTCATGACCCACAAATACATCACCCCGCTGGTCGAGTTTTCAGATTGCGTCCCGGTACTTGTGCCCACCTGCTGCGGCACCGAAGACCTCGAGACTTATCTGGACATGGCCGACGGCGTGTACCTGACCGGCGCTGGCAGCAACATCGACCCAGCCCTGTACGGCCAGGAAAACCAGACCCCGGGCAAGGGCCAGGACCAGAACCGCGACCTGTTCGACATCCCGCTGGTCAAGGCGGCGCTCAAGCGCGGCCTGCCTATCTTCGGCATCTGCCGTGGCATGCAGGAAATCAACGTGGCCCTGGGCGGCGACATCTACCAGAAGGTCTATGCCGAGCCTGGTTTCAACGACCATCGGGAAAACCCCGAAGACCCGGTCGAGGTGCAGTACGCCCAGGTGCACAGCGTGAAGGTCCAGCCGGGCAGCTGGTTGCGCGATACCCTGGGTACCGACGAGATTCGCGTCAACTCGCTGCATGGTCAGGGCCTGCGCACGCTTGGCAGCGGCCTCGAAGCCATCGCCCACGCCGAAGATGGCCTGGTCGAGGCCATTCATGGCCCGAGCATCTCGCCGTTCCTGTTCGCCGTGCAATGGCACCCGGAGTGGCAAGCGGCGAAGAACCCTGATTCGATCAAGATGTTCCAGGCGTTCGGCGATGCTTGCCGCGCCCAGGTACGCAAGGCGCAGATCAAGCGCCAGCACGCTGCCTGACCTTCAGTTTCCTCTGCTTTGATCGCGGGGCGGCGCAAGGCCGCCCTCGCTTCCCCGGTCACCCTCTGCTGGTCCCAGAACACTTCCCGTGGATGCGGGCGGCGGGCTTGTGCTTGTCTCCGCGATCGTTTTTTGCCTTTCTTCCAAGAGATACGATGACTGCCAAGTGGTAGTCTTCAGATTTTCTGCGCCTGTGAGATCGAGCGCCGTGCGGGCGGCGCGCGATATCTGCACCAACACAAACCCTAAACCGATCACCTGTGCGCCCTGACAAAAAATTTCCTGCGAGGGGGCTAGTCATCGAACAGGTTGTACGATAACTTACCTCTAACGCAGCACAACACCCATCACCCAAGCGCCACAGGATGCCAACAACAATGAATCCCCAAGAACTCAAATCCATCCTCTCCCACGGCCTGCTGTCTTTCCCGGTCACCGACTTCAACGCCCAAGGCGACTTCCACCAGGCTGGCTACATCAAGCGCCTGGAATGGCTGGCCCCGTATGGCGCCAGCGCCCTGTTCGCTGCCGGTGGCACCGGTGAGTTCTTCTCCCTGGCCGCCAGCGAATACAGCCAGGTGATCAAGACCGCCGTGGATACCTGCGCCACTTCGGTACCTATCCTCGCCGGCGTCGGTGGTTCTACCCGCCAGGCCATCGAATACGCCCAGGAAGCCGAACGCCTGGGTGCCAAGGGCCTGCTGCTGCTGCCGCACTACCTGACCGAAGCCAGCCAGGACGGCGTTGCCGCCCACGTCGAAGCCGTGTGCAAATCGGTAAACATCGGTGTGGTGGTGTACAACCGCAACGTCTGCCGCCTGAACGCCGACCTCCTGGAAAAACTGGCCGAGCGCTGCCCTAACCTGATCGGCTACAAGGACGGCCTGGGTGATATCGAGCTGATGGTGTCGATCCGTCGCCGCCTGGGCGACCGCTTCAGCTACCTGGGTGGCCTGCCGACCGCCGAAGTGTATGCTGCCGCCTACAAGGCATTGGGCGTACCGGTGTATTCCTCGGCCGTGTTCAACTTCGTGCCGAAAACCGCCATGGACTTCTACAACGCCATCGCCCGCGACGACCACGCCGCCGTTGGCAAGCTGATCGATGACTTCTTCCTGCCGTACCTGGATATCCGCAACCGCAAGGCCGGTTACGCCGTGAGTATCGTCAAGGCCGGTGCCAAAATCGCCGGTTACGACGCAGGCCCGGTGCGCACGCCGCTGACCGACCTGACCGGCGAAGAGTACGAAATGCTCGCCGCGCTGATGGACAAGATGGGCCCGCAATAAGCGACCCCGCGGCCTGCCCTTGCCGCATCCGGAGTGGGAAAAGCCCACTCCGGTTACAATTCGTGAGCCCGCACAAAAATAACTAGTGGGAGTATTGCCAGCATGCAAGCGACTAAGAAGACGCATGTGCGCTACCTGATCCTGTTCATGCTGTTCCTGGTGACCACGATCAACTATGCCGACCGCGCTACCATCGCCATCGCAGGCTCCAGCCTGCAGAAAGACCTCGGCATTGACGCCGTAACCCTCGGTTATGTTTTTTCCGCCTTTGGATGGGCTTACGTGGCTGGCCAGATTCCTGGTGGCTGGCTGCTCGATCGCTTCGGCTCCAAGAACGTCTACGCCTTCAGCATTTTCACCTGGTCGCTGTTCACCCTGCTGCAGGGTTTTGTCGGCGGCCTGCCGGTTGCCTGGGCAGTGGTCACCCTGTTCACCCTGCGCTTTCTGGTCGGCTTCGCCGAAGCCCCGTCGTTTCCGGGCAACGCCCGCATCGTCGCGGCCTGGTTCCCGACCCAGGAACGCGGCACCGCCTCGGCGATCTTCAACTCGGCGCAATACTTCGCTACCGCGTTGTTCGCACCGATCATGGGCTGGATCGTGTTCAGCTTCGGCTGGGAGCACGTGTTCGTGGTCATGGGCGCGCTAGGTATCGTGTTCTCGATGGTGTGGCTGAAGACCATCTACAACCCACGCCAGCACCCCCGCATCAGCCCGGCCGAGCTTGCACACATCGAGCAGAACGGCGGCCTGGTGGACATGGACCAGAAGCGCGGTAACGCTGCCCCGAAATGGGGCTATATCAAGCAGCTGCTGACCAGCCGCATGCTGCTGGGCGTGTACCTGGGCCAGTATTGCATCAACGCCATCACCTACTTCTTCCTCACCTGGTTCCCGGTGTACCTGGTGCAGGAGCGTGGCATGACCATCCTCAAGGCCGGCTTCATCGCCTCGCTGCCGGCGGTATGCGGCTTTATCGGCGGTGTACTGGGTGGGGTGATCTCGGACTGGCTGCTGCGCCGTGGCAACTCGCTGACCTTCTCGCGCAAACTGCCGATCGTGTGTGGCCTGCTACTGTCGACCACCATGGTGTTCTGCAATTATGTCGACGCCGAGTGGATGGTGGTCGGTTTCATGACCCTAGCCTTCTTTGGCAAAGGCATCGGCGCGCTGGGCTGGGCGGTGGTGGCCGACACCTCGCCCAAGCAGATTGCCGGGCTGTCGGGCGGCCTGTTCAACACCTTCGGCAACATCGCCTCGATCACCACGCCCATCGTCATTGGCTACATCATCAGCGCCACCGGCTCGTTCAAATGGGCGCTGGTCTATGTGGGCGCCAATGCCTTGGTGGCGGTATTCAGCTACCTGGTGATCGTCGGCCCGATCAAGCGTATCGAATTGCGCGACGATGCCCCCAAGCCACAGGCTGAGCCTGGCGCCAATGGCGAACTGGCCAGCTCGCGTCACTGAGTGAACACGCCCGCGCCGGACACCGGTGCGGGCGGCTGTACAAAAAGCCTGAGAACCTGACACGTAGGGCCAAAACATGCAGTTGATCGAACATTCCGACTCGCCCCGCTACGTCCGCCTGCACGACGACGACAATGTCGTGGTAGTGGTCAACGACGGCGGCCTGGGCGAAGGTGCCCGCTTTGCCGACGGCCTGACCCTGGTCGAAGGCGTACCGCAGAGCCACAAGGTGGCCGCCGTGGCTATCGCCAAAGGCGAGCCGGTACGCCGTTACGGGCAAATCATCGGCTACGCACTGGAAGACCTGCGCCAAGGCAGCTGGGTACAGGAAAGCCAACTGGCCATGCCTGCCGCGCCAGCGCTGGACAGCCTGCCGCGCTGCGATGCTGTGCCGCAACCGCTGCCGCCGCTCGACGGTTTCACCTTCGAAGGCTACCGCAATGCCGATGGCACCGTCGGCACCCGCAACATCCTCGGCATCACCACCACCGTGCAGTGCGTGACCGGCGTGCTGGAACATGCCGTCAAGCGCATTCGTGACGAGCTGCTGCCAAAGTACCCCAACGTCGATGATGTAGTGGCCATCACCCACAGCTATGGCTGTGGCGTAGCCATCAATGCCCGCGACGCCTATATCCCGATCCGTACCGTGCGCAACCTGGCGCGTAACCCCAACCTGGGCGGCGAGGCATTGGTCATCAGCCTGGGTTGCGAAAAGCTCCAGGCCGGCCAGGTGATGCACGACAACGACCCGTCGGTCGACCTAAGCGACCCTTGGCTGTACCGCTTGCAGGACGCCAGCCTGGGCTTCGTGGAAATGATCGAACAGATCATGGCGCTGGCCGAAACGCGCCTGAAGAAACTCGACCAACGCCGCCGCGAAACCGTGCCGGCCAGCGAGCTGATCCTGGGCATGCAGTGCGGTGGCAGCGATGCCTTCTCGGGCATTACTGCCAACCCGGCGCTGGGCTACGCATCCGACCTGCTGGTGCGCGCCGGTGCCACGGTGCTGTTCTCGGAAGTGACCGAGGTGCGTGATGCCATCTACATGCTGACCTCGCGGGCAGAAAACCAGCAGGTTGCCGATGCCCTGATACGTGAAATGGACTGGTACGACCGCTACCTGCAGCAAGGCGCCGCCGACCGCAGCGCCAATACCACACCCGGCAACAAGAAAGGCGGCCTGTCCAACATTGTCGAGAAATCCCTGGGCTCGATCGTCAAGTCGGGCAGCGGTGCCATCCAGGGCGTGCTGGGCCCGGGCGAGCGGGTTGAGCGCAAGGGCCTGATTTTCTGCGCCACCCCGGCCAGCGACTTTGTCTGCGGCACCCTGCAGCTGGCTGCCGGCATGAACCTGCACGTGTTCACCACCGGCCGCGGCACCCCGTACGGCCTGGCCATGGCCCCAGTGGTGAAGGTGTGCACCCGCAGTGAACTGGCGCAGCGCTGGCCCGACCTGATCGACATCGACGCCGGGCGTATCGCCACGGGCCGCTCGAGCATCGAGGAGCTGGGATGGCAACTGTTCCACTACTACCTGGACGTGGCCAGCGGCCGCAAGCAGACCTGGGCCGAACAGCACCGCCTGCACAACGACATCACCCTGTTCAACCCGGCGCCCATCACCTGATGGTTCGGGTTTGCCCAATTCAACATTGCAACGCCGTCCCTGTGGGAGCAAACGCCTCAAGCACGTTCTCTTCCCTCACTATTATCTACAGGAGCACCCCATGCCTGAAATCCTCGGCCACAACTTCATCGCCGGCCAGCGCAGCGCCGCTGGCTCACAGCGCCTGCAGAGCCTGGACGCCAGCAGCGGCGAGGCCCTGCCCTACAGCTTTGCCCAGGCCACCGAAAGCGAAGTGGACCAGGCGGCCAACGCTGCTGCTGCCGCGTTCGCCGAGTTCCGCCAGCTGGCCCCGGCGCGCCGCGCCGAGTTCCTTGATGCCATCGCCGCCGAACTGGATGAACTGGACGACGCCTTCGTCGCCATCGTCTGCCGTGAAACCGCCCTGCCCGCCGCCCGCATCCAGGGTGAGCGTGGCCGCACCAGCGGCCAGATGCGTCTGTTCGCCCAGGTGCTGCGTCGCGGCGACTTCCTCGGTGCCCGCATCGACCTGGCTCTGCCAGAGCGCCAGCCACTGCCGCGGGTAGACCTGCGCCAGATGCGCATCGGTGTCGGGCCGGTCGCCGTGTTCGGCGCCAGCAACTTCCCGCTGGCCTTCTCCACCGCGGGCGGCGACACCGCGGCTGCACTTGCCGCCGGCTGCCCGGTGGTGTTCAAGGCGCACAGCGGCCACATGGCCACTGCCGACCTGGTCGGCTGCGCCATCGTCCGCGCCGCAGAGCGCACCGGCATGCCCAAGGGTGTGTTCAACATGGTCTTCGGTGGCGGCGTGGGCGAGTGGCTGGTCAAGCACCCGGCCATCCAGGCCGTGGGCTTCACCGGTTCGCTGAAAGGCGGCGATGCCCTGTGCCGCATGGCCGCCGAGCGCCCGCAGCCGATTCCGGTGTTCGCCGAAATGTCCAGCATCAACCCGGTGATCGTGCTACCGGGCGCCCTGGCCAAGCGCGGCGACGCCATCGCCCGTGAGCTGGCGGGTTCCGTGTGCCTTGGCGCCGGCCAGTTCTGCACCAACCCAGGCCTGGTGATCGGCCTGCAGTCGCCGCAGTACAGCCAGCTGCTGACGGACCTTGGCCAACACCTCGGCCAGCAGGCCGGCCAGACCCTGCTCAATGCGGGCGGCCTGCGCAGCTACGCGGGCGGCCTGGAACACCTGCACGCCCATGCCGGAATCCAGCACCTGGCCGGGCAACCGCAGGAAGGCAGCCAGGCTCGCGCCCAGCTGTTCAAGGCCGACGCCCGCCTGCTGGTCGAGTCCGACCCGCTGCTGCAAGAAGAAGTGTTCGGCCCTACCACCGTGGCCGTGGAAGTGCAGGACACCGAGCAGCTGCGTGCTGCCCTGCTGGGCCTGCGCGGCCAGCTGACCGCGACCCTGATCGGCGAGCCCGAGGATTTCGAGGCCTTTGCCTGGCTGGTGCCGCTGCTGGAAGAGAAAGTCGGGCGGATACTGGTCAACGGCTACCCGACCGGTGTCGAAGTGTGTGACGCAATGGTGCACGGCGGGCCATACCCGGCCACTTCCGATGCGCGCGGCACGTCTGTGGGCACCCTGGCCATCGACCGCTTCCTGCGCCCGGTGTGCTACCAGAACTACCCGCAGGCGCTGCTGCCCGAGGCGCTGCGCGACGGCAACCCGCTGGGGCTGCGCCGGCTGGTGAATGGACAGTGGAGTGACGAGGCGGTCTGATTGATTGCCTGAAAGCACAAAGCCCTGCGCAAGGCAGGGCTTTTGTACTGGAGGTTGTGACCTATTCGCGGGCTAACCCGCGAATAGGGCCTCAAGCCCCTTGCGCCTCAGCCTCTTCATGCGCCTGGCGCAAGCGTTCGCGGCTATTGCTCAGGTGCATGCGCATCGCCATCTTGGCCCCTTCGCTGTCACGCCGGGCGATGGCTTCGTAGATCGCCTCGTGCTCGTGCATCAGCCGGCTCATGTAGTGCGCCTGGTCATCATGGGCCAGCCGCGCCGAATTCAGGCGGGTCCGCGGGATGATGCTGGTGCCCAGGTGGTTGATGATGTCGGCGAAGTAATGGTTGCCGCTGGCCTGGGCAATGCGCAGGTGGAACTGGAAGTCCGCCGACACGGCATCCGTGGCATTGGCTGCCCCCTCGTTGAGTTCATCCAGCGCCGCACGCATGCCCGCCAACGCCTCATCGCTGCGCCGCTGCGCCGCCAGGCCTGCCGACTCGATTTCCAGGGCGATGCGCAGTTCCAGCACCGCCAGCACTTCGCGCAGGGTCACCACGGTCGCCGGGTCTATACGAAAGCCCCCGGTGGATGGCGCGTCCAGCACAAAGGTGCCGATGCCATGGCGGGTCTCCACCTGCCCGGCAGCCTGCAGCCGCGAGATCGCCTCACGCACCACGGTGCGGCTGACGCCCTCTTCGGCCATGATCTGCGATTCGGTCGGCAGCTTGTCGCCGCGCTTGAGCTGGCCGCTGCGAATACGCTCGGTCAGCACCGTGACCAGTTCCTGGGCCAGACTGCGCGGCTTGCGCCGGGTCCTTGCCTGTACCTGCTGCTCTGTCATTGCCCTGTATTTCACCTTGAAAGACAGCGCTCATCATAGCGCAAGCAGTTGTACGATCACATACACCGGGTGCGGTATTTATTGCTCAAGCCTTGGGATCACGGTTTGGGTAACCCGGCACAAGTGCTGGCCCCGAGCCTGCACTGCGCGGTACTGTGTGCCTTCACGCTCACTTATCCATGGAAGGAAACGCAGCATGAAATCTGTCGACCGCGCTTTACTCGCCAGTGGCCTGCTGATCCCCTTGTGGCTGCTGACAGGTGTATGGCTCACGGCACGCGCGTATCCCGGCTACGACCACCTGCAACAGGCCATGAGCCAGCTCGGCGCCGCTGGCTCGCCTACCAGCAGCTGGTCGCCGCTGGTCAACAACTTCCCGTTGGCCGCGCTGTTTGCACTGTTCGCCTGGGGCCTGGCGCGGCGCTGGCGTGGCTCGAAGCTTGCGCTGCTGAGCGCCGGCCTGGTGTTGCTGCATGGCGTTGGCAGCCTCGGCACCGGCTGGTTCCCCTGCGACCAGGGTTGCGCAGCCGCGCAGCCGTCCACCTCCCAGCAACTGCACAACCTGTCCGGGTTGCTGATGTTTCTCTCGCTGACCCTGGCCAGCGCCCTGTGGGCCTGGCTGGGCAATCGGCTTGCCGGCTCGCGGGCCTTGGCGTTGTTTTCCCTGGCGTGTCTGGTGCTTGCCATCGTCACTGCCGGGTTGATGGGCCAGGCGGTCGAGAGCGGCCAGCTGTTCGGCCTGTACCAGCGCCTGAACTACGCTGTGTCGGTGCTATGGGTAGCGGGCCTGGCATCGGCCAGCCTGCGCAAGCCAGCTGCCAACCCGTTGCGCCTGGCGGTCATCTGACGGCAAATTGCTGGCCCCCGACTGCCGAAAGCGAAGGCAAACTTCGTTTTTCTTCAGATGCTTAGGACAGCAACATGCGAGTACTTCTAGCAACGATGGCCGGCTGCCTGCTGGCCACGCTCGCTTCGGGCGCCCAGGCGCGGGCCCTGAGCCAGAATGATCGCCACACCTGCGGCTGGGGTGCACAGATTGCCGCCGAGGCGCAGCAGGCCAAACTTTCCGGGGTAACCCTGTATGCCACGCGCAAGAAGCTGCAGGTGCGTAAGTTTGCCAAACCCTGGATGCGTATGACCGCATTTGGCATTACCGAGCAGACCTACAACAGCCGTTCTCGGCTGAAGCCTGCGGCGATCAAACAGACATACTATGAGCAATGCGTACAGCATGCTGTAGCAAAAAGATAAATTGATATTTATCAATTAGTTAATAAATAAATATAAAGCTATTTAGGAGAAATAATTCACTGGCGCCCGCCACGTCCAGCTGCCAATCCGGCAGCACCCGCACCAGGCGCCCGCTGGCCAGGTCTTCGCCCATCAGCCAGTCACCGCCAGCAAGAATGCCCACGCCACGCCGAGCCGCTTGCAGCAGCGCTTCGTTATCGTTGCTGCGCAGGCTGCCGGTGACCTTCACGCTTACTTGCTGTTCACCACTCATCAGTCTCCATTCAGGAAATGAGCGCAAGCCACTGAAACCTAAACAATTGTGGTCCGTCAACTGATGCGGATTCACTGGCGCACCCTGGCGCGCCAGATAGTCGGGTGATGCGCACAGGATGCGCTGGTGATCGCACAGTTTTCTCGCCACCAGGCGATTGTCCGCCAGTTCCCCAATGCGGATGGCAGCGTCGAAACCCTCGCCGATCAGGTCGACGAAGCGGTCGGCGTACTCGGCCTCGACCATTACCTGCGGATACGTCAGCACAAAGTCGGCCACCATCGCGCTCAACCAACGCCGGCCCATGGCTGCCGGCAACGCCAGGCGCAGGCGACCACGCACGCTTGCCGCGCCTTCGGCAGCCTCCTGTTCCGCCTCGGCAATCAGATGGTTGGCCTCGCGCACCTTGGCCACCAGCCGCTCACCCTCATCGGTAAAGCGCAACTGCCGCGTGCTGCGAGGCCACGTCCACGCCTTGCCCGTGGGTCAGCTCGCGCACCTGACTGTGTTCCAGCCAGACCTCGCCTGCCGCTGGTGGTAGCACGTTCAAGTGTTCGAGCTGCACGACATCGGCCGGGCCGGTGCTGTCGAGCATGATGCGGGTAGCCATGATCGAATCCTGTTGGATGGAAGTTCGAGTCAGGCTATTGGGTCAGGCAAAATTGAACAATCAGGCGGGGTGCAGATGATTTCTGCACCCCTTGCAGCGATCGCTCAGTGCATCAGCACCCGGTCAGCACCGCAGGGCGCCGTTCGCCGGCGAAGAACAACGGGCGCAGGCGCACGCCGATCAGGTTGCCGGTATACGCCGCCACCAGCCACAGCCAGCCATGCACGCTGCCCGAGGCGATGCCGCTGAAATACGCACCGATGTTGCAGCCATAGGCCAGGCGCGAACCGTAGCCCAGCAGCAGGCCGCCGATTACCGCAGCAACCAGCGACGCAAGCGGGATCTTCAGGCTTGGGGCAAAGCGCCCGGCCAGGCCAGCCGCCAGCAAGGCACCCAGCACGATGCCCAGGTCCATGACCGTGGTGACGTCCTGCCACAGCGGCGAGGCCAGCGCCTTGGCATTGGCCGGGGCCTGCCAGAACACCCAGCTGCCGACATCCACGCCAAGGCCGTCGAGGGCTTTGGCGCCCCACAAGGCGAAGGCCGAGGTAATACCCCACGGCCGTCCGGCCAGTGCCAGGGTGGCGTAGTTGAGCAGGGCCAGCGCGATGGCACCCCACAGCAAAGGCCACGGGCCGCGCAGGAAGCGACGCAGGCCCTGGTACTTGCTGGCAACGGGTGCCTCCAGCGCGCCATGGCGGCGTTTTTCCAGCAATACGGTGGCCCAGGCTATCAACCCGAACACCGCCAGGCTGACCAGCAGCGCCGGCCCGACACCCCAGGCCTGCACAATCGAGGTTGCCGGCAACGACGGCAAGGCAAACCACCAGTCGGCGTGGTGGGTGGCAGTGACCGAACCGATGATGAAGAACAGCAAAGTCACCAGCATGCGTGCATTGCCGCCACCTACCGTGAACAACGTGCCGGACGCGCAGCCGCCGCCCAGTTGCATGCCGATGCCGAAGATGAAGGCGCCGAACACTACCGAGACCCCGGCCGGGGCCACCAGGCCGGTGACCGGGTTGCCGAACAGGCTGCCAGCCGACAGCGCCGGGAAGAACAGCAGCACCGCCACGGCCAGCATGACCATTTGCGCCCGCAGACCCGCGCCACGGCGCTCGTTGATGAACACCCGCCAGGCCGAGGTGAAGCCGAAAGCCGCGTGATACAACGTCAGGCCAAGCGCGGCGCCGACAAGTAGCAGCAACACCTGTTTGAAGCCGGCGTTGAGATTGAGAAACCAGGCACCGGCCAACAGCAGGGCCAGGGCAATTACGGGTGCGCCCAGGCGACGCGGTTCGGGTGTGGCGGTTGCGGAAAGACCCATCGGTGTACTCGGATAACAGTGAAACGGGTGGGGAGTATAACGCCTGTGGCGGCCTCGGTCGTTGCAGGACCGCGCGCAGCCGAGGTATTTGATAAGCTGATCAAGCCAGCCAGAACTGACCAAGGCCATTCACCCTATGGATGAACTGCGCAAGATCGACCTCAACCTGCTGCTCGCCCTGCACGCGCTGCTCAGCGAAAAGCATGTGACCCGCGCCGCCCTGCGCCTGCATCGCAGCCAACCGGCGGTAAGCCACGCCCTGGCACAGTTGCGCAAACATTTCGACGACCCTTTGCTGGTGCGTCAGAATGGCCGCATGGCACTCACCGCCCGTGCACAGTCCCTGGCCACACCGCTGCAGGACGCTCTGGGCAACCTCAACGGCCTGCTGGCCACCCCGCAGTTCGAACCCGCCAAGGCCCAGCGCCGTTTCAGGCTGTCGCTTTCGGACTACTCCTCGCGCATCATCCTGCCACCCCTGCTGCGCCACCTGCGCCAGGTTGCCCCAGGGGTGGACCTGGCCATCAGCCAGGCGAGCCGCGACAGCATGCTGGCCCAGTTGCTCGACGGTGAACTGGACCTGGCATTGGGGCTGTTCCCCGACCTGCCGCAGGACATCACCGTCCAACCCCTGTTTGCCGACAGCTTCATCAGTGTCGCCGATCGCCAGGTGTTGCCCGACCGCGGCGGCCTGGCCCTGGATGACTGGCTGGCGCGACCGCATGTGTTGATGGCCATGCGCCCGGATGCCTTCGATGAGATCGAGCGCGCGCTCGCAGCCCAAGGCCTGCGCCGACGTATCGCCCTGGCCTTGCCGCACTGGAGCGCAGCGGTCGAGGTACTGGCCGGTACCGACCTGATCCTGACCGTGGCCAGCCGTGCAGTGGGCTCACTGCGCCAGCACCCGACGTTGCGCAGGTTCGAGCCTCCACTGGCGATACCCGCATTCGACTACCAACAGGCCTGGCACCGCAGGAAGGACAGCGACCCAGGCCACCGCTGGTTACGCGAAACGGTATGGGCGTGCAGCCAGCCGGGCCGCTAATCAGCCGTCAGACTGTTTTACAACCGGGGCGGTAGTCACCTTTGAATCCGCAGCCCACGTGCCCTGCACTAGCAGCACTCCGCACAGGATCAACCCCACCCCCGCCAGCCTGGCCACGCTCAGCGGCTTGCCGCCCAGCCCCATCATCCCGAAATGGTCGGCGACAACTGCCGTGATGATCTGCCCGGCAACCACCAACACCAGAAACCCCGCCGCCCCCAGCTTGGGGGTAAGCGCCGCAGCGCCGGCCACGTACAGTGCGCCCAGTACACCACCCACCCATAACCACCAAGGGCCTTGCAGGGCTTTGCCCAGGTCGGGCGCCGGCACCCGCAGCACCAGCAACGCGGCAATCACCACCACTGAGCTCACCGTCAGCGAGGTGAACGCGCCCCACAACCAGTGCCCCAACGCCCGGCCGACAGCGGCATTGCCCGCCGCCTGGAACGGCAGCACCGCCCCCGCCAGCAAGGCCATGGCCACGGGCAACCCCAGCAGTATCATCGGTTTGCTCAGCACGATCGTTCTCCATCTGTCTACGCATGACCCACATGATGGTTCGGTCAGCCCCGATGATGGAAATCAAAGACATGCACGCCCATTATTCGTAGCATGCATGCACCGCACGACCACATGGAGGTGGCTGAAATGAATGAACGTACAACCTTGATCGACCTTGGCCAGTTGCCCACGCGCAACCTGGCCGAATGCCTGGCAGTGAACCAGGCGGTCCTGGTCAACGCATTGGCAAGCCAACTGCCCGGCTCCTTGGCACAACAGTTGGCGGAGTGTGCCGAAGCCGCCCAGGCGATGGGCCTTTCGAAAAAAATCGCAGCGATCGGGCTGGCGCTCGGTCAGTGGCTGGAACAGACACCGCCATCCGTTGCCGAAGCCGTCTTCGAGCACTGCAGTGCGCACCTGTCCGATACGGTGCGCAGTTGGGCGGCCTTCGCCCAGGCGTACCTGTCGCGCGACCTGGACCTTGAAGCAGCCTTCCTGGCCCAGCTGCGCTTTGCGCGCGATGAGCATTTCGGCGTCCGCGAATGGGCCTGGATCGCCCTGCGCCCGCGCTTGACCCACAACCTGGACAGTGCGCTGGTGCTGCTCGCCCGGCATGCCAGCGACAGCAACCCGCTGGTACGTCGCTTCTGCATCGAGGTGCTGCGCCCGCGCGGCGTCTGGTGTGAGCACATTGCCGAGCTCAAGCAAACGCCGGAAGCAGCCGAGCCACTGCTGGTACCGAACCTCGCCGAAACAGAGAAATATGCGCAGGACTCGGTCGCCAACTGGCTCAACGATGCCAGCAAGACCCGGCCCGATTGGGTGATTCAGCTATTTGAACGATACCCGCCGTCATGCAAGGCATCACGGCGGATCCACCTGCGGGCAACCCGAAGCCTGCCCAAATGATTGTCAGCGCGAGGTTTCTATACGCAGTACCTCCGTGTAGATCGCATCGACCGTCTGCCCGACCTTGAGATTCTTCATTCGCGCTTGCAGGTCAGGGTTTTCTACCTTGACCACCTGCAGCTTGCCCTCGGGTGGCAACAGGCTTACCTCATGCTGTTTCAGGTCGATCTTCTTGATCTGCGAGGTGACCCTGACCTGGCGGAACGCTTCGCCGCCCGGGTTGGGGTTCGCCGCCGTGGCCCGGATGGTGCCGGACTCCTCGCTGGCCTTCGGCGCCCCGCCCACTTGTGTATTCAGTACATAGGCCACCGCCCGGGTGACGTAGATGTCGACCTGGTCACCGACTTTGAGGTTGGGCAGCGCCTTGGCTTTTTCGGTGAGCTGGAAGGTCACATCTTTCTTGTCATCCGGGCCCTTCACTGTGACCTGGCGGTTGGCCATATCAATGGCCGTGACCTGCGTGGTGACATGGCTTTCGAGCGCCTCGCTGGCAATGGGGATATCGGCAGCCTGCGCCGTGAAGCTGGCAGCAGAGGCCAGCGTGGCGAGGGCAACAGCACGAGCAACTGAGCGAATCGGGTTCATAGGCCTGCTTCCATGTGATCAAGACCGAACGGGTGGGTGAACTGTGTATGCGCTGACAAGCATAGCCATTCCCTGCCGCTGTGCCGGAACCCGCCCTTGCGACCCATTTTGTCTGCTGGTCTCTGTGGGAGCGGGTTCACCCGCGAACACCGGCTAAGTCGGTGCCATGCACCGCGGTGCCAGCTTCCCGGGTGAACCCGCTGCCACCCGAGGATGCGCCATCCTCGGTAAGTATGTTGAAGCAGCCGCCTGGTAGTTCTCAGCGGTTACGCGTCACCCGCCACACCGTGTTCGCCAGGTCGTCGGCAATGATCAACGCCCCGCGCGGATCCACCGTCACCCCCACCGGCCGTCCACGGGTCTTGCCATCTTCACCCCTGAATCCCGTGGCGAAGTCGATGGGTTCCCCCGCCGGCTTGCCGTCGCTGAAAGGCACGAAAATCACCTTGTAGCCCACCGGATTGGGCCGGTTCCAGCTGCCGTGCTCGCCCACGAACACGCCATTGGCGAAGCGCTCGCCCATGGCCGGGATCGAAAAATCGACGCCGAGCGCTGCGACATGCGAACCGAGGCTGTAGTCCGGCTTGGTGGCCGAAGCGACCTTGTCAGGGTTTTGCGGGCGTACCCGGTCGTCGACATTCTGCCCCCAGTAACTGTAGGGCCAGCCGTAGAACGCCCCCTCCTTGACCGAGGTGAGGTAGTCCGGCACAAGGTCCGGTCCCAGCTCGTCGCGTTCGTTGACCACCGCCCACAGTTGCCCGGTCTGCGGCTGCATGGCCAGCGCCGTCGGGTTGCGCAGGCCGGTCGCGTAAGGCCGGTGCGCGCCGGTTTCGGCATCTACCTGCCAGACCATCGCCCGGTCGATCTCCACCTCAAGGCCACGCTCGGTGATGTTGCTGTTGGAACCGATGCCCACGTACAGATAGCGGCCATCCGGGCTCGCAGTCAGCGACTTGGTCCAGTGGTGGTTGATTTCGGCCGGCAGGTCGGTGACCTTGGTCGGCGGGCCACCGGCTGTGGTCTGGCCGTCCTGGTAGTCGAAACGCACCAGCGCATCCTGGTTGGCCACGTACAGCTTGCCGTTGGCAAACGCCAGGCCATACGGCGCGTTGAGGTTGTCCGCGAACACGGTCTGCACCTCGTAGGTGCCATCACCGTCGGCGTCGCGCAGCAGCGTCAGGCGGTTGCCACCTTTGACCTGGGTGTTGCCCTTGGCCTTGATCTGGCTGGCGATCACATCCTTGGGCTTGAGCTTGGCCGCGCTGCCACCCCTGCCCTCGGCCACCAGAATGTCGCCGTTTGGCAGCACCAGGCTCTGGCGCGGAATCTTCAGGCCGGTGGCAATGGCCGTGATGCTGAAGCCCTCTGGCACGGTGGGTTTCTGTTCACCCCAGGCGACCGGTTCGGCAATCTTCATGCTCGGCAGCAGACCGCGCTGCGGGTCAGGCAGTTTCGGGTCCGGGCCACGGGCCTGGGTCGGCTCGCCATCCCCGCCACACGCGCTCAGCAGCAGCGCCACGCTTAACAGGCTCAATGCATGCAAAGGCTTCATGCCGCACCTCCCGAACGCAAGTTGCTCAGGCCGGTCCAGGCAGCTACCACTGCAAGCACCGTCACGATCACCGACAACACCAGCCCCGATGGCATCACCGCCCAGGCGTCCTTGGCATGCTCGAAGGCATTGATCAGCCCGAGTACCCAGGTCACCAGCAGCAGCAGGAAGTACAGCGTCGGCCGCCCGCCCTTGCGCTCGGCGCGGACCAGGTTGGCCAGCGCGAACAACAGGGTCAGGCCACAGAACACCAGGCCACCGGCTATCAGCCAGGCAGCGAAGTTGCTCCACTGAATCTGGTAACTGTTGAAGTAGGCGATGTCGCTCAGTAGCGCGCCTAGAAACAAGGGCACACTGCCAGCCAGCAACAGTGCATGCAGTGGGCTGGGCGTGCAGCGGTACAGCGCTTGGTCAGATGCGGTCACGGTGCCTCCTTTTCATTCAGTGACCCGGGCTGATGGCTGTGCACCATCAGGTGAGCGCAGGATGCGCCTAGCAAGGGAGCCCCTTGACGACGCGATAGTTCACCGCTTCGCTTGAAATGAAATATTCTGTCAGGCATTCCATGCCCAGCGCAGAAGAGGACGCCATGAGCAGAACACTGATCCATCCGGTCGGATGCTGGGCGCTGACCGCGCTGCTCGCCCTCAGCCTGGCGCTCACCGCCGGCTGTTCCAGTAAAGCCGGCAAGGCGCGCTACGCGACGCCTGCCACAGGCTCCAATTGCTTCGCCAAAGCCGTACCGACAACTGGCGAAGGCGGCCTGGCGTGGGGCGACACCCTGAGCATTGCCCGGCACAAATCCATGAACAATTGCATGCGCTATGCCAGCCGGTCGGGAGGTACGCCCAGGACTTGCCAGGTGGTGATGGCCAAGTGCAAAAACTGAGTATGTAGGCTATTTGCTGTCAGATAATTCCTACAACTTACAGCACAACTTCTCCCGCACAGTATCGCGCAAACAAAAACACAAACATACCTCAATAAAATCTTACACTTTCAGCCTCGACCAAAACGCAGGAATGGAGGCATTGTCTTTTACACGCAAGTAATCAGTTTGCGCCAGCATCCAAAGCGAAATTTGCACCCCGCAGATAATTCAAGCAAAGAAGCTCACACCATCTCAAATACCTGAGCCTTGGTTTGAAAAGGCTTCGCCATGAATAAGGAACTTGCATGAATAATGCCTCCGTCAGCAGTGCCACCTCCGGCCCTGCCTGCAGTGCACGCGTGCCGATCCTGCCGGTGCGCTATGCCATCGTGCCGCGTACCGGCGCTACCCCTGCCTGCCGCTACGCCGACGCAGGCTTCAACCTGGAACAAGGCTTTACCCCCCTGCAGCACTCCGCCTACACCCTGCGTGCCCTGCGCCCTGGCTACATCTACATGTTCATGCAAGGCCCCCAGGGCGAAAAGCTGGTCATTCATGAATACGACGGCGAAGGCCACTACAAGGAACTGCACTACCGGGGCCTGGAGGACTATCACCTGCGTCATCGCTACCAGGCCAGCCGGACCGTGGGCTGGGTGTGGGCCGATACCTCCCCGGACACCGCCAAGGAAGTGTGGATCGGCTACAGCCCGCATTTGTGGACCAACGCCACGACCGCGCGCATCACCGGTTCAGCCGCCTTGCGCAAACGGCATATGCGCCAGCTGGACATGGCCGAGCTGGTGGCCAGCAACCAGTCCCCGTCCAGCCAGCCCCATGTGTTGCCGGTCAGCGCCCTGCAAACCTGGGTCGAAGATTTCAAGCCAGCCAGCCGGCGCATGCCGCTGACCTGGAGCAGCCATCCGTTCACCGACACGCTGCCCATCG
>NZ_JABMCN010000220.1 GCF_013179515.1 Pseudomonas sp. CM27
CGAGATCGCCGGCAGCGAGACGGCGACGATGGTCTGGTCGAGCGCGCCGAGGAAGATCGCCAGCATCAGGGCGGTGAGCACGTTGCGCAGGGAGGTGGGCGGCAGGGCGGCGGTCACGGGTTTACCTTGTCTGTGTTTGGCTGCTTCTTCACGGGCTTGCCGGCGAAGAACCCACGAATTGTAACCTGAGTTAGGTAGCTTCCTATGTACTATCTGCATCCCCTATGCAAGATCGGCATTGGCGCATTCATCCAGTGCTGCATGGCCGCGTGATATCGTTGGTATGCCACAGCGGCTGAAATCCGGGGCCTGCACCAGCTTGGTGCAACAATATGCCGCAGGTTTTCCGCCCGTTGTCTCCCACACCTTTTATTCCTCTGCCTGCATGTCGAGCATGACCGCCCGGAACGCGTCGGTTGGAACAGGCCAGGTAGACCCGATTACAGGGGTCGGTAGTTACCGTTCAAATTTCAACTTACATTGCGGAGTGATCATGCCCAAGGCTTCCCATCAAGATCTGCGTTTTGCCTTCCGCGAGCTGCTCGCTTCAGGTTCCTGTTTCCACACCGCATCGGTATTCGACCCGATGTCGGCACGCATTGCCGCAGACCTGGGCTTCGAGGTCGGCATCCTTGGCGGTTCCGTCGCGTCGTTGCAGGTGCTGGCCGCGCCGGACTTCGCCCTGATCACCCTCAGCGAGTTCGTCGAACAGGCCACTCGTATCGGCCGGGTAGCGCAGCTGCCGGTGCTGGCTGACGCCGACCATGGCTATGGCAACGCGCTGAACGTGATGCGCACGGTCACCGAACTGGAGCGCGCCGGTGTGGCTGCGCTGACCATCGAGGACACCCTGCTGCCTGCCCAGTTCGGCCGCAAGTCGACCGACCTGATCCCGGTCGAGGAAGGCGTGGGCAAGATCCGTGCGGCGCTGGAGGCGCGGGTCGATTCCTCGCTGTCGATCATTGCCCGCACCAACGCTGGCGTGCTCAGCACCGAAGAAATCATCGTGCGCACCCAGAGCTACCAGAAGGCCGGCGCCGATGGCATCTGTATGGTGGGTGTGAAGGACTTCGAGCAGCTGGAAAAGATCGCCGAGCACCTCACCGTGCCGCTGATGCTGGTCACCTATGCGAACCCGAACCTGCGCGACGACGAACGCCTGGCACGCCTTGGCGTGCGCATCGTGGTAGATGGCCATGCCGCCTACTTTGCCGCGATCAAGGCCACGTATGACTGCCTGCGGCTGCAGCGCGGCCAGCAGAACAAATCGGAAAGCCTGAGCGCTACCGAGCTCTCGCACACCTACACCCAGCCTGAGGACTACATCCGCTGGGCCAAGGAATACATGAGCGTCGAAGAGTGAGCGGCCGGGGGGCCGTCAACTCAACGGACGGCGCTCAAGGTTGCGCTGTGAGGCACGCAATGTGCCTGCTCGCAACTGGCGGCGGCGCTGGGCTGGCTGCGCAGCAGTTCGGCGCGCCAGCAGGCTGAGCCGTAGAGCCCTGCGACTGCAGTCAGGGCCATGACAAGGGCGACTCTTCTTGATTTGATGCCCATGGTGCTCACCTCCTGGTACAGCGATAGGTGATACCAAGAAGCATAGTCTATACGTTGACATGCACCGGCCTCATCGCCGGCAAGCCAGCTCCCACAGGTACGCCATCGCAGCCAAAGCCAGCGCTATACCTGTGGGAGCTGGCTTGCCGGCGATGAGGCCACTATGTCCATTACAAATCGCGGTCCCACTCCGGCTCGTCCTGAAACCGCTGTACCAGAAAGTCCAGCATGCTGCGCAAGGTGGCCGGCATGTGCTTGCGCGAGGTGTACACGGCATTGAGACTCAGCTCGCGCGGCTTGGCTTGTGGCAGCAGGCGCACCAGCACACCTCTGCGCAGGGCCTCGGCGGCCTGGTAGGTGGGCAGCAGGGCGATGCCGGCGCCGGCCAGCGCGGCTTTCTGCAGGGTCATCGCCTCGTTGGCACTGATGTTCCCCGCCACCGGCACCGCGACCTGCTGGCCGGCCACCTCGAATTGCCAGAGGCTGTGCCCGAAGTAGGCATGGGTCAGGCAGTTGTGTCGGCTCAATTCCTCGACCCGTTGCGGCGTGCCATGCTCGTGCAGGTAGGCCGGTGCCGCGCAGACCACCGAACGGCACACGGTCAGGCGCCGGGCGATCAGGTTGGGGTCCAGGTCGTTGCTGGTGCGGATTGCCAGGTCGATGCGCTCATCCACCAGGTTGACGGTGCGGTCGAGCATCTGCAGTTCCACCTTCACCCCAGGGTAGCGGCGCACATAAGCAGCCACTGCATCCGCCAGCTGTGCCTGGCCGAAGGAGGTACTGACGCTGATACGCAGTGCGCCTTTCGGCGCGTCATCTGGCTGCTGCACCGCCGCCTGCAGGTCTCCGGCCAGTTCCAGCAATTGCCGGCAGCGCGGCAAGGTTTCCTGCCCGGCAGCGGTGAGGCTGAGCTTGCGGGTGGTGCGCTGCATCAGCCGGGCGCCCACCCACGCCTCCAGCTCGGCCAGGTAACGCGACACGACGGGGCGAGAAAGCTGCAGCTGATCAGCCGCCGCCGACTGGCTGCCCAGGTCGACGACGGTGACGAAAACGCGCATGGCGTTGAGACGGTCCATGATTTGCCCGGTTTCAGAAACAAACTATGTTCAAGCATCGCATTTTTTGTCACGGATCTGGCAACTAAGCTGTAGGGCATTGCTCATCTGAAGGCGTTGCCCATGTCTCTGTTCACCCCTTTGCGTGGCCTGCTGCTGGCCTGTGTAACCCTGGCCGGCCCGGTGCTGGCCGCCGAACCCTTGCAGCTGGAGGTCTACAACCCCGGGCACGCGGCGATTTTCCCGGTCAGCTCGGTGATCGTCAGCGGCCAGCACGACGCCGTGCTGGTCGATGCCCAGTTCGGCAAGGCCCAGGCGGAGCAGCTGGTACAGCGCCTGCGGGCCAGTGGCAAATACCTGGCCAGCATCTACATCAGCCATGGCGACCCGGACTACTACTTTGGCCTCGACACCCTGACCCAGGCCTTCCCCGATGCCAAGGTGCTGGCCTCGGCGGCCACCGTTGCGCACATTCGCCAGACAATGGATGCCAAGCTGGCGTACTGGGGGCCGCAGATGGGTGCGGACAAACCGGTAAGGCTGGTGGTGCCGCAGGTGCTCGAGGGCCACAGCCTGACCCTGGAAGGGCAGGCCCTCGAGGTGGTCGGCCTGGATGGCCCGCAGCCGGATCGCAGCTTTGTGTGGATCCCGTCGATCAAGGCGGTGGTGGGTGGCGTGGTGGTGTCCGAGCATATTCATGTATGGATGGCCGACACGCAAACGGCCAGGTCGCACGCCGACTGGCTTGGCACCCTGGCGCACATCGAAGCGTTGGCGCCGCGCACGGTCATCCCGGGCCACTACCTGGGCGATAGCAGCCGCTCGCTGAAGGCCGTGCGCTTTACTGCCGACTACATCCGTGCTTTCGATGCCGAAACCGCCAAGGCGAAAGATGCTGGCGCGTTGATCAAGGCGATGAAGCAGCGTTACCCGGGCCTGGCCGATGAAAGCTCGCTGGAGCTGGGGGCCAAGGTCGCCAAGGGCGAAATGAAGTGGTAATTCCGTTCAACTGATGGAGAGTATCCCATGAGCAAGATTGCAATCATCGGTGCCACTGGCCGCGCTGGCAGCCAGTTGCTGGAAGAGGTCCTGCGCCGTGGTCACAGCGTGCTGGCCATTGCCCGCGACCCTTCGAAGCTGCAGGGGCGTGACGGGGTGACCGTCATGGCACTGGATGCCAAGGACAGCGCGGCCCTTCAAGCGGCAGTGGCGGGTGTGGACGCGGTGCTGAGCGCGGCGCATTTCTCCACCATGGAGCCGCAGGCCATCATCGAACCGGTCAAGCGCGCCGGGGTCAAGCGCCTGCTGGTGGTGGGCGGTGCCGGCAGCCTGTTGCTGCCGTCGGGGCTTCGGGTAATCGACAGCCCGGACTTCCCGGAGGCGTACAAGGCCGAGGCCACTGCCGGGGTGCGTTTTCTGGAGGCGTTGCAGCGCGAGCCGAACCTGGACTGGACGTTCCTCTCACCGTCGGCGGAGTTCGTTGAAGGGGCGCGCAGCGGGCACTACACGTTGGGCAAGGACCATCTGCTGATCGGTGCGGATGGCAAGAGCTGGATCACCTTTGCCGACTATGCGATTGCCATGCTGGATGAGCTGGAGAAGCCGCAGCATTCACGTCAGCGGTTCACAGTCGGCTATTGAGTTGCCTTCTTCGCGGGCGAGCCCGCGAAGAGGCCTTCACAGGCTGGCCTGGCCCTCCAGCCAGTCCAGCAACTCCATCAATCCCGCCGGCAAGTTCCTGGCCTGGCTCACCAGGTAATAACCTTTACCGGTCAGCACCTTCAGCGCAAACGGCATGCACAACCGCCCACCACGCAAGTCATCGCCAACCAGCGACCAATCACCGATAGCCACCCCTGTCCCCTGTGAAGCCATGGCCATTGCCATGTCCAGCGTCTCGAAGTGTTGCTTCGGCCCCTGTGCAGCCAGCGTTACCCCAGCCGCCTGCAGCCATAACCGCCAGTCGTGCTCATCCCGCGAAGGGTGCAACAGCATGTGCCGGGCCAGGTCCTCGACCTGCTGCAACGGTACCGGCCCCTGGCGCAGTGACGGCGCACACACCGGCGTAAGCTGTTCATCGAACAGCTTGCGCACATGCAGCCCATGGTTTGGCGCATCGCCATAGACCACCGCGGCATCGAAGCCTTCCCGACGAAAATCAACCCCATGCTGCACGGTGGTGGTCAGTTCCACCGGCACATCCGGGCGCAGTGCCTGCCATTCCATCAGGCGCGGCAGCAGCCAGCGCATCACGCAGGTCGGCGCCTTGAGTTGCAAGGTCGCGCGGCGCCCACCCACTTCGTGCACCCCTTGTTCGATCAGCGCGAACACCTGCTGCACCCGTGGCAACCAGTCCTGGCCTTCACGGGTCAGGCTCAAGCCACGGGCCTCGCGCTGGAACAAGGCATAGCCCAGGTGCTGCTCAAGGGCGGCGATCTGGCGGCTCACCGCGCCTTGGGTGATGTGCAGCTGTTGCCCGGCACGGGTGAAGTTGCAGTGCTGGGCGGTGACCAGAAATGTGTGGAGGGCGGGCAGGGGCGGGAGGCGTTTCATTGCGCTAAGCCATGATTACAGGACATGGCTAGTATGTGTTTTTTTGCATTGTGGGCATAGCCACCGCTTGGGTCCAATAAGGGCTCAACCCAACAAGATACATGGTGAACCCCGATGGCAACGTGCGGCGAAGTACTGGTAAAACTCCTTGAAGGCTATGGCGTTGACCATGTCTTCGGCATCCCCGGTGTACACACCGTGGAGCTTTACCGTGGCCTGGCGGGCTCGTCCATTCGTCATGTCACGCCGCGCCATGAGCAGGGCGCGGGGTTCATGGCCGACGGCTATGCGCGCACCCGTGGCAAACCCGGGGTGTGTTTTATCATCACCGGCCCGGGCATGACCAATATCACCACCGCCATGGGCCAGGCCTATGCCGACTCGATCCCGATGCTGGTGATCTCCAGTGTGCAGTCCCGTGATCAGCTGGGCGGCGGCCGTGGCAAGCTGCACGAGCTGCCGAACCAGGCGGCGCTGGTAGCGGGTGTGGCCGCGTTTTCCCACACCTTGATGAGTGCGGCGGACCTGCCGCAGGTGCTGGCCCGGGCCTTTGCCGTGTTCGACAGTGCCCGGCCGCGCCCGGTGCATATCGAGATCCCGCTGGATGTGCTGGTGGAACCCGCCGACCAGCTGCTGCCGGGCCGCCCGGTGCGTGGCAGCCGGGCGGGCGCCGCACCGCAGGCCGTGGCCCAGATGGCCGCGCGGCTGGCCCGGGCGAAGCGGCCACTGATCCTGGCGGGCGGCGGGGCGCTGGCTGCCGGGGCTGCGCTGGCGCGCCTGGCCGAACACCTGCAGGCCCCGGTGGCGCTGACAATCAATGCCAAGGGTTTGCTGCCGGCCAGCCACCCGCTGCAGATCGGCTCTACCCAGTCGCTCCCGGCCACGCGTGCGCTGGTGGCTGAGGCCGACGTAGTGCTGGCAATCGGTACCGAGCTTGCCGAAACCGACTATGACGTGACCTTCAAAGGTGGTTTCGAGATTCCGGGCAGCCTGCTGCGCATCGACATCGACCCGGACCAGACCGTGCGCAATTACTTGCCAGAGCTAGCGCTGGTGGCCGATGCCGAGCTGGCGGCCGAAGCACTGCTCGGCGCCTTGCAGGCCCAGCCGCAGCCCGTGCGTGAAAGCACTTGGGGTGTGACCCGGGTGGCCAACCTGCGCCAGGTGCTGGCAGAAGGTTGGGATCAGCCAACCCTGAGCCAGACGCGTTTGCTGAAGGCGATTCTCGAACGCCTGCCCAATGCGATTCTGGTGGGCGACTCTACTCAGCCGGTGTACACCGGCAACCTGACCGTGGACATGGACCAGCCACGGCGCTGGTTCAATGCCTCGACTGGCTACGGCACCCTGGGCTACGCCCTGCCAGCGGCCATGGGCGCCTGGCTGGGCAGCGCGCAGCAGGCCGGCGAGCGGGCGCCTGCGGTGTGCCTGATTGGCGATGGCGGTTTGCAGTTCACCCTGCCGGAACTGGCCAGTGCGGTGGAGGCACAGGTGCCGCTGGTCGTGCTGCTGTGGAATAACCAGGGGTACGAGGAGATCAAAAAGTACATGGTCAACCGCGCTATCGAGCCGGTCGGGGTGGATATTCATACCCCGGACTTCATCGGTGTGGCGCGGGCGTTGGGGGCTGCGGCAGAAAACGTTGCGGATGTGGCGCAACTGCAGGCGGCGCTGGGGCAGGCGGTGGAGCGCAAGGGGCCGACCTTGATCCAGGTGGACCAGAATCAGTGGCAGGACACGGTCATTGGTTGAACTTTGATCCTGGATTGCTGGTGCTGGCCCAATCGCCGGCAAGCCAGCTCCCACAGGTACAGCGCATGCCGCCAGGTTGATGCGATCCCTGTGGAAGCAGGCTTGCCGGCGATAGGGCCGGTACAGCCACCATGAGCTTCAACCAGCAGTAGCCCGCAACCTGGCCACATCGCGAATCGGCGGTGCGCCATACAGCCGGCTGTATTCGCGGCTGAACTGCGACGGGCTTTCATAGCCCACCCGGTAGGCGGCCACTGCCGCCTCAAGCCCGTCATTGAGCATCAGCCGCCGCGCCTCCTGCAGGCGCAGCTGTTTCTGATACTGCAACGGGCTCATGGACGTCACCGCCTTGAACCTGTGGTGCAAGGTCGAGGTGCTCAGGTTCACTTCCCGGGCAAGATCCTCGATGCGCAGGGGCAACTGGTAGTTTTGGTTGAGCCAGCTGATGGCCTGGCAAACCCTGTGCGTCTGGCTATTGGCCAAGGCAATTTCATACAGCCGATGACCCTGCGGCCCACGCAGCAGGCGGTAGAGAATCTCACGACGGATCAGCGGCGCCAGCATACCGATGTCGCGCGGAGTCTCCAGCAGGCGGATCAGCCGCAGTAGGGCATCGAGCAACGCGGCATCGGTTTTTTCCACATACAGGCCTCGGCCCGAGGGGCGGTTGGGCACCAGCATCGGCCCGCTCTCGGCGATCAGCTGGCTGATCTCGGCAGGGTCCAGGTCCAGGCGCACGCCAAGGCTGGGGTTCTCGGGGCTGGCGTCGAGCTTCACGGCGCTCAGCGGCAGGGTCACCGATACCACCATGTAGTGCAGCGGGTCATAGGCGTACTGCTCGTCGCCGAGAAACAGGCTTTTGCTGCCTTGGGCCAGAATGCACAGCGCCGGTTGGGCAAAGGTTGGTACCGAGCGCACGTTTTCGGTATAGCGCACCAGGTACAGGTCATCGATGGCCGAAGCCGGGCCATGGGGATCGCCGGCGTGGCGACGGATCAGCTCGGCAAGCTCCTGGCGCTGCAGCTCCAGGGACGGCTCGGTGGAGGTGGCGGTGGGCATGTTGGCGTTCCTCTGATGACCCACGCAGCATAAGTTTGCGCCGTGTCGGGCGCTAGTCGAAAGCTGCAGCCCGATTGCCTGATCCTGCCGCGTTGCAGGATCAGGCAATCGGCGTGCAGTAATGGCCTAACGCGGCTCGCGCTCAAGACCCTAACCTTGGCAGCCTGGTTTATCCGTCCGCTGGCTTCAAGGAGATTGTGCAATGACCCTACAACAACCGGTCACCCACCTTGCTTTCATCCGTGCCAGCAGCGGGCGCTCGGCGGAGCTGGGCGCCCGCCTGCGTGACCTGCTCGAGCCCTCGTTGCGTGCACCAGGTTGCCTGAGTTTTACCGTGCAGCGATCGCAGGCGGATGCGGACTTGTGGTTGCTCAGCGGAAGCTGGCAAGACCAGCAGGCGATGAGTGGATACTTCGCTTCGCCGACGCTGGAGGTGTTTGGTGAGCTGGTGCAGGCGCAGGTGGTCAGCAGCCTGGATCTGCATACCTTTGATTGATGTATTGCCTGTACTGGCCCTATCGCCGGCAAGCCAGCTCCCACAGGTTCGGCGCAGGTGCTGAATGGAGTAATATGCCGCAAATTGATCAACGAAGCGGACAGCAACATGGCACGTAGGGAATTCCCGCAATTCGAAGCGGTTTCGGCGATGGTGCCGGTGGACGGTGGCGGCTACAACGCGGCCATCGCGGTCAAGGCTTTGGCAGGCGGCGCACCGCGCTTCCACAAGGTGCTCGATGGGCAGGTGTTCAAGGGCGCCGTGGCCGCCGACGAAGCGGCCACCGCCGAGCTGCAACGCCTGCAGGGCGTCAGCGAAGAGGGTGAGCTGGTCTGGTGATCAGGCCGGCGGCCGGGCCATCTTGAACAGGTTGCCCAGCTCGAAATAGTCCGCCGGGCCACCGCCTCGCAGGATCGGTTCGGCGGCAGCAGTATCGTAGATGCCGTTGTTCAGCAGGTGCTCGGCAATGTGCACCGCCACCACTTCACCCAGGATCAGCCAGCTGGGCACCAGCGCCTGGTCGGCCCGCTTGAGCTGCACGATCTGGCTGACCTTGCACTCGAAGGCTACCGGCGTTTCGCCCACACGCGGCACCTTGACGATGCGCGATGGCGCTGCGCTGAGGCCGCTCAATTCGAACTCGTTCACTTCGGCAGCAACCGGCGCGCAGCTCTGGTTCATCTGCTCCGCCAGTGGACGGGTGGCCAGGTTCCAGACGAATTCGCCGGTCTGCTCGATGTTGTTCAGGCTGTCTTTGCGCCCGACACTGCAGAAACCGATGATCGGCGGGATGTAGTTGAAGGCGTTGAAGAAGCTGTAAGGCGCCAGATTCAGGCGGCCTTCGCGGTCCTGTGAGGAGATCCAGCCGATAGGGCGGGGGCCGACGATGGCGTTGAACGGGTCGTGGGGCAGGCCGTGGCCTTTGGCGGGTTCGTAGTAATACATCTGTGCTGGGCTTGTTGGCCCTACCTCCTGGTGGACAAGGCGCCTAGTGTGCCAAGCCTGTGCCCGGCTGAAAATGATCAAGCCCGGCAAAAGCCGGGCTGGGCGCTCGCATCAGGGATCAGCTGATGCGGTGGGCGTTGGTGCGGTCGAAACCGTCTTCGGCAAAACGTTGGCCGCCGGTGCGGTCGAAACCGTCTTCGGCAAAGCGTTGGCCGCCGGTGCGGTCGAAACCGTCTTCAGCAAAGCGTTGGCCGCCGGTGCGGTCGAAACCGTCTTCAGCAAAGCGTTGGCCACCGGTGCGGTCGAAACCATCTTCAGCGTAGCTGGCGGATTGGCTCTGGGCTGTGGCGAAGGTGTGGGCGTCGGTGCGGTCAAAGCCATCTTCAGCGAAGGCGCCAGCAGCGAAAACCGAAAGGGCCAAGGTCAGGATAAGTTTGTTTTTCATGGTCGTTGCTCCGGGGTGGATGAAGTTGTTTGTTTCCATGGGTTGAATGCTACTCCGATTAAGTTGATTAAAAAGCGCAAAAATATGCAATTTAAGATCTAATAAATCGATATGTTGAGGCGCGGGTCCGGTGAATTGGACAGCGGCCTGACTCTGGAAGCGTCCGCAGTTGCGGGCAGCGTTCTGCCAGCCAATGCAGCTTGATGGTGTGGAATTAATGGGGCGTTAAGAAGGAAAAACCTGACGGCCGAGGCCGATGTACGTATTTTTCATGAATCACCAACCGATTTTTCAGGCGCTGCTCAGCACCATCGCCGCACCTCAAACCGGAGCGGCACAATAATGAACAAACTTCCGCAAATCACCCTGGCCTTCTGGGTCATGAAGATCTGCGCTACTACCTTGGGTGAGACGGCAGGCGACTTGCTGTCGATGACCCTCGACATCGGCTATGCGCTCAGTTCGCTGATGCTGATCAGCGTGTTCCTGCTGACCCTGCTCGGTCAGCTGTACTCGCGCCGCTACCACCCGATGCTGTACTGGCTGGTGATCCTCTCCACCAGCACCGCCGGCACC
>NZ_JABMCN010000221.1 GCF_013179515.1 Pseudomonas sp. CM27
GATACGGTCAACAGCATGTTTGGCCAGGTGCGCGAGCGCGCCGAAGTGACTCCGGCCACCCCTGAGCTGCTGGCGGCATTGTCGCGCCTGGCCGAACCTGGCAGCGCCGAAGCGCCTGCGGCAGCCGTTGCTGCACCCCAGCCCGCCGCCGAGGCGCCGCTGGCTGCTGCGGCCGATGACGCGCACCAGGACATCACCGACAGCGAGTTCGAGCAGCTGCTCGATTCGCTCGATGCGGTCAAGGCACAAGCTGCTGCCGACGAGCAGATGCAGGGTGAGCCCGTCAGTGCGGCCGGCGACGAAATCACCGACGCCGAGTTCGAGTCGTTGCTCGACCAGTTGCACGGCAAAGGCCAGTTCAGCGCCGAGGTTGTGGCGCCGCCGGCTGCCGTCAGCGCTGAAGCGGTCAGCGACGAGATCAGCGACGCCGAGTTCGAATCGCTGCTCGACCAGTTGCATGGCAAGGGTACGTTCCAGGTCGATGCGTTGCCGGGTGCCAAGGCGCCGTCGCCTGCCGCCGCTGAACAGACCGCTACGGCCAGCGCCGCCAGCGACGAAATCAGCGAACACGAATTCGAAGCCCTGCTCGACCAGTTGCACGGCAAGGGCAAGTTCGGCGGCGACGTTGCTGCGGTCGAAGCACCGGCTGCGGCCAAGGCGCAGGCGCCAGCTGCGGCGCCTGCGCCTGCCAGTAAACCTGCTGCGGCCCCTCGCGCGCCGGCCCCGGCCGCCGACAAGCACGCGGTCAGCGAAGCGGAAACCACCGTGCGGGTGGACACCGCGCGCCTGGACGAGATCATGAACATGGTCGGCGAACTGGTGCTGGTGCGTAACCGCCTGGTGCGCCTGGGCCTGAACAGCGGTGACGAGGCCATGTCCAAGGCCGTGTCCAACCTCGACGTGGTCACCGCCGACCTGCAGACCGCGGTGATGAAAACCCGCATGCAGCCGATCAAGAAAGTCTTCGGCCGCTTCCCGCGCCTGGTCCGCGACCTGGCTCGCCAGCTGAAAAAAGAAATCAACCTGGAGCTTGTCGGCGAAGAGACCGACCTCGACAAGAACCTGGTCGAGGCCCTGGCCGACCCGTTGGTGCACCTGGTGCGCAACGCCGTCGACCATGGCATCGAGATGCCCGATGAGCGTGATGCCTCCGGCAAGGCGCGCACGGGCCGCGTGGTGCTGTCGGCCGAACAGGAAGGCGATCACATCCTGCTGTCGATCTCGGACGACGGCAAGGGCATGGACCCGAACATCCTGCGCGCCAAGGCCGTTGAAAAGGGCCTGATGGACAAGGACGCCGCCGAGCGCCTGAGCGAGTCGGACTGCTACAACCTGATCTTCGCCCCGGGCTTCTCGACCAAGACCGAGATTTCCGACGTGTCGGGGCGTGGCGTGGGCATGGACGTGGTGAAGACCAAGATTTCCCAGCTCAACGGCTCGATCAACATCTACTCGGCCAAGGGTCAGGGCTCGAAGATCGTCATCAAGGTGCCGCTGACCTTGGCGATCATGCCGACCCTGATGGTGATGCTGGGCAACCAGGCGTTCGCCTTCCCGCTGGTCAACGTCAACGAAATCTTCCACCTCGACCTGTCGCGCACCAACGTGGTCGACGGCCAGGAAGTGGTGATCGTGCGCGACAAGGCACTGCCGCTGTTCTACCTCAAGCGCTGGCTGGTGCAGGGCCAGGTGCACGAAGAGCAGCGCGAGGGCCATGTGGTGATCCTGTCGGTGGGCACCCAGCGCATCGGTTTTGTCGTCGATCAACTGGTTGGCCAGGAAGAAGTGGTAATCAAGCCGCTGGGCAAGATGCTGCAGGGGACCCCGGGGATGTCCGGGGCCACCATTACCGGTGACGGGCGCATTGCGTTGATTCTCGACGTCCCGAGCATGCTCAAGCGTTACGCCGCGCGGCGTATTTGATTTCGGTGGCGCACCCTGGCGGGTTGCGCCGCCTAATGGAGTGTTTATGGCAGTCAAGGTCCTGGTGGTGGATGATTCCGGTTTCTTCCGCCGCCGCGTCTCGGAAATCCTCTCGTCGGATCCGACGATCCAGGTAGTGGGTACCGCGACCAACGGCAAGGAAGCAATCGACCAGGCGCTGGCGCTGAAACCCGATGTCATCACCATGGACTACGAAATGCCCATGATGGACGGCATCACCGCGGTGCGGCACATCATGCAGCGCTGCCCGACGCCGGTGCTGATGTTCTCCTCGCTGACCCATGAAGGCGCCCGGGTCACCCTCGATGCGCTGGATGCCGGTGCGGTTGATTACCTGCCGAAGAACTTCGAGGACATCTCGCGCAACCCCGACAAGGTCAAGCAGATGCTGTGCGAGAAGGTGCACACCATTTCCCGCAGCAACCGCCGTTTTGGCAGCTACGCCAGCCACGTGCCGGTGGCCGCACCTGCACCGGCGCCTTCCAGCAGCCCTGCACCTGCCAGCGGTTTCACCAGCCCTGCACCGGCGCGTACTCCCGTGCCTGCCCGTGCACCGGCCGCTGCGCCTACGCATTCGCCAGCCGCCAAGCGCAAGCCCTACAAGCTGGTCGCCATCGGCACCTCCACCGGTGGCCCGGTTGCCCTGCAGCGGGTGCTGACCCAGCTGCCGGCCAGCTTCCCGGCACCGATCGTGCTCATCCAGCACATGCCGGCCGCGTTCACCAAAGCCTTTGCCGAACGCCTCGACAAACTGTGCCGCATCAGTGTCAAGGAAGCCGAGGACGGCGACATGCTGCGCCCCGGCCTGGCGCTGCTGGCCCCGGGGGGCAAGCAGATGATGATCGACGGCCGTGGCACGGTGAAGATCCTGCCCGGCGACGAGCGCCTGAACTACAAGCCGTGCGTGGACATTACCTTCGGCTCGGCGGCCAAGTCGTATGGCGACAAGGTGCTGTCGGTGGTGCTCACCGGCATGGGCGCCGATGGCCGCGAAGGTGCGCGCCTGCTGAAACAGGGCGGCAGCACGGTGTGGGCCCAGGATGAAGCCAGCTGCGTGATCTATGGCATGCCCATGGCCATCGTCAAGGCCAACCTGGCTGACGCCGTGTACAGCCTGGACGAAATCGGCAAGCACCTGGTGGAGGCGTGCGTCTGATGGACGTCCTCAGCCTGATCGGCCTGATCCTCGCCTTTGTCGCCATTGTCGGTGGCAACTTTCTCGAAGGCGGCCATGCCGGTGCCCTTGTTAACGGCCCGGCGGCGCTGATCGTGCTGGGCGGTACCCTGGCGGCGGCGCTGCTGCAGTCGCCGCTGTCGTCGTTCAAGCGTGCCTTGCAGATCCTGCGCTGGATCCTGTTCCCGCCACGGGTCGACCTGGCGGGCGGGATCGACCGCGTGGTGAACTGGAGCCTGACCGCACGCAAGGAAGGCCTGCTGGGCCTGGAGGGGGTGGCCGACAGCGAGCCCGACCCTTATGCACGCAAGGGCCTGCAGTTGCTGGTGGACGGCGCCGAACCGGAAGCCATCCGCAGCATTCTCGAAGTCGATTTCCTGACCCAGGAAAGCCGTGACATCCAGGCTGCCAAGGTATTCGAGAGCATGGGCGGCTACGCGCCGACCATCGGCATCATTGGTGCGGTGATGGGCCTGATCCACGTGATGGGCAACCTGGCCGACCCGGCGCAACTGGGCAATGGTATTGCCGTGGCCTTCGTCGCCACCATCTACGGGGTGGCCAGCGCCAACCTGATACTGCTGCCGATCGCCAGCAAGCTGAAGGCCCTCGTCATGCGCCAGTCGCGCTACCGCGAGATGCTGCTCGAAGGCCTGCTGTCGATTGCCGAGGGTGAAAACCCGCGCTCGATCGAGCTGAAGCTGCAAGGCTTCATGGAGTAACCCATGCGTCGCCGTCGCCATACCGAGGAACACGAAAACCACGAACGCTGGCTGGTGTCGTACGCCGACTTCATTACCTTGCTGTTCGCTTTTTTTGTGGTGATGTACTCGATTTCCTCGATCAACGAGGGCAAGTACAAGGTCATTTCCCAGGCCTTGCTCGGGGTGTTCAACGACCCGGAACGCAGCATGAAGCCGATCCCTATCGGTGATGAGCAGCCGTTGAGCGTGCGCCCGGCCGAGCCGTTGGTCAAAGAGAGCGAGCAGACCGAGGCTGCCTTGGGTGCGACCAATGTCGACCCGCTGAAAACCATCAGCGATGACGTGCGCGATGCCTTTGGCGACCTGATCAACAGCAACCAGATGACCGTGCGTGGCAACGAGCTGTGGATCGAGATCGAGCTCAATTCGTCGCTGCTGTTCGGCAGTGGCGATGCCATGCCCAGCGACAAGGCCTTTGCCATCATCGAGAAGGTGGCCAACATTCTCAAGCCGTTCGCCAACCCGGTGCACGTCGAGGGCTTTACCGACAACCTGCCGATTCGCACGGCGCAGTACCCGACCAACTGGGAGCTGTCGTCGGCGCGGGCGGCGAGCATCGTGCGCCTGCTGGCCATGGAAGGGGTCAACCCGGCGCGCATGGCCTCGGTGGGCTATGGCGAGTATCAGCCGGTGGCCGGCAACGACACCGCCGACGGCCGTGCGCGCAACCGGCGGGTGGTGCTGGTGATTTCGCGCAACCTCGAAGTGCGCCGCAGCCTGACCGGCTCGGGCAGTGCCAACGCTACACCGGACGCTGCATTGCGCCGGGCTGGCACACAAAGTGCACCGGCAACGCCAGCAACGGTGGCGGGGCAATAAGTCGTCAAATCTCTGTCACTGTTAACGAGTTCATGACATTGACGGCGATCCCTGTGGGAGCGGGTTCACCCGCGAAGATCGCGACTCGGTATAAGGCACCGGCTTTGCCGGTGTTCGCGGCGGTTCGACGCTTCGATAAACCCGCTCCCACATTGATTGCGCGAGCTTTCAAATTTTGAGCAAGGCAGTGTCCCTGCCAAATCAATAGATAGAGTTTGCTTGATGAGAGTCTGGGCAGTAGCCAATCAAAAAGGTGGCGTCGGCAAGACCACCACTACCATTGCCCTGGCCGGCCTGCTGGCCGAGGCCGGCAAGCGCGTGGTCGTCGTCGACCTCGACCCGCACGGCTCGATGACCAGCTATTTCGGGCACAACCCGGATGCCCTGGAGCACAGCTGCTACGACCTGTTCCTGCACAAGGGCGGGGTGCCCGAAGGCTTGCCTGGGCAACTGCTGCTGCCCACCAGCGACGAGCGCATTTCGTTGTTGCCTTCGAGCACCGCGCTGGCGGTGCTGGAGCGCCAGTCGCCGGGGCAGAATGGCCTGGGGCTGGTGATCGCCAAGAGTCTGGCGCAGCTGTGGCAGGATTTCGACTACGCCCTGATCGACAGCCCGCCATTGCTCGGCGTGCTGATGGTGAACGCGCTGGCGGCCAGCCAGCAGCTGGTGATCCCGGTGCAAACCGAGTTTCTGGCGGTCAAGGGGCTTGAGCGCATGGTCGGTACGCTGGCGATGGTCAACCGCTCGCGCAAGCAGGCACTGCCTTACCAGATCGTGCCCACCCTGTTCGACCGCCGTACCCAGGCCTCGCTGGGCACGCTCAAGCTGTTGCGCGATACCTACGGCCAGCAGGTGTGGCAGGGCTACATCCCGGTCGACACGCGGCTGCGCGATGCCAGCCGCAAGGGTGTCACGCCCTCGCAGTTCGACGGCAAGAGCCGCGGCCTGATTGCCTATCGGGCGCTGCTAAAGCACCTGCTCACTTACAAGACTGCAGCGCAGGTGGCTTGATGACCCAGACTCGGCACACCAGCACCCGGCCACAGGTGGCCCTGCAATCGTACCTTGACGGGTTGCTGCAGGAGGCCACCGAAGCTGACGACCTGATCGAGCTACCGGCAGCGGCGCAAGAATTCGCCGCAGCGGTGCGCGAGGAGCAGGCGCGTGATGCCCGCCAGCCGGCAAGGCAAGCGCCAGCCGAAGCCGACATCAGCCCTGCGCTGCGACCTTTCGCCGAGCCCCGGCTGGCGGTGTTGCCCAGCGTGATACCGGTTGAGCCGCCGGTGGTGACCGTGGTCGAGCAGCAGGTGGTGGCCGAGGCCGCCATACCGGTGCTGGTCGAAGAGCAAGCCCCGCAGCCCGCGGTACCGTTGGTCGATGTGCATTTGCCGGCCCCCGACCTGCCTGCGCCGCCACCCAGTGAAGACGGTCGCCCGGCGTGGGCGGCCGAGCCGTTCGAATGCCTGCTGTTCGACGTTGCCGGTCTGACCCTGGCGGTGCCTCTGGTGTGCCTGGGCTCGATCTACAACCTGGCGGGCCAGGAGCTGACGCCGCTGTTCGGCCAGCCCGACTGGTTCCTCGGCATCCTGACCTGCCAGGCCGGCAACCTGAAGGTGCTGGACACGGCCCGTTGGGTGATGCCTGACCGCTATCGCGATGACTTTCGCCAGGGCCTGCAATACGTGATTTCCGTGCAGGGCTACGAATGGGGGCTGGCCGTGCACCAGGTCAGCCGTTCGCTGCGCCTGGACCCGTCCGAGATCAAGTGGCGCAGCCAGCGCGGCCAGCGGCCATGGCTGGCCGGCACGGTGATTGAACACATGTGTGCCCTGCTCGACGTCGCCGCACTGGCCGAGCTGATCGCCAGCGGCGCGGTCAAGCAGATGCATGCCAAACAGCAATGACAGCGAACACACCGCCAATGGCGGATTTTGAGGGTAGGGGAATGAAAAAGTCGTCCGCACAAGGTTCCGAAGATCCGATTCTGCAGTGGGTTACCTTCCGTCTGGACAACGAGTCCTACGGCATCAACGTGATGCAGGTGCAGGAAGTGCTGCGCTACACCGAAATCGCTCCGGTGCCGGGCGCGCCTAGCTATGTGCTGGGCATCATCAACCTGCGCGGCAACGTGGTGACGGTGATCGATACCCGCCAGCGCTTCGGCCTGATGCCCACCGAAGTTACCGACAACACCCGTATCGTCATCATCGAGGCCGACAAGCAGGTGGTCGGCATCCTGGTCGACAGCGTGGCCGAGGTGGTGTACCTGCGCCAGTCCGAGATCGAGACCGCGCCTAACGTGGGTAACGAAGAGTCGGCCAAGTTCATCCAGGGCGTGTGCAACAAGAATGGCGAACTGCTGATCCTGGTCGAGCTGGACAAGATGATGACCGAGGAAGAGTGGTCCGAGCTGGAGAATATCTGAGTTGATCCTACAGGTTGCTGTCATCTTCCTGGCGCTGGTCTGGGCGCTGAGCCTGTGGTTTTTCCTCAACTACAGCAAGCGCCAGCGCGAGCTGGCCGCGCAGCAGGCCGAGGGCGATGCCCTGCGTGACCAGCGCATCAAGGACCTGGCCAAGCGCCTGGACGACTACCAGAACGGTACCGTGCGCATGGGCGAGGCGCTGCACGCGTTGAGCGCAGTGGTTACCCCGCTGCCCGACAAGATCCAGCAACTGGAGCAGCGCGACCCCAGCAACGTCACCTTCAGCCAGGCGGCCAAGCTGGTGGGCATGGGCGCCAGCGTCGCCGAGCTCACCGAAAGCTGCGGCCTGACCCAGGCCGAGGCGGAGCTGATGAGTAAATTGCATCGCAGCGAAAACGCCTCGTCCTGACGGCTCTGCCCCGGTCTGTTCGCGTATTTACCCCCGACCAGGCCGGGTCTGCTGCCGGCTCATGAGTGGCTCCAGGAATGATTGCCGCCAACCCTGGCGAAGCGGTTGAGTGGCAGCAGTGTGCGCATGGCCTTTTGGCTTTGGGCCAGGTCGACGAACCGGTAGGCATTGATCCGGGGTATGGCGTAAAGGTTGATCAGCTGGCGCAGGGTACGCAGCCCTGGCAGGTGACGGTCGACGACGTCGGTGAGCATGGCTGGGCCGGTAAGGCGACTGAGGCGGTTGGCATAGCGGTAGAAGTTGGCTGGGTCATCGGCCAGGCTCGGCTTGCTGTCGTAGAAGTCCTGGTTGGTCTGGTAGCGGGCGTGGATTTCTTCGGATATGGCCTCCAGCAACGGATTGCCCGGGTGGCTGCCTATCAGGCTGGTATTGTACAGGCAGTTCATGCCCAGCTTTTCATTGGACATGGGCGGCGCCAGCAGCAGGCCATCCGGGGTGGTGGCCAGCGTTACCTGGTCGATAGCTTCGCCAGGGCTGCCGGCGGTTTGCCCGTCGGTGACCTGCGGGTATTCGCCAGTGCCAAGCAAGGTGTCGTCGACGTCCATGTACAAGCCGCCTTCATGGTGCAGCATCGGGTAGCGCAGCACATCGGATGCCGAGGCGTAGTTGGTGGCGATACCACCGTTGCCATCCAGGGCCGCGTCGTACTGTGCGTAGTAGCGGCTTTGGCGAAAGGCCCTGAAGAACGCTTGCTCCTCTAGTGGCAGTACTTGCAGGCCGGGCGCATGTTCGGCCAGCAGTTCAAGGTTTTCGGCATAGGCCTGAGGGGCGGATTTGCCAAGGTACAGGCGCAACTCGTACTCGCTGTCCTTCAGCCGGGCAGCGTTATTGCCCAGGTTGGCCAGGAGCTTGGGGCTGATGGTGCGGTCGCCTACCCACAGGCACGAAATGGTCTTCGGAATCGGGTAGCTGTTGCTGGCCTGCACCGGGATATCTACCGGGAACCTGAGCTCTACGCCCAGGGCACGCAGGCTCTGGCTGCGCATGCCATTGCCGGGCACGCGACTGGCGGGCGCAGCGACCAGGTCGCGGCGGCCAGCCTGGGCAACGTAACCGGTGGGCTCGATCTCGTTCAGATCCCCTTCGCGAATGAACACATCACGTTGAAGGTCGTAGACCATGCGCTGTGTGTAGCCGTCGATGCAGGCATCGAGGTGGTCGACATTGCTGTCGTATTGGGGCACGCGGATGACAGCGTCGGCGATGGCCTGATCGCAATCGGGCAGTGGCGGGATCGGCTCAGTGATATGGAAATAGGGCACGCCTTCCGGGGCTGGCAAGCGCGGGGCTGAGACCGGGCTTGCCGGGTAACCGATCTGCTCGTTCAGCCGGGTGGGCGGCACGAAGCCATCGAGTTTGAACTCGAACAGGGTTTGGGCCTTGGTGGCGCCTGCGATAGCCAACGGCAGGGCATTGAACAGGCCCCAGGTGATGTTGCCGACGCCATCCTGCTTTTCGTGCAGCGATTTGCCATTGATGGCCTGGTCCAGCCCCAGGCCCAGTTGCGCGATGCCGCCGATAGCCAGCAATGGCGCCAGCCCGGGTACTACCAGGCACAACGGAGCCAACAGGCTGAGGGTGCTGGACAGGTAACCGCCCCAGCGGGCTTTGCTGACCTGGCTGTCGGTGGTGATCAGAAAGGCTGCGTCGTCGTAACTGCGTTGGCGCTGGTGGTCTGCCATTGCCTGAAACAGGTCACCATCAATGTCGGGCGAGTATTTTTCCTGACGGTAATTCACGTAGGTGCGCGGTGACCACTTGCCGTCGTCGTTGAAAAAGCCATGTTCAGGCGGTAACGGATGCCGGGCAGGGTACGCGGCCAAACCCTCAAGGGCTGTATCCAGGCCGCTGAAGTCGAGGCCCTGGGGGGCGTCCGCCAGCCTGAAATGCTGCTTCAGCGCTGCGCGTCTGTCAGGGTTTTTGCATTGTTGGCCTACCCAGTCCTTCAGCAGGTCTTCGCTGGCGAACTCCAGCAGCGGCGAGCTGTTGCCGGGAACATAGAGCACGATCAAGCCGCTGGCGGGGGCCTTGAGGCACAACAGATCGGTGGCTGCGTAGCCGTAGATGTTCAACATGCTCACCCGTAGCGCACTGTCACGTGGCATCAGCCCGCCGGCTTGCCATATCAACCTTCTTGCTGCCTCGCTGAGGCTGCCTTCGCTGACCTGTTTGTTACAAGCTGCGATGAAGTTGAGCTTGCTGGCCAGCCGGTGGCCGTTCAGGTGGTCTCGCCAGTAGCGGTCCAGCTGGGCCTTGAAGGGGATATGGAAGTCCAGGGCGGCGATGAAGCGCTGCAATGCCTCGGCGGCTATCGGCAGGAGGGTCGAGGCGTCATAGCGTTGCGGCGAGGTTCGGCGGAACAGCCCGTTGAATACCTGGTATGGGGCGCCATAGTGGTTGAGCGCCGGTGCCGGCAAGGTCTCGACCAGGCGCAGCGGACCGCCAGGCAAGCTGCCGGCCCACGGCTGGCGAAACAGGGCGCCGAACAGATCGTTGTTGGTTACCCCCTGCCAGTTGGCCAGCAGAGCCTCGACCAGGCTTGCACGCTGAGTGACCGCGACCAAGTGGCCAGCTCGCACATCGGGGGCGTGATGCAAGGTAACCACGTCGATCTGCGTGGGGTCGAGATCATGGCCCTGCCTGGCCAGCCATTGGCGCAGGGCGCGGCTGGCCTCCTGGTCCGGGCGAGGCACCTGGCGCAGGTGGTCGCGAACATACTGCACGCCGGCGGCGTTGATGCGGGTCGTGGACATGGTGTTCACCTTGCTCATTTTTGGAAAGGGCAAGGCT
>NZ_JABMCN010000222.1 GCF_013179515.1 Pseudomonas sp. CM27
GCTTGGCCAGCCGCTGGCCCAGGCGCTGGCGCGCGCGCGTCTGGCCGAACAGCTTGAGGCCGCGCGCCTGCACGGCGAAACCGAGCAGTTGCGCAGTGCCTTGCTGGCGTCCGTGTCCCATGACCTGCGCACGCCATTGACCGCCATGCGCGGCAGCATCGACAGCCTGCTGGCGCTGGGCGAAGCGATCCCGGTCGACGACCGCCGCGAATTGCTGGAAGGCACCCGCAATGAGTCTGAGCGCCTCGATCGCTACATCCAGAACCTGCTGGACATGACCCGCCTGGGCCACGGCGGGCTCAAGCTGGCCCGCGACTGGGTAGCCCCGGGGGATATTGTCGGCAGCGCCCTCAACCGCCTGCGCGTGGTGCTGGCGCCGTTGCGCGTGCACACTGATGTGCCAGCCGAGCTGCCGTTATTGTTCGTGCATGCAGCACTGATCGAGCAGGCGTTGGTCAATGTGCTGGAAAATGCTGCACGGTTCTCGCCGGCCAATGGCCGGCTGGCGTTGCAGGTATCGGTGCAGGACAGTCAATTGCGCTTTGCCGTGTTCGACCAGGGGCCCGGCATTCCCGTGGCCGACCGCGAGAAGATCTTCGATATGTTCTACACCGCAGCCCGTGGCGACCGTGGCGGGCAGGGCACCGGCCTGGGCCTGGCCATCTGCCAGGGCATGATCGGCGCCCATGGCGGGCAGATTCTGGTGGGCGAAGGCATTGATGGCCAGGGCACCGGCATCACTTTATGCTTGCCGCTGCCCCCTCAACCTGAAGCCGAAAGCGAAACCCCATGAGCCAGTCCGCCACCCTGTTGGTCATCGACGACGAACCGCAGATCCGCAAGTTCCTGCGTATCAGCCTGACCTCGCAGGGCTACAAGGTGATCGAGGCGGCTACCGGCGGCGAAGGGCTGGCCCAGGCGGCATTGGGCAAACCGGACCTGGTGGTGCTCGACCTCGGCCTGCCGGACATGGACGGCCAGCAGGTGCTGCGCGAGCTGCGCGAGTGGAGCACGGTGCCGGTGATGGTGTTGTCGGTGCGCGCCAGTGAAGTGCAGAAGGTCGATGCACTCGATGGCGGCGCCAATGACTATGTGACCAAGCCGTTTGGCATCCAGGAGTTTCTGGCCCGGGTGCGTGCCCTGTTGCGCCAGGTACCCCAGGCCGCTGGTTCGGAAGTGTCGGCGAGCTTTGGGCCATTGACTGTGGACTTTGCTTTTCGCCGGGTGACCCTGGACGGTGTGGAAGTGGCGTTGACGCGCAAGGAGTATGCCTTGTTGGCTCTATTGGCCGGGCACCCGGGGCGGGTGATTACCCAGCAGCAGCTGCTCAAGGATATCTGGGGGCCTACCCATGTGGAGGACACCCATTACTTGCGGATTGTGGTGGGGCATTTGCGCCAGAAACTGGGCGATGACCCCACGGCGCCGCGCTTCATCGTTACCGAGGCGGGGGTAGGGTATCGGTTGGTGGCCCCGTCGCATCCTGATTGACTGGCGCGGCCTTTGTGGGAGCGGGCGCGCCCTCGAAGCAGGCGACGCGATGGATGGCACCGGCTTCGTCGGTGTTCGCGGCTGAAGCCGCTCCCACAGGGATCGCGCTAGCTTCTGAATCATGATCAAGGCCTCGTGCTGTGGCATCTCAGGCTCTTGGTGGCTCCTTCTCGAAAAGCTGGCGCACGACTTCCAGATAGCGCCGCGCCCCCAGGCCTAGCGGGCGTGGCTTGAGCCAGATGATGTCGACCCACAGGCGCAAGCGGCTGGCCATGTTGTCGAAACGCACTTCTGCCAGCGCGCCCGACGCGATCAACGGTTCAACCAGCGGCTCTGGCAGGTAGGCCCACCCGAGGCCGGATTGCACCAGGTCCAGCGTGGCCAGGTAGCTGTCGGTCAGCCAGATACGCCGCGACAGCACCATGCGCGGGTCCGACCCGGTGGCCTTGCCCGAGGCGACGATGATCTGCCGCTGTTCGGCGAATGCCTCTTCGGGCAAGGGTGTGCCGCTGTTCTGACCCGCCGGATGGCGCGGTGACGCGACGGCCACCAGCAACTGGCTGCCAGCTTCCAGAAACGACTCGCGCTCGTCGATGCCGGGCCGTTCGAACACCAGCGCCAGTTGCACGCTGCCCTCGTGCAGCAGGCGGATGGCTTCGGTCTGGGTGGCTGTACGCACTTCGATTTCCAGGCTGGGGAATTCTTCTGCCAGCGTTACCAGTGGTTGGCTCCAGCGGCCGGTCTGCAACTCGGGCGCCATGGCGATGGTCAGGCGTTTTTCCAGGCCTTTGTGCAACTGCAAGGCCTGGGCGTCCAGCAGGTTGAGCTGGCAGATCACCTGCCGGGCCTGAGGCTCCAGCGCCAGGGCGGCGCTGGTGGGCAAGGCCTTGCGGGTGGCCCGGTCGAACAGCACCAGGTCCAGTTCTGCTTCCAGTTGGGCGATGGCCATGCTCACCGCCGAAGGTACACGGCCCAGCTTGCGCGCGGCGGCGGAAAACGACCCGGCATCCATCACGGCGAGAAAGATTGCCAGGGAGTCGCTGGTAAAGGCCATGTTCACAAAACCTGTTGTAAGTGATGTGGGTAATGTAACTGGCTGCCTCGGGCTTGCCATGGGATTTGCAGCGCCGGTGAGATCGAGCGCCGCCCGCGCGGCGCTCGATCTCATAGACGCAGCAACTCCAAAGGCCTGTACCTTCAGCCACCACTCAACCCCTACAGCCCTTCGCCAAGCACCCGGTCGATGCTGTCGACAAAGTAGTCCACGCTTGCCCGCGTAGTGCACATCGGTGGCTTGATCTTGAGGATGTTCAGGTAATCGCCGGTCGGCTGCATGAAGATGCCCAGTTCACGCAGGCGGTCGCACAAGGTCATGGTTTCCTCGGTGGCCGGTTCCAGGGTTGCGCGGTCACGCACCAGCTCCAGCCCCAGGTAGAAGCCAGAGCCATGTGCAGCGCCAGCCAGCGGGTGCTTGTCCACCAGCGCCTGCAAGCGGGCCTTGAAGTAGCGCCCGGTATCACGGGCGTTGTCCCACAGGCCTTCCTCCTGCATCACGTCCAGTACCGCCATGCCGATGCGACAGCTGACCGGGCTGCCACCGGCCGAGGAGAAGAAGTAGCCCTCGGCTTCCAGCGCTTCGGCGATTTCGCGGCGGGTGATGACCACACCCAGTGGCTGGCCGTTGCCCATGCCCTTGGCCATGGTGATGATATCCGGCACCACGCCCTGTTCCTCGAAGCCCCAGAAGTACTCACCCAGGCGGCCGTACCCCACCTGTACCTCGTCGGCGATGCACACGCCGCCACGGGCGTGGACCTTGGCATACGCATCCTGCAAGTAGCCCGCCGGTAGCGAGATGCCCCCGGCATTGCCGTACACCGGCTCACAGATGATGCCGGCCAGCTGGCGACCGCGGGCGTCGAGGTCGGCCAGCTTGGCGTCGACGTCCTGCAAGTAGTCGGTGGCGCTGTTGGGACCGCGGAAGCGGCCACGGAAGGTGTTTGGTGCCTCGACCGGGTGCACCCAGTCCGGGCGGGTTTCCAGCGCTTGCGGGTTGTCGGCGATGGAGGTGGAGATGGCATCGGTTGCCACCGACCAGCCGTGGTAGGCCTCCAGCACGCTGAGCAAGTCACGCCCGCCGCTGTAGGCCCAGGCCAGGCGAATCGCCAGGTCGTTGGCTTCGGTGCCGCTGTTGACCATGAACACCCGGTCGAAACCTTCGGGCGCCAGGGCTAGCAGGCGCTCGGAAAACTCGGTGATTGCCGCGTAGTGGAAGCGCGAGTTGGTGTTCAGCAGTGACCACTGCCGCGCCGACTCGGCGACCATGCGTGGGTGGCCATGGCCTAGCACCGCGACGTTGTTGAGCATGTCCAGGTACGAACGGCCCTGCATGTCGATCAGGTAGTTGCGCCAGCCGCGCTCGATATGCGGCGGCTGCGCGTAGTAGTGCTTCTGCGAACGGGCGAAGCTGGCGTCGCGGCGGGCTAGCAGGGCTTGCGGATCGGGTAGCGGCTGGGCATCGCAATCGAAGCCCAGCAGTGCGGCTGGCGACGGGCACAGGGCCAGCCAGGCAGCGGCGTGGGATGGGGTGGCAAAGAAAGGCGGCTGAATGCCGTTGTCCAGGCACAGCTGCACGCTGAGGAAGCCACAAGTAGTGCCCAGCGACTGGCCTTTTTCCACGCCCTGGCCGTCTGCCGGTGCGTCTTCCAGTCCCTGCAGCAACAACGCCCAGTGCGCGGTGCGCAGGCAGCCTCGGCCGTCGCCGTGGCGCTCCCAGGTGCCGGGTGCTGGCGCTTGCACCAGGCTGCCGTTGGGCACGTGCAGCTCTACGCCGAGGGCGCAGGTGGCGGGCTCTTCGGGGCTGTCGATGTGGGTTTGCGACAGGCGATATTGCCCATGCAGGCTGCAGGCCGGGGCGGCTTGTGCAGTCAGCAGATGCTGGTCGAAACCGGGTTGTTCCCAGTTACCGGCTTCGCAGAGTGAGCTGAGTACCCCCAGGTCTACCCGGGACACAGCCTGCCCGGAGAGGTCAGGGAGCAACCGGGCGCAACCGTTCAAGTCCGGCACCTTGGCTTGCAAGCCCGCAGCTTGCAGGATGGCCGCTTCCATCAGGGTGAAAGGCACGGCGGTGGCAGTGTCGAAGATTTCCCATTCGTGAGCGATGTTGTCGCGGGTGTACTGGTTGCCGGGGTCAATAGCCAGCTGCTGTTCGCTGCTCAGCACCAGTACGGCAGCGCGGTTTACTACCAACGGCCACAGGGCGCGCAGTTCCGCCTCGGTCAGCGGGTTGAGTGCCTGATAGGCCTGCACGGCTGGCAGGATGCGCAGTGGGTCGCCCTCGGCGTGGTGCAACAGCGCAGCGCAAGTCACCGACAGGTCGGCGATGCGCCAGGTGCGTAGCAGGTCGCCGAAATCAATCACGCCTTGCAGTTGCCACTGGCGCTGGGCATCACGGGCCCACACGGTGTTGTCGTCGGTGATGTCCAGGTGCACGGCCTGACTTGGCAGTTGATCAACCAGGGGTGTCAGGCGCTCGCAGGCTTGGCGGGTAGCGCGTTCGATGCGAGCGCGCTGCGCGCTGTCCTGCAGCACCGGCAGCAGATGACCGATCAGTGCCTGGGCATGCTGCGGATCCCATTGCAGGGTGCGCACCAGGCCTGGGTGGTCGAAGTTGGCCAGCGCTTTGTCCAGCCGGGCGCAGAGCCCGCCCAGTTCGCCCATAAGCCGTGGTTGCATGTGCTTGAGACGGGTGAGGGGTTGGCCGTCGATGTAATCGAGCAGGCGCAGGCGCAACGGTTGGCCGTCTATCTCCAGGTCCAGTAACTGCTGGCCGCTGGTGGCCGTGCGTGCGGCTGGCACCGGCAAGCCCTGATCGCGCAGGTAGGACAGGGCGGCGTGCTGTGCTTCCAGTTCCTGTTGCGCATAGCTGCCGTGACAGGCCTTCAGCACGAATCGGCCTTGTGGCGCGTCCACGCGCACGTTCAGGTCTTGCTGGCTGCCCAGGGCCGTGAGCGTGCCGGCGAGGCCATAGTGCATTTGTAGCACGGCATGCGCCTGGGCTTCGCTGAGCGAAGGGCTGGGCAGGCCGGAGCGCTGGATCAGCGCCGCCAGGGCTGGGGAAGTGGGCGGCTGTTGTGGACTGGACATAGGCTCTACCGTTGGTGCCGGGAGTGGATGGTGGAGAATTTATGCCCTTTCTGGCTGATGATGGAAGACGATTGTTGTCAGGAAAATTGATCACTGACGCTTTGAACTATTCGGTAATCGAAGTAAACGAAACAGCCGGATGGAGTAGGATTGCCCGGGGGAGTGGCTGGCTTCCGAGGTGTGAAATCCAGCTGATCCCGGGCCACCAAAGATTCAGCGCATCATGCCGAGTTCGGCGTCATCCATCAGCGCTTTGGCCATTGCGCTCAGATAGTGCGCAGCCCAGATCATCATCGGTTTTTCATCCATCAGGCCGGTAATGGTCAGTTCGCGGACGTAGCCCATCAGCTCCGATGATTGCTCGCGGGCGTCGCGGCAGGAGATGCCGGGCTCGATACGAAACAGTGGGTGGGTGCCGTTTTCGCCCTGGCAGAAGGTGGTTTTGCCAACGGTGAATTGAGTGTCTTCTGTGGTCATTTTTGTTTCCCCCTGAAAGTTCTCGAATGCCTGGGCGGGCCCTTTCGCGGGTAAACCCGCTCCCACAGGTTCCCCACTTGCCTCAAGACTTGCACAGTACCTGTGGGAGCGGGTTTACCCGCGAAAGGGCCCGCCCAGGCAACACATCATTCAAAAGTCAGTGCGCCGTTCGAGGCTCGGTGGGCATCTGCACCTGGACCAATGCCGACTCAAGCAAAGCCCGTAGCGCCTCCAGCTCGTGCATCGAGGTCATCATCAAGATCGAAGCAGGTGATTTGGGCTGCAGCAGCAAGGCCTGATGTACCACGGTGGCGGCGCAGAGCGCGTAGTCGGTGGCCTGGATCAGGGTGTCTTCGAGGGAATGGGGGTTGTGGGGTGGATCGGGGACGACTTTCAACATTACGATTTACCGTTGTAGGTGCCGCCTCCTCCCTGCTGTCAAACAGTTGGGTGGCAGCTGTACGTGGGTTGACAGACCGGTGGAAATCGTAAGTTCCGGCGCACGCAAGCGTGCCCGCACGTACAGCCGCCATAATGGCGAACCGCATACGATTTACCGTCACAGCCTGTCAAAGCTGTATCGTTGACGAGCAACGACATGCCGAGACTAGAGCGCTGCCGGAGCAGCGGCAACGGAAAATGCGCGGCAGGAGTATGTTTGGGAAATGGCCTACAAGGAAGGGGGTAAATCTGATCTTACCGCTCCAGAAGCGGGCCGCTCTGCGGCCCATCGCCGGCAAGCCAGCTCCCACAGGGATAGCGCAAGTCTTGGAGACTGCGCGGTCGGGGTGGGAGCTGGCTTGCCGGCGATGGGCTGCAGAGCGGCCCCCAAAAGCTAGCTTACGGCATCCACCTCCAAAAACGCCGCCTCCAGCAACTGCCGTGTATACGGATGCTGCGGCGCATGAAATATCGCCTGTGCATCCCCTTGCTCCACCACCTGCCCGTGCTTGATCACCATCAACTGGTGACTCAGCGCCTTCACCACCGCCAGGTCATGGCTGATGAACAGGTACGTCAGGTTGTACTTCTGCTGCAGATTACGCAGCAACTCCACCACCTGCCGCTGCACGGTGCGGTCCAGCGCGGATGTGGGTTCATCCAGCAGGATCAGCGCCGGCTTCAGCACCAGCGCCCTGGCAATGGCGATGCGCTGGCGCTGTCCGCCGGAAAACTCATGGGGATAACGATGGCGAGTACGCGGATCCAGCCCCACTTCCTCCAAGGCCGCGACAATGGCCGCTTCCTGCTCGGCTGCGGTGCCAATGCGGTGAATACGCAACCCTTCGCCAACGATATCCGCCACACACATGCGCGGGCTCAGGCTGCCAAACGGGTCCTGGAACACCACCTGCATTTCCCGCCGCAACGGGCGCACGGCCTGCTGATTCAAGGCGTCCAGGTTCTGCCCGTGAAAACGAATGCCACCTTGACTGGAGATCAGGCGCAGAATGGCCAGGCCCAACGTCGACTTGCCCGAACCGGACTCGCCGACAATCCCCAGCGTCTGCCCCTGCGGCAAGCTGAAGTTGACGCCGTCCACCGCTTTCACGTGGTCAACCGTGCGCCGCAGAAAGCCCTTCTTGATCGGGAACCATACCTTGAGGTCATCCACCTCCAGCAACGGTGCCCCCACCGGGTTGTGCGCCGGCAGCCCGCTGGGCTCGGCATTGATCAACATCTGCGTGTAGTGGTGCTGCGGCGCGCTGAACAGCGTGGCGCAGTCGGCCTGCTCGACAATCTGCCCGCGCTGCATCACGCACACGCGGTGAGCGATGCGCCGCACCAGATTGAGGTCATGGCTGATCAGAAGCAAGGCCATGCCCAAGCGCGCCTGCAGGTCTTTGAGCAGGTCGAGAATCTTGAGCTGCACGGTCACATCCAGCGCCGTGGTGGGTTCGTCGGCAATCAGCAGCTCTGGCTCGTTGGCCAGCGCCATGGCGATCATCACCCGCTGGCGCTGCCCGCCAGACAGTTCGTGGGGGAGGGCTTTCAGGCGCTTGCGCGGTTCGGGAATACCGACCAGCTCCAGCAGCTCCAGCGTGCGGGCGGTGGCTGCCTTGCCGGTGAGGCCTTTGTGCAGCAGGAGGATTTCGTTGATCTGCTTTTCGATGCAGTGCAGCGGGTTCAGCGAGGTCATCGGCTCCTGGAAGATCATCGCAATGCGGTTGCCGCGAATGCGTTGCAGGGTCTTCTCGTTCTGCTGCAGCAGGTCTTTGCCCTCGTACCGGATGCTGCCGCTGGGGTGGCGCGCCAGAGGGTACGGCAGCAGGCGCAGGATCGAGTGCGCAGTAACCGATTTGCCCGAGCCACTTTCGCCTACCAATGCCAGCGTCTCGCCCTTGCGGATGTCAAAGCTGATGCCATCGACCACCCGGTTGACCTGGTCGCCGGTGACGAACTCCACGGCCAGGTCCCGCACTTCGATCAGGTTCTGTTCACTCATGTCACTTCCTCGGGTCGAAGGCGTCGCGGGCGGATTCGCCGATGAACACCAGCAGGCTCAGCATCAGCGCCAGCACCGCGAAGGCGCTGATGCCCAGCCACGGGGCTTGCAGGTTGGACTTGCCCTGGGCCACCAGCTCGCCCAGCGACGGCGAACCTGCGGGCAGGCCAAAGCCAAGGAAGTCCAGCGCGGTCAGGGTACCGATGGCGCCAGTGAGAATGAACGGCATGAAGGTCATGGTCGAAATCATCGCGTTGGGCAGGATGTGCCGGTACATGATTGCGCCGTTGCGCATGCCCAGGGCGCGGGCGGCGCGCACGTATTCCAGGTTGCGCCCGCGCAGGAACTCGGCGCGTACCACGTCCACCAGGCTCATCCACGAGAACAGCAGCATGATTCCCAGCAGCCACCAGAAATTCGGCTGCACGAAGCTGGCGAGGATGATCAGCAGGTAAAGCACCGGCAAGCCGGACCAGATTTCCAGGAAGCGTTGTCCGACCAGGTCGACCCAGCCGCCATAGAACCCCTGCAGCGCCCCGGCGATGACCCCGATGATGGAGCTGAGGATGGTCAAGGTGAGGGCGAACAGTACCGAAACGCGGAAGCCGTAGATCACCCGCGCCAGCACGTCGCGCCCCTGGTCGTCGGTGCCCAGCAGGTTGTCCGCCGAGGGCGGGGCCGGGGCCGGTACGCGCAGGTCGTAGTTGATGCTCTGATAGCTGAACGGGATCGGCGCCCACAGCACGAAGCTGTCTTTCTTCGCCAGCAGCTCGCGGATGTACGGGCTCTTGTAGTTGGCTTCCAGCGGGAACTCGCCGCCGAAGGTGGTTTCCGGGTAGCGCTTGAACGCCGGGAAGTACCACTCGCCGTCGTAACGCACGGCAATCGGCTTGTCGTTGGCGATCAGCTCGGCGCCCAGGCTGAGGCCGAACAGGATCAGGAACAGCCACAGCGACCACCAGCCACGGCGGTTGGCCTTGAAACGCTCGAAGCGCCGGCGGTTGAGAGGGGACAAGGCCATGTCAGTGCTCCCGGCTGGCGAAGTCGATGCGCGGATCGACCAGGGTATAGGTCAGGTCGCCGATCAGTTTCACCACCAGCCCCAGCAGGGTGAAGATGAACAGGGTGCCGAAGACCACCGGATAGTCGCGGTTGATGGCCGCCTCGAAGCTCATCAGGCCCAGGCCGTCGAGGCTGAAGATCACCTCGATCAGCAAAGAGCCGGTGAAGAAGATGCCGATGAACGCCGAGGGGAAGCCGGCGATCACCAGCAGCATGGCGTTGCGGAACACGTGGCCATACAGCACCCGTGGCCGGCTCAGGCCCTTGGCCTTGGCGGTGACCACGTACTGCTTGTTGATTTCGTCCAGGAAGCTGTTCTTGGTCAGCAGGGTCATGGTGGCAAAGTTGCCGATGACCAGCGCGGTAATCGGCAGCACCAGATGCCAGAAGTAGTCCAGCACCTTGCCGGTGGTACTCAGCTCGTCGAAGTTGTTGGAGGTGAGGCCGCGCAGCGGGAACCAGTCGAAGTAGCTGCCGCCGGCGAACAGCACGATCAGCAGGATGGCGAACAGGAACGCCGGAATGGCGTAGCCGACGATGATCGCCGAACTGGTCCACACGTCGAAATGGCTGCCGTGGCGCACGGCCTTGGCGATGCCCAGCGGGATCGACACCAGGTACATGATCAGCGTGCTCCACAGCCCCAGCGAAATCGACACCGGCATCTTCTCGATGATCAGGTCGATGACCTTGGCATCGCGGAAGAAGCTGTCGCCGAAGTCCAGCTGGGCGTAGTTCTTGATCATGATCCACAGGCGTT